>NZ_JAAAXQ010000355.1 GCF_009916105.1 Streptomyces sp. GC420 | reverse complement strand
CCCCCACCCCCGCCGGCGCCCCGCTGCCACCCGCCGGCTGGCCAGCCAGAGTTGAGGACCGTCGTACGGACACGGCGTGCTCCGGCGGCGCGGGGCGGATCAGGCCGCGGACCTGAGCGGCCGCCTGCGCGTACCAGTCGGGTTCGGCATCCGCCTCGGCCGTGGGCCGGGCGGCCCGCAGCGTACGCAGCCGGTCGTTCAGGAGCGCGTGCGCCGTGTTGAACCGTGCCGTCTGGGCGGCCTCTTCAGCGGCCTCGTGGGCCTCGTCGACGCTGGGGTGGAGGTGGCTGCGCCGCATCTCGGTGGCGAAGACCTTCTCGTACTCGGCCTGGGCCGGCGACTGGTAGGCGAAGTGGTTCACGGCCCGGCGCTGCAGTGCGCCCAGTTGGAGTTCCGCGGCCAGCCGCGCCGCGAGTGCCACCGACTCGGCGAACACACCTCCGCCCGCGGCGAGCAGGTCCGTCACCGCCTGGTCGACGGCGCCGCGCATGTCCCGCTCGGTCCGGTGAACGGCATCAAGCCGGTACGCCTCGCCGCCCATGCCCCAGGTGGCCACCGCCACGTCGAGGGCCTCGGCCACCAGTTCCTCGACGCGGCGCTCGTCGCGGCACCGGCCGCAGAGGCCGGCTGTCTCCGGCTTCCCGCAGACCGTGCAGGCAAGCGCCTGTTGGGCGGCCTCCTGGGCCGCGTGCCGGGCCCGCTGCTCGGCCCACACCCGCTCACGGGCATGCCGCTCCCGGACCGCCTCCTCACGGCGGATTGCCGCGGCGGCGGCCTCCCGCTGCCAGCACGCGTTCAGCTCCGCCTCGAACACCGGCCGGTCAACCCGGCCGTCGGCCAGAGCCGTTGTCGCCTTGGCAAAGGCACGGGACCGCAGCGCCCGTCCGTCTAGGACCAGCATCTGGCAGGCGGCGCAGTCCGCCCGGGTGTCCATCCGCCGTCCGTCGTCGCACCGCCCGTCGGGACACACCGCCCGGCGCGGCAGAGCACGGCCGACCAGCCAGCCCACTGGGTCGGTGACCGGCACCGTGCCCTGCTCCGCCAACCGGCGCTTGAGCCGCTCCCGCAGGATCCGCTCGGCATCCACCTCCGGACCGCACGCCCCCGAGATCTCGCCGAGCCGCGCCCGAACCACCCTGGTGACGTATCGCCGGGTCGTCAGCCGGTCCAGCCGGCCCCACACCATGGCCACCGGCTCCAGCACACGCTCCAGTCCCTTGGGCACCTGAGCCCACACCGGCGGTGGCCCCCCCGACGCATCCCGCCACGCCTCAAGCGTCGACGCCGCGGCCGACGAACCCGACTGCCCCACCGTCAGCAGCAGATCAGGCTTGTCCCCGCGAAGCGGGTCGGCCCCGCCGTCGACGACCGTCACGTCATCGTGGACACCATCCTCCGGCGCTGGGGAGTTCTCGCCCTCGCACGCGCGTACCGGCTGACGGCAGTACCCCGACGCGGCTTCGCCGGAAAACCCGAGACCTCCAGCACTCTCACCACGTACATCAGCCACAACAGCGTGGTCGGTGTGAGGGTCTGCAGCAGCACGACTGGCCTCGAACGTCTCAAAGGCGGTCTGACCTGCGAAAAGATCGCTACCAGCGTCGTCGAGATCCCTGGGTGCAGTTCCGGAACCCTCCTCGGCGCCCTCAAGGTCATCCCAGGACAGCTGCCGCCACCCATTCCCCTCCACCACAAGGACGTCGGCCTCTTCGTGCCCGGCACACCGAACGCAGCGCGCCGCATCACCGGCAGACGCGGGATCAGCAGGTGCGGAACTCTCAAGTTCCGGAGCGTCCGGGACCGCGGCCGCGGACCCATGGGCGGCTGCCACTGCTGGCACCACGAGTCGACCCGGCGCGACCGTCACCGCTTCCGCTGCCACGAGCCGGCCCAGCACCGTCGCGGCCACGGGCGCACGGCACCCCAGCATCCGCGCCAGCGTCACCGCCGCCCGGCCATGACGAGCCACCGTCTTTGCCAACGGGCCACCGACCAACGGCACCCGCCCGTCCGGCCGTGCATGCAAGGCCAGCAGAACCAGAGCCAGCCGATCCGACGCCGCACCCCTCCCCCGCCGCCCCTTTTTAACCAGCAGACCAGGAGGCGTGGCGCACTGCTCACCCCACCCCGGAGCGAACAACTCCTCCAGGAACCGCAGCAGCGTCGCCAATTCGGCCTTCGCCAACGCCAAAGGTGCGCCGACGTCGTTTCGGGCCTCCCACAGCGCTTGCACCCGATACTCGACACCGGTCGGCAGACCGTCGCCGCCCCGCAGCACGCGTGCAGCCACGGCATCAACGTCACGAAGAACGTTGAGTACTTCGTGGTCGACGGTCGACTCCGACACCCCGAGCCAACGACCCAGCTCCCTGGCCGTGATCTCAACGCGGCAACTGCCATGGCTGGCCTTCGCCATCAGCACCAGGGTGCCGAGACGCACCACATCCTTGCGACCGGCCAGCCGGGGATCGGCCAGCAGAGCGCGGACGGCCGTCAACAGCCGGAACCCCATGCCGCGCCCCAGCTGTAGGGCCATACCCGGTCGGTCGGCCATGCGCAGAGCCTCTGACGAGCTGCCTGTGGTCGACGGCGCGCGGTCTGGATTTTTGGACTTCTTGGGTAGGCTTGCGCCTGCTTCAGGCATGACTGAGCCGACCCTCGTACGGGTAGCTATGATCTGCTCCAGTCGAGGAGGGAAGAGGGAAACCCTCATCGCCGAACGGCACCGCCTTGGGAGGTTGGGAGGCCGGACGCGCGACGGGTATTCAGCTAGGGATGTGGAGCGACGCTCACCTCCTCGACGTGACTGGCCCGGGATTGCGGAGTCCCGGGCCAGTTCTCGTTTGCGCCTCTCGGGTGGATCTCGGTCGATCTACTCGGGATGTGATGGCGCTGTCAGTCCTCGGTCTTCTCTGCGGCCTCGCTCGTGAGACGGCGTCGGGTCGGCAGCTCGTTGAACCATCGACCCAGCGGGGCGTAGTAGAACGGTTGTTCTGCAAACTTGAAGAAGGCAAGGGCCTTGGGCCCCGGGCCGGAGACGAGTTCGCAACCCGTCTGGTGAATGAAGAGGCCCGTGTCGTCGTGCATTTCGTCTGGAAGCGCTGCTCGAGCGGTTTCGATCGTTATGGCTTCCCAGACCCGGAGTCCCTGGTCCTTGTTGGCCGGCCGGCGCTCTTCGGGCCAGACAAGGCGTTTCAAGGCCCCGTAGAGGCGGACAAGGACAATGTCCGTCTCCACGGTGTGCTGGGCGTCGATCACTCCTTCCTCGGCGGCGTCGCGGGCCACCTTGGGCAGGACGTGTGCTTCTTGTGCCAGGGCGCGGAGTGACCAACCGCTGGGCGCCGTGCTCATGAATCAGTCCTCGCTTTCAATCAAGAGCATCCTACTCACCGATCAGTCGTGTCTTGGTAATGACAGAACCACCGTGTGTCGGATCTTCAGACCGGGGTTCATCGCGACGGCCCACGGAAATGGCCTTTACCTGCATGAATTGGGCGTTCAGGTTGTGGTGATGTGAGAGTGTCAGGAGCACGTTGGTCGTTCGGTGAGTGTGACAGTGTCATGGTGAGAGGTGCTGCGGATGGGTGCGGTGCGTGGTGAAGAGGCCAGGCTGACCGTCGGACCGCATGCGTGGGTGCGTGTAGCAGCGCCTGATGTATCGCGTGCGTGGAAGTGGGTGAATACGTGAAACTGCAGAAGAGAGAGGGGTGGCCCGACCACCTGGGTCGGGCCACCCCTCTTGCGTGACCTCTAGCGAGCGGGCGGGAAGGGTCCTTCGTCGTCGGCGGCGTCGAGGAAGCGATCCACAGCAGCCGAGACCACATCCAGGATGAGACCGCCGCTACCGGCTCCTCGCTGACCGCGCAGGTGACGCTTGAGCCCCTTAAGGAACTGGTACATGTCCGGAGACACTCCAGCTTGGATGCTCACGCCGGGCGGGTGCTCGCCGGACCACTTGTCAATCAGCCACTCATTGGCGATGGCCGCGAGCTCCTCGGGGCTCAAGTCCTTCACCAACCTCAGCGCAGCGTCAAGGTAGTGCCCAGGCATGAGATTCCGCCCAGAAGACTCGGCGTCGTCATCGGCCTTCTGGAGGAGCCTCGACTTGGTTTCTCCCTCGATGCGGCCGGACCAAGTCGGCCAGTTGCGCTCCGTCCTGTGCTTTATGAACGAGCCGAGCACGGCGGTCTGCATCGGAGGCTTTGTGCCGGCAGCCTTCCTGCGAGTCCGCGGCTTGAGAGTCGGCTCGGCCGAGGCCGCAGTGAACCCGGGACCATCGTTCCTGCGACGGCCCGCCGCCGAGGGCATTGGCGGAGCCTCCGCTCCGTCGGCCTCTTCGGCCTCTTCGGCTTCCTCAGCCGGTTCGGCCGCTGGGGACGCCTCCGGGACGTCTGCTTCGGGCTCGGAGGAACTCTCCGCAGGTTCCTGGGGGGTGGTTCCGCCCTCCGGCGGCTGGGACGGTGAGGGAACGACACGCGAGGCCCCGGACGCGACTGATGCCGGCGAGGCCTCCGCTCCATCCTGGGCGGGAAGGCGGGCTTCCGATACCGGGTTGGTGTTGGTGTCCTCCCTCTGGCTCGGCCCAGGAGAGTCGTAGTCAAGAGTGAGCGTGGGCGGCGCTGCTTCCGCAGTTGGTGTTCCTCGTCGCTCGGACTCAGCGGCGTCATCCCCCAGGAAGCCGCCCTCAGTGGCGTCGTTACCCACGTGCTCGATGGCGCTGAAGTCGAAGGACCGTGCCTTGCCTCGCCCCCTCTTCCGAGGGGACTTCGTCGACTCCTGCGTCGATTCATCCGGCGAGGACGTCATGACAGACCCCGAATCCGGTCGATGATCTCGACGGTGAGGTCCTCAAACCAGCCGCTGGCCGCGTAGGCGGGCTCATCAATGACAATGGGCCGGCTGATGCCGTACGACGCGGAGATCTGCGGGCTCGTCCTGATCTCCTTCGCGAACGGTGCCAGGTCGTGCTTGTTGAGGAAGGCCTCAACGGCGTCTGCTTCGTCGGTGCGTTTCGACGGAGGTTGAGCCTCATTGATTACCGTTCCGAGGAAGACTGGGCGGCAGGTGCCTCCAGTGCGCTCCGGCACCTTCGCAACGTTGTTTCGAACGACGCGAGCTCCGTCTGCGGTTGCGAGCCTCGGGTTGCAGACGGCGATTACGTAGTCGCCTGCGGCGAGGGCTACGGAGGCCAGGGCGTCAGCTGAGGGCGGGGTATCGACGATGATGAAGTCGAAGTCGTCCTGCAACGTGAGGAGCAGATGGCGAAGGCTTGACACCGCCTCCCAACCACGCTTGGCGATTTCGGTGCGAGCGCGATCAGTCACGTTCATAACCGAGCCGATGACGCTGAGCGTGCCGGGGTTCTCGAAGTCCTTGAGCAGGACGCTCCTATCAACCATGCGGCTACTCAGGGACACCATGCTTGCAAGATCGTCTGCGTCGACCGCGTCGATGTAGTCGATCAGGGCGCTGCCGATGTCCTGGGGCTTGCGCGCGAACGCGCCCAAAGAGACTCCGAGCTGGCCCTGGAGCTCGAGGTCGACCATGCCGACGCGGGCTCCCCCGCTGGCAAGGCTCGAACCGATGTTGGCAGATGTTGTGGTTTTACCCACTCCACCCTTTTGGCTGGCGAGGACGATGACCTTCATGGGTGCCTTCCTCCCATTCCCCAGATGCCTCGCCCTAGCTCTTCGCTTCCTGGGATGCACTGCCGACGTCGATGGGGACTGGGACTGACAGATTCACGCTGACGGCCAGAAGGTTAACAGGAGGAGGGGTGCTCTCTATGTGGAACCTGGGGTCTTGCAGCGTGTCGGTCACAGTCAGCCGAGCACCGGCCGAGCCTGTCAGACTCGCCTGAACGTGCATGGTTACCGTTTTGTATCACTTCGCAATGATTCGTGAGTCTCGTGGCCGGCGCGGAGGGGTGCGCTGGGGTGCTGTGAGATGCCCGCACGGGGTCCAGTCGGTCAGGCCGGGCGATTGAACGCCAGCGTTAGCGGACGTCTGGCCGCCCGGTGGGAAAGGCGCGTGGAAGCTCGCGTTGAGCAGGGCCGCGCTTGCAGCGAGGGCGCGCGGTTGCGCTGCGAGATCGAAGAAGGCGAGCAGTAGCCGCGGGAGCGGGGTGTGTCGGTTGAGGCGTGCTTGCGTTCCGATGCGGGTCTGTATGAGGAGCTAAGTGCCAGCGCGCAGAGTCGAGTCTGTGCCCCTGCGTGAGGCTCAGGGTGCTAGCGCAAGACGGCACGGTCCAGTGGACCAAGGTGCGAAGTCAGGTAGCAGAGCACGCGTACGAGCGATGAAGCGCGAGAGAGCGTCCGCAGTTCCCGGAGCACAGCCGACTGCCTGGTCGGATACCCGCAAGTGGCGAAGCAGATAGGCGCGTACGGCGGTTTGAGCGGCAGGTTGAGCGGCGGTGAGTGAAGCCGGAGAGAAGTCAGCATGCGCATATGGAAGCCACTGTGCGAGAGACGAAGAAGGTGCGCCCGCCAGAAAGTATAAGAGTGGCTACGTTAGCGCGTATAGGCGGAGCGACACACGAGAGGGCGGCCGGGGCGAAGTACGTGGTGGACGAAGTGCGCGACGGCGCGTGCTTGTAGTGGCAAACGGTAGACCGTGGGTGCATGAGAACGAGGAAGGGGAAGCACGAAAGCGGCTGAATAGGAAAGGGAGGTGGAAGGGGTGTCAAGAGGTGTGCGATGAAGGGGCGCTGGAGGCGTGGGAAAGGGTGATGTAGGAGCGAAGTTGGCACGTCAGAAACAGGAGATGTGGATGTGTAAGCGTGCGTAGGCAAGTGCAAGTGCGGGTGGCGCGTGGTCAGTGAGGGCGAGCCGAAGACGCGTGGAACGTGGATGCAGGGGTGTGTAAGCGTGCGTGCGTGAAAGTATGTGAATTAGTGAAGCTCATGCACTTGAACGTGGACCAAGGGTGAGGATGGAGGAGTCAGGGTCCTGCGTGGCGGGCGAAATGCAGCCCGCGACGTGAGGCGCAGTGGGGCAAAAGCGCAGGTGGACATGTTTGCCTGCATGGGTGCGTGAGTGCGTGCGTGAGAGTGTGTGAATACGTGAACCCCTTCTTGAGAGCTTCCGGCCAGGACTTCCGACCGGCGGGGCACCGCCCGGTCCCGTGGAGCGGGGACCGAGCCGTGGCCGAATGGGGGGATCTGTTGGACGGTCAAGTTGAGGCGGCGCCGTAGGCGAGGTGGGCCAAGAGGAGAACCTCGGTTCGGCTGAGGAGCCCGTCGGGGTCTCCGTGGGCCTGGTGTAGGCCGAGTGCTGTGTCGGCGAGGAGGAGCAGCTCGGCGCGGGAGAAGGCTTCGTCGATGTCCGGGGTGTCGGGAAGGCCGCTGTCGAGGGCTTCCGCGGTGGTGGCCAGCCGCTCCAGCAGATGGTCGGCGTTCGAGGGGAGGGTCGGCCGCGGCAGGAGGGAGTGGGCTTGGCTCAGGGTGAGGCAGGTGCGCGCCAGCGCTTCCAGATCCGACGTCGTGAGGTCGCAGCGGGCGAGAGGTGCGAGCGCGGAGCCCGACAGGCCGAGGACTCGCCACAGTTCTGCCGGCGTGTGGCCGTCGAGGGCCGGCTCGTCGGGGCCGGGGTCGTTCTCGCTCAGGGTGATGTCGGTAAAGCGAAGCCAGAGCCGGCCGTCGCCGGTGCGGATGTCCAGGGTGTCGGGGCTGGTGCTCTCCACATGGCCGGCGGGCCGGGCGCGCAGGACCCTGCGGGCGACCAGGAGGACGTCCAGGCCGGGGAGTTCCCGGTGGTCGGGGTCGGTGGGCTGCGTCCAGCCGTTGTCGGTGCGGATGTGGACGGTGTAGTCGGCGTCGGGATCGATCAGATGGCGGGCGGCGGCGTAGGCGTGGTCGGGGATCATGCCGCAGCTCCGTCGGACGAGGGGCGGGGGTGCTCGTGCTCGCCGCCGTTGTTCACCTCGACGAGCAGCAGACCGGGCCCTCCGTTCTGGTCCTCGATGTGGACGTAGGGGACGTCGGTGCCGGGGCCCCACTGAGCGCGGTGGCGGATGAGGACGCTGACGCCGTAGACCTGGATCTCGTAGACGTCGCTGGGGGTGTTGTCCTCGGGGGAGGCGTCGACCACGGTGATCGAGGCG
>NZ_JAAAXQ010000354.1 GCF_009916105.1 Streptomyces sp. GC420 | reverse complement strand
CCAGCGGATGCCCCGGAGCGGGCAGCGCCACCCGAAGCCCCGTCGCCCCCAGCGCCCGCAGCCGGCCCAGCGCCAGCGTCAGCCCCACCGGCCGCGTCTCGCCGGGCAGGCCCTCGACGCGGTGCACGGCGTCGTCGCCCGCAATGCGAGACGCGGCCTCGTCCGGGGATACGAGTCCGGCAAGCAGGGCATTTCCCCAAGCGGCAAGCAGTCCTGAGCGCGGTTCCATGAGCATGGGCCCAGCCTAGAGACTGGGCCCGCCGCACGGTGGCGTAAGTTTTCCCGGGGGCTGTGCCTACCGGCGCACGCGACATCCGAGACTGCAATGGGAGACAACGCGCTCATGAGCGATGTACTGGAGCTGGTGGACGTATCCGTGGTCCGCGAGGGCCGGGCTCTGGTGGACCAGGTCTCCTGGTCGGTCAAGGAGGGGGAGCGCTGGGTCATCCTCGGCCCCAACGGCGCCGGCAAGACCACCCTCCTCAATGTCGCCTCCAGCTACCTCTTCCCGACCAGCGGCACCGCCCGCATCCTCGGCGAGCAACTCGGCAAGGTCGACGTCTTCGAGCTGCGCCCGCGCATCGGAGTGGCCGGCATCGCCATGGCCGAGAAGCTGCCGAAGCGGCAGACCGTCCTGCAGACGGTGCTCACCGCCGCGTACGGCATGACCGCCACCTGGCAGGAGGACTACGAGGACGTCGACGAGCAGCGGGCCCGCGCCTTCCTCGACCGGCTCGGCATGACCGAGTACCTCGACCGCAGGTTCGGCACCCTCTCCGAGGGCGAGCGCAAGCGCACCCTCATCGCCCGCGCGCTGATGACCGACCCGGAACTGCTGCTCCTCGACGAGCCCGCCGCCGGCCTCGACCTCGGCGGCCGCGAGGACCTCGTACGCCGCCTCGGCCGCCTCGCCCGCGACCCGTACGCCCCCTCCATGATCATGGTGACCCACCACGTCGAGGAGATCGCGCCCGGCTTCACCCACGTTCTGATGATCCGTCAGGGCAAGGTGCTCGCCGCCGGACCGATCGACCTCGAACTCACCTCCCGCAACCTCTCCCACTGCTTCGGCCTCCCGCTCGTCGTCGAGCGCAGCGGCGACCGCTGGACGGCTCACGGACTTCCGCTGTCCTGATCGCCGCGCGCCCTGTCCGACCGCGACCGGCGGCTCTACCATGAACACGTGGAAATAGAAGCGTGGTTGTGGTGGCTGATCGCCGCGGTCGGACTCGGTATCCCCCTTGTCGTCACCGCGATGCCCGAACTCGGCATGTTCTCCGTGGGCGCCCTGGCGGCCTCTATCACCGCTGCCGTCGGGGGCGGCATGGTGGCTCAGTACCTCGTGTTCTCCATCGTGTCCGTGGCCCTGGTCGCCGTCGTGCGGCCCATCGCCGCCCGCCAGAGATCCGAGCGTGCCCAGCATCCGTCCGGCATCGATGCCCTGAAAGGCCGTCAAGCCGTCGTCCTGGAACGGGTCGACGGCAGTGGAGGCCGCGTCAAGCTCGCCGGCGAGGTCTGGTCCGCACGCGCCCTGGACGACCACCAGTCCTTCGAAGTAGGCCAGCACGTCGACGTGGTGGACATCGACGGAGCGACCGCCGTCGTCATGTGACCGAACGCGGTGCACCAAGCGCAGCGGTCTGCGAAGATTGATCATCGGATCGTCGGCAACCAAGCCAACAAGGCAACGAAGGGCACGGGGAAATCGCGATGGAACCGATCATCATCGTCCTGATCATTCTGGTGGTGCTCGTCTTCATCGCCCTGATCAAGACGATCCAGGTCATCCCGCAGGCGAGTGCCGCCATCGTCGAACGCTTCGGCCGCTACACCAGGACCCTCAACGCCGGTCTGAACATCGTCGTCCCGTTCATCGACTCGATCCGCAACCGCATCGACCTCCGCGAACAGGTCGTGCCCTTCCCGCCGCAGCCGGTGATCACCCAGGACAACCTGGTGGTGAACATCGACACCGTCATCTACTACCAGGTGACCGACGCCCGCGCCGCGACCTACGAAGTCGCCAGCTACATCCAGGCCATCGAGCAGCTCACCGTCACCACCCTGCGCAACATCATCGGCGGCATGGACCTCGAGCGGACCCTGACCTCCCGCGAGGAGATCAACGCGGCCCTGCGCGGCGTCCTCGACGAGGCCACCGGCAAGTGGGGCATCCGCGTCAACCGGGTCGAGCTCAAGGCCATCGAGCCGCCCACCTCCATCCAGGACTCGATGGAGAAGCAGATGCGCGCCGACCGTGACAAGCGCGCCGCGATCCTCACCGCGGAGGGCATCCGCCAGTCCCAGATCCTCACCGCCGAGGGCGAGAAGCAGTCCGCGATCCTGCGGGCCGAGGGTGAGGCCAAGGCGGCCGCCCTGAAGGCCGAGGGCGAGGCCCAGGCCATCCGTACGGTCTTCGAGTCCATCCACGCCGGCGACGCCGACCAGAAGCTGCTCGCCTACCAGTACCTCCAGATGCTCCCGAAGATCGCCGAAGGCGACGCCAACAAGCTGTGGATCGTGCCCAGCGAGATCGGCGACGCCCTCAAGGGACTCAGCGGCGCCATGGGTACCTTCAACCCCATGGCGGGCATGGGCGGCAACGGCAATGGCAGCGGCGGCGGCAAGAGCGCTGACCGCCGCGAACAGCCCCCGATCGACTGAGCCGCCCACGCGGTCGTGCATGATCGGTGCGAGCCCCTCGACCTCAACGGGCGGGGAGGCGACCACTGACCATGTAAGGAGATGGCTTTGTCCATCTGGGAAGCACTGGCGGTCCTCGCTGCCGGCGTCGGCGCCGGCACCATCAACACCATCGTCGGCTCCGGCACCCTGATCACCTTCCCGGTACTGCTCGCCACCGGGCTGCCGCCGATCACTGCCAACGTCTCCAACTCCCTCGGCCTCGTACCCGGCTCCGTCAGCGGTGCCATCGGCTACCGCGCCGAACTGCGCGGCCAGGGCCGCAGGGCCCTGCAACTCGGTCTCACCGCCCTCGTCGGCGGCCTCACCGGCGCCGTCCTCCTCGTCGCGCTGCCCTCGTCGGCCTTCGACGCGATCGTCCCCGTGCTCATCGCCCTGGCCCTCGTCCTCGTCCTGCTACAGCCGCGTCTCGCCAGGGCCGTACAGCGCCACCGGGAGAAAAAGGGCAACACGGGCGGGACCCACCCGCACGGAGGCCCCGTCCTCCTCGTCGCGCTGCTCCTCGCCAGCGTGTACGGAGGCTACTTCGGCGCCGCCCAAGGCGTCCTCTACCTCGCCCTGATGGGGCTCCTCCTCGACGACAGCCTGCAACGCGTCAACGCCGTCAAGAACGTCCTCGGCGCCATCGTCAACGGCGTCGCCGCCTGCTTCTTCCTCTTCGTCGCCGACTTCGACTGGACCGCCGTCCTGCTCATCGCCGCCGGCTCCGCCCTCGGCGGCCAGATCGGCGCCAGGGTCGGCCGCCGCCTTCCGCCCGCCGCCCTGCGCGGCGTCATCGTCGCCGTCGGCGTGATCGCCATCGTCCAGCTCCTGCTGCGCTGACCCGCAGCACGAAGGCCCGCTCCCCACCAGGGGAGCGGGCCCGCAAGTGAGCACGCGCGGCGCGCCGTTACGCCGACCTCGCCAGCCACCCCGGCAGCGCCGCCCGGTCACCGGCACCCAGCGTCAGCAGCATCGCGTCCTGCGGAGTCGGCTCGTACGGCCGCGTCAGCAGCGGCATCCCCGCCTGCTCCGGCGTACGGTCCGCCTTCCTGTGGTTGTCCTCCGCGCAGGAGGCCACCGTGTTCAGCCAGGTGTCCCTGCCACCCTGCGACCTCGGGACCACGTGGTCCACGGTCGTCGCCCGCCGCCCGCAGTACGCGCACCTGTGCCCGTCACGTACCAGGACACCCCGCCTCGACCACGGTGCCTGTCTTCGGAACGGCACCCTCACGTACCTGCACAGCCTGATCACCCGGGGCACGGGTATGTCCACCGCGGCAGCGCGCATCCGCAGTCCGGGGTGGGCCTGCTCGACCACGGCCTTGTCCTGGAGCACCAGCACCACCGCGCGGTTCAGCGTCACCGTCGACAGCGGCTCGAAGCTCGCGTTCAGAACCAGGGTCTCCCGCATCTCGCCCACCTCCCGTGTGCCTGCCCGTCCCCCGACGGGCTTGGGCTTGGATCAACTCTGGCCGGGCACGCCGGGATGGACAACGCAATATCCCCGGGGCCGCCACCTCGGGACCCTGGAAGAAAAATGCCCGCCTCTGATCTCTCCAAGACCAGAGGCGGGCAAACACTGGGTGAATCCGGACCGGCACGCCCCGTCCTCGGGGGCCGACGGCCGCCGTCCGGGCTCAGCCCCGTGCGGGACTGGCGTACTCACCGATCAGCTGCGCACGTGCCAGCGTGTGGAACCGCAGATTGAAGCCCACCGCCGCGGGGGAAGTGTCCGCGCCGGGACCCAGCTTCTCCCTGTCCACGGCGTACACCGTGAAGACGTAGCGGTGTGCCGGGTCACCGGGCGGCGGAGCCGCACCGCCGAAGTCCTTCGTCCCGTAGTCGTTGCGTGCGTGGACCGCCCCTTCGGGCAGCCCCTCGAACCTGCCGCTGCCCGCGCCCGCGGGCAGTTGGGTCACCGACGCCGGGATGTCGAACAGCACCCAGTGCCAGAAACCGCTGCCCGTCGGCGCGTCCGGGTCGAAGCAGGTCACGGCGAAGCTCTTGGTCTCCGCCGGGAAACCCTCCCACCGCAGATGCGGTGACACGTTTCCCACCGCGTGCACCTGCGCGTCGTTCAGCGTCGCGCCCGGCGTCACGTCGTCGCTCACCACAGTGAAAGACGGCACCGGGGGGTGGAAATCGTGGGGGAGCGGTGCCCTCTTCGCCTCGGTCACTTGAGAACCTCCAGAATCGGATGTCGTGCTCGGCAGATCGGCACGTCCGAGCCTAGAACCAGTTGCGGCGCCCGCCGACCTCGGCGAGCCACTGGTTCAGATACGCCGCCCAATCGGTCTCCTGGTAGGAGTGCAGCCCCGCCGTGAACGCCCGGTAGGAGTCACTGCCCTCGGTGAACAGGCCCGGCTTCTTGTCCATTTCCAGGACGACGTCCATCTCGTGCCCGTCGGCGATGAACGTCACCTCGACCTGGTTCAGCCCGCGGTAATGCTGCGGAGCGGTGAACTCGATCTCCTGGTAGAAGGGCAGCTTCTGCCGGGTACCCCGGATGTGGCCGCGCTCCATGTCCGCGCTCTTGAAGCGGAAGCCGAGCTGCCCGAAGGCGTCCAGGATCGCGTTCTGCGCCGGCAGCGGGTGCACGGTGATCGGGTCCAGGTCACCCGCGTCCACGGCACGCGCGATCGCCAGCTGGGTCCGCACGCCGATGTCCATCTTCGGAAGCTTCTGACCCGAGAACGCGGTGATCGGGGTCTCCCAGGGGATCTCCAGACCGAAGGGCACCACGTGCTCGCCGCCCGGCTGCACGGTGAAGGCGCCGCCCAGCTCCTGCTCGGCGAACTTCATGTTCTGCAGGTGCTCCGTGTCATTGCCCTCCAGGTCCTGGCCCTCGACCTCGACCTTCGCCTGCAGCGCGACGGAGAGCCCCTGGATCTGCTGGTCCACCTTTCCGCCCTGGATGCGGACCTCGCCCTGCACCACCCCGCCGGGAACCACGTTCTCCTCGAAGAGCACCGTCTCCACCGAAGCACCGCCGGCTCCCATGCTGGCGAGCAGCCGCTTGAACCCCATGGTCGTTCTCCCTCTTTCACCCAATATCAACTGGCTCTGCGCACCGACACACACGCGCGTCGGCGACCGTCCGGTTCCGTTCCTGCCCACCCTGGCAAGCCGGACGACCCGTGACCACCGTCCGCACGCACCGCATCCGGTACGTCCACTAGGCTCGTACGACATGATCACGGCCCCCGACCGTACGCCGCTCAGCCGGGACTTCTTCGACCGCCCCGTCCTCGAGGTCGCCCCCGACCTCATGGGCCGCGTCCTGGTGGGGACAACGGAGGACGGTCCCATAGAGCTCCGGCTCGCCGGGGTGGAGGCCTACGCGGGCCCGCTCGACCCCGGCTCCCACGCCTACCGCGGCCGCACGGCGCGCAACGGCGTGATGTTCGGTCCGCCGGGGCATGCCTACGTCTACTTCACCTACGGCATGTCAAGTCGGTCAGCATGAACGTTGCGAATTTCGCTCATCCCGCTGAAGAAGTCGCCCCCAGGCTGCTCGGTGCCATCCTCACCCACGAGACACCCGAGGGAACCGTGAGCATCACCGTCACGGAGACCGAGGCGTACTCCGGTACGGCCGACCCCGCCTCCCACGCCTACCGAGGCAGGACACCCCGAAACGCCGTCATGTTCGGACCCGCAGGACACCTGTACGTCTACCGGTCTCACGGTCTCCACTGGTGCGCCAACATCGTCACCGGGGCAGACGGCATCGCTTCAGCTGTCCTCATCCGGGCAGGCAGGGTCATCGAAGGGGAAGACCTGGCACGCAAGCGGCGAGGGGGCAAGGTCGCGAGTCCACGTCTCGCGCGGGGTCCGGGAAACTTCTGCCAAGCGCTCGGCATCACGGCAGAGCACAACGGCACAGACCTACTGGCAGGCGCCTCAGTCACGCTGTCCGAGGGTGAGCCAGTACCCGCCGCACTCATCCGGGTTGGTCCTCGGGTGGGCGTGAGCAAAGCCCACGACTGGCAGCACCGCTTCTACCTCGCCGGTGATCCAACGGTCTCGGCGTACCGACTGAGCCCGAGAGCCAAGCCGTCCCCCGGAGCCTGAGCCGCTGTGCGCCTCGCTCGCGGCTCGCCGGTGGGTCGGCGCGGAGTTGGGTCCGAAGATGCGTGATCGCTCGCGAGCGAGGTCGCAGTCCGGGTCCGCGAGCCCGTCCGCCAGCTCAGTCAGGCGCAGGTTGAGCTCGCCCGCTGACTGCTGGTCGTCCAATCCATCCTCCTCATGACCCTTCCGAACCGCACCGAACCCGTCGTGACGGGCCTCGGCAGGCCCGGCGGGCGATTCGTACGGCCCCGCCGTCCACGCGATCTCCACCCGGTAGGTGCCCGGGGGAATCCGCACCGCCAGCTCCCGTGGGGGACTCGTCGGCTGTCCTCGCTCGTACTCCCAGGTTTCGTCGTCATGCCACGGCGCGTCCACGACAAGACGGCCGCTGGGTATGCGAATGGCGGCCACCTCTTCAATCCCCGTGACCACGACGGGCGTTGTCGGATCGTCGTACACCGTCCCCAGGTGCTCCCCGGGCGTGAACGCCGTTGACCGGGTCGGTTCGCCGTGGTACCGCCACTGTGTCGGATGCCGCCCGGCAGGTCGCGGAGGTAGGCAGCCAGACCGCCCGGAGGGCACGGCGAGCGCCGTCCTGCTCCGCACGGGCGAGATCACCGCGGGTGCCGAGCACGCCCGCAAACGTCGAATCTCGGCCCGTGACGAGAAGGAACTGGCCAAAGGCCCCGCGCGTCTGGCGACCGCCCTCGACGTGGACCGGGCCCTGGACGGCACCGACGTCTGCGCCGTCCCCGCGGGCCCGCTCTCCGTGCCGGCCGGCATTGCCGCACCCTCCGACCAGGTGCGGACGGGCCCGCGCACCGGCGTCGGTGGCGACGGGGCCACCCACCCCTGGCGCTTCTGGATCGAAGACGACCCGACGGTGAGCCCCTACCGGGCGCACAGCCCGCGCCGCCGCTCCGGCCGCGGAACTTGACTCGGCCGGGCCGGACGCCTAACGTAGCCCGAGCCGCTTGACACGGGCACTGCTGTCGACGCCGACCATCGGTCGGCAGTCCGGGCAACCTGGAAGCGGCCAACCACTACCGACGACAAACCCGGACGGGTTCAATTTTCGGCGTGCCCGGAATTCGAATCCGCAGACTCGATTTGAGTCGCCGGGGAAATCGGCTAAAGTAGTGAACACGCCGGGACGCGAAAGCGAAACGGCAGGCAGGAAATCCCGCCGGCCGGGAATCGGACGCGAAAGAGTCTGATAGAGTCGGAAACACCGAAGGGAAGCGCCCGGAGGAAAGCCTCGGAGAGTGTTCTGGGGTGAGTACGAAGGAAGCGTCCGTTCCTTGAGAACTCAACAGCGTGCCAAAAGTCAACGCCAGATATGTTGATACCC
>NZ_JAAAXQ010000353.1 GCF_009916105.1 Streptomyces sp. GC420 | reverse complement strand
CCCCTTTCCCGTGCCGGCCGCTACTTCTGCTGGGTCAGGTCGTACATCGTGGCGCTGCCGACCGCGACCTGCCCGAAGTTCTCCTGCACCCAGGCACTGATCTCGGACGCCGCGCCGCTGCCGCCGTTCTGGCCACCGCCGCCCATGCCGCCGCCCATGCCGCCGCCCGCGACGAAGTAGTGGATCCTGCCCTCCTGCACGTACTCCTTGAACTCGGCGAGAGTGGGGGACGGGTCGCTGCCGTTGAAGCCGCCGATCGCCATGACCGGTTCCCCGGTGGACAGTTGGTAGCTGGCCGCGTTCTGCGAACCGATGGCGGCGGCCACCCAGGTGTAGTCGTCGGCGTTCTCCAGCAGGGCCGCCCGGGTCTCCGCGTCGACACTGGTGCCGCCCAGCAGACCGCCCATGCCGCCGCCACCGCCGCCCGCGCCGCCTGCGCCGCCGTCGCCCGTACCGCCGCCGGGCATCTGCCCCGTACCGCCGCCGGGCGCCTGTCCGGTGCCGCCGCCGGGCTGCCCGCCGGGGCCGCCGCCCGGGAGCTGCCCCTGTCCCTGGCCCTGGCCGTTCTGCTGGCTCTGTCCGCCGGGCGGCTGCTGCATACCGCCACCGCCGCCGGGGCCGCCGCCACCGCCCGGACCGCCGCCGGGCCCACCGCTGCCGCCCGTCGACGGGCCGGCCGTCACGATCGAACCCGAGTGGCCGGTCTGGAGGGTGTCCCAGGTGTACGCGACCGGGCCGGCCAGCGAGGCCGCCAGCCCGAGTCCGGCCGCGGCGAGGGCAAGCCGCCGCCCGGCACGGGACGCGAGGAGCAGGCCGGCCGCGGCCGCGAGCCCGCCGATCAGCACGGCCCACCTCAGCCAGGGCATGAAGTCGGACGAGCGGCCCAGCAGGACGTACGACCAGACGGCCGTGACCGCGACCGTGCCGCCAAGCGTGGCGGACGCGGCGACCGAACGCCGCTCCTCCCACAGCACGGCGGCCCCCATGCCGACCAGTGCGGCGACGTACGGGGCGAGGGCCACGGTGTAGTACTCGTGGAAGATGCCCTGCATGAAGCTGAAGACGAGGACCGTCATCAGCAGTGAGCCGCCCCAGGCGAGGAAGGCGGCCCGCGCGGTGTCCGCACGCTTCGCCCTCCAGGTGACGGCGAGCCCCGCGACCAGCAGGATCAGTGCGGCCGGCAGCAGCCAGGAGATCTGGCCACCGATCGAGGAGCCGAACATCCGGCCGATGCCCGTCTCGCCCCAGCCGCCGCCCTGGCCGCCGCCGACGCTGCCGGTCTCCTCGCCGTTGATGCGGCCAAGACCGTTGTAGCCGAAGGTCAGTTCCAGGAAGCTGTTGTTCTGCGAGCCTCCGATGTACGGGCGGGAGGACGCGGGCCAGAGTTCGACGATCGCGACCCACCAGCCGCCCGCGAGCACCATCGCGCCACCGGCCGCCAGCAACTGGCCGATCCGCTTCTTCATCCCCGTCGGCGCGAGGAGCAGGTAGACGGCCGCCAGCGCGGGCAGGATGAGGAAGGCCTGAAGCGTCTTGGCCAGAAAGGCGAAACCGACCGCGACACCGGCCAGGACCAGCCACTTCGTCTGCGCCTCCTCCATGGCGCGCAGCACGCAGTAGACGGTGACGGTCATCAGCAGCGCGAGCAGTGCGTCCGGGTTGTTGAAGCGGAACATCAGCGCGGCGACGGGCGTCAGCGCGAACGCGGCGCCCGCGATGAGACCGGCGCCCGCGCCGAACCGGCGCCGCACGGCGGCGTAGAGCACGCCGACGGTGGCGACGCCCATCAGCACCTCGGGCAGCAGGATCTGCCAGGAGCCGAGGCCGAACAGCCGTACCGACAGGGCCATCGGCCAGAGGGCGGCCGGGGGCTTGTCCACGGTGATCGCGTTGGCGGCGTCCAGGGAGCCGAAGAAGAGGGCCTTCCAGCTCTCGCTGCCGGCCTGGACGGCCGCGGAGTAGAAGGAGTTGGCGTAACCGGAGGCGGACAGGTTGTACAGGTACGCCAGGAAGGTGGCGAGCAGCAGCCCGAGGAACGCGGGCCGTACCCACCGGGCGTCCTCGGGCCGCCCGCGCCACAGCCGGGCGAGGCGCCCACCGCCGGTGGCGCCACCGTCCGCACCCGTCGGCCCGGGCGCGGGCGCGGGCCGTCCGCCGGCGACCGGGCCCGCGGCCACCGGGCCGGCGGCGACCGCGGCCCCCGCCGGGTCCCGCGTTCCGGCCGGTGCGCCGTCAGGTGCGTCGGCAGAGGTGCCGACGGGCCAGAGCTGCTCGGCCCGGACGGGGGTGACGGCCGCGTCGGAACGCGCGGCGGCGGTGAGCGCCGGTTCCGTGACCGGCGACGGGTCCGGGTCGCCCGGTCCCGGTCCGTTCCGGGTGCCGCCCTCCGGGGACGGTGGCCCGGATGGCGGGCCCCACAAGGAGCGCTCTGGGGTGGCCTGGTGATGGTGCGGCGTGCTCATCGGGCGTTCCTCGGGTCGTAGCCGTGGTCGTTGTCGTAACCGCGGTCGTAGTAGTCGCGGTCGTAGTAGTCGCGGCCGCCGTCACGGCCATGGTCGCGGTCGTGGTCGCGGTCGTGGCGGTGGGCGCCGGAGTAGTCGTACGGAGACGGGGCGTTCGCCTCGACCGGGCGGAGCCGGACCGTCCGGTCCTGGGGCGCGTGGCCGCGGTGGACGTAGTCCCCGGGCTCGGGGGCGCCGCCGTACGACACGCGGCCCCCGGCCGACGCACCCGCCTCCGCGGAAGAGGAGGAGGAAGAGGAAGGAGAAGAAGGGTGAGAAGGGGTGGGGACGGGCGCAGGAGAAGGAACGGTGGCGGGGGAGTTGCCCGCGGCCGCCCGGTCCGGGAAGACCCAGGCGCGGAACAGCAGGAACCGCAGGACCGTCGCCGCCAGGTTGGCCGCGACCAGGACGGCCAGTTCCGTGCCGCGCGAGGGGTCGCCGGCCGCCACGTTCAGGGCGGCCAGGGAGCCGCTGGTCAGGGCGAGACCTATGCCGAAGACGACCAGGCCCTGTGCCTGGTGCCGTACCGCGCGCTCCGGGCCCCGCACTCCGAAGGTGAGCCTGCGGTTGGCCGCCGTGTTGGCGATCGCGGAGAGCAGCAGCGCGAGGGCGTTGGCGGTCTGGGAACCGACGCCCTGCCGGAACAGCGTGTACAGGAGCAGGTAGAAGATCGTGCTGAAAGCCCCGACCGCGCAGAAGCCCACGAGCTGCCGGGCGAGCCCGCCCGGCACCCCGTTCAGCTGCCGGTCGCGCGGGTCGTCGCCGAACGGCCGCGCCAGCCGGTCCAGTGGCAGGGCCCCCGTGGCCAGCGCCCGCCCGACCCGCCAGACGCCCTTCAGGTCTTCGGTCGCGGTGCGCACGATGTGGACCGTGGAGCGGGGGTCGTCGACCCAGTCGACCGGTACCTCGTGGATGCGCAGCCCGGCGCGTTCCGCGAGCACCAGCATCTCGGTGTCGAAGAACCATCCGCTGTCCTCGACCATCGGCAGCAGCCGTTCCGCCACGTCCCTGCGCACGGCCTTGAAGCCGCACTGCGCGTCGGAGAACCGGGCCTGGAGCGAGCCGCGCAGGATCAGGTTGTACATCCGCGAGACGAACTCCCGCTTCGGTCCCCGTACGACGCGGGAGCTGCGCGCGAGCCGGGAGCCGATCGCCAGGTCCGAGTGCCCGGAGATCAGCGGGGCCACCAGCGGCAGCAGCGCGTTCAGGTCGGTGGAGAGGTCGACGTCCATGTACGCGAGGACGGGCGCGTCGGAGGCCGACCAGACGGTCCGCAGCGCGCGCCCCCGCCCCTTCTGCTCCAGCCGGACCGAGGACACCTCGTCGAGCGTCGCGGCGAGCCGGGCGGCGATCAGCGGGGTGCCGTCCGTGCTCGCGTTGTCCGCGATGGTGATCCGGAAGCGGTACGGGAAGGTGCGGGTCAGGTGGTCGCGGAGCCTGTGCACGCAGGATTCGAGGTCGAGTTCCTCGTTGTAGACGGGGATCACGACATCGAGCACCGTCTCAGTCCTGCCGACGGGCAGATGCTCGCGGGCCGGAAGCGTGCCGAGTGATGTCTGGGGGGTCATATCCACGACCTTCGGCGGCCGCGCTGTCACATCTGTGTGGCCCGACTGTGCTGTGCCTGTGAGTGCGTTACCGGCAGGTGAACGGCGAAGACGGTACGGCCGGGCCGGCTGTCGACCTGCACCTGACCGTCGTGCGCGGTCACCACGGCCTGCACGATCGCCAGCCCCAGACCGGTCGACCCGGCACCCGTGGAACGGCCGCCGGACGACCGGGAACGGGAGGCGTCACCGCGCGCGAAGCGCTCGAAGACGTGGGGGATCAGCTCGTGCGGGATGCCCTGGCCGTCGTCCTCGACCTCCAGGGTCACCCATGGCCCCTGCCGCAGCACGCGCGCGGTGACCGTCGTACCGGGCGGGGTGTGCGTACGGGCGTTGGCGAGGAGGTTGACGAGGACCTGATGCAACCGTGCACCGTCACCGTTCACCATGGCGGGCTCGTCGGCGAGTTCCAGGCGCCACTTGTGGTCCCGGCCGGCGACCTGGGCATCGCTGACGGCATCGACCACCAGCATCGACAGGTCGCACTCCTGGTAGGACAGCGGACGCCCGGCGTCCAGCCGCGCGAGCAGCAGCAGGTCCTCCACCAGGCCCGTCATCCGGTGGGCCTCGGACTCGATGCGGCCGAGCGCGTGCCGGGTGTCGGGGCCGGTCTGTTCCCGTCCGCGTCTGGTCAGTTCGGCGTATCCGCGGATGGAGGCGAGCGGGGTGCGCAGCTCGTGGCTGGCGTCGGCGACGAACTGCCGTACCCGCATCTCGCTCTCCTGGCGGGACGTCAGTGCGGCCCCGACATGGCCGAGCATCCGGTTCAGCGCCGCGCCGACCTGGCCCACCTCGGTCCGTGGATCGGCCTCGGCGTCCGGCACCCGCTCGTGCAGGGCCACTTCACCGACGTGCAGCGGCAGTTCGGAGACACGGGTGGCGGTCGCGGCGACCCGGCGCAGCGGACGCAGGGCGACCCCGACCATGGCGGTGCCGGCCAGCGCGGCGGCGATCAGTCCGGCGCCGGTGACGCAGACCTCGATGACGATGAGGGTGTCGAGGGTGGCTTCGACGTCGGCGGTGGGGAGCCCCACGAAGTAGCCGCTCTCGCCGTCCGTGGCGTAGGCGACGCGGTACTCGCCCAGGCCGGGTATCTCCACGGTGTGCTGGTCGAGGTCCCTGGGGACGCCGTTCAGGGCGTCCAGTTGCGCGTCGGTGAGGGTGACGGCGGATGGCATGCCGGCCTCGGTGTTCTTGCTGTACTGGCCCTGGGTGGCCTTCCCCCCGCTGACGACCGCGCCGAGGGTGCCGTAGGCCTGGCCACCCCGGATGACCCAGCCGAGCCCGCTCTCGTCCTCGTCGCTGCCGACCGCGCCGGTTCCGGGGTCGGTGACGGCGCCGGTTCCGGGGTCGGTTCCGGGCCCCAGGCCGGTTCCCTCGTCCGGGCGGAGTGGCTTGTTCTTCTCGTCGGGCGGACCGACCGCCCGCTTCCCGACCTCGGTGACCCGGGTGTCCAGCTGGTTGAACAGATACTGGTGCAGGGCGATCGTCGTCACCGACCCGATCACCGCGCACACCACGGCGGCCAGCGCCACGACCATCAGCACCAGCCGGGTCCGCAGCGACCCGCGCCGCCGCCTGCCGCGCGACGGTCTGCCGCGCGACGGTCTGCCGCGCGACGGTCTGCTGGGCGACGGTCTGCTGGGCGGGGGCGGCGGGGCGGCCGCGCCCGCCCGCTCCGCGGCGAAGGGGGCCGGCGCGATCACAGGGTGGCCGAGGACTCTGCGGCCTTGATCAAGTAGCCGGCGCCACGACGGGTGTGGATCATCGGTTCCCGGCCGGCGTCGATCTTCCGGCGCAGGTACGAGATGTACAGCTCGACGACGTTGGCCTGGCCCCCGAAGTCGTACGACCAGACCCGGTCCAGGATCTGGGCCTTGCTCAGCACCCGGCGCGGGTTGCGCATCAGGAAGCGCAGCAGCTCGAACTCGGTGGCGGTGAGGTGGATCTCGACACCGCCCCTGGTCACCTCGTGACTGTCCTCGTCCAGGACGAGATCGCCGACGGCGAGCACCGACTCACCGCGCACCGTCCCGGCTCCGGACCTGCGGATCAGCCCACGCAGCCGGGCCACGACCTCCTCCAGGCTGAACGGCTTGGTGACGTAGTCGTCGCCGCCCGCGGTCAGACCGGCGATCCGGTCCTCGACCGCGTCCTTCGCGGTGAGGAACAGCACCGGCACCTCGGGCAGGTCGCGGCGGAGTCTGCCGAGGACGGCGAGACCGTCCATGTCGGGCAGCATCATGTCGAGGACGACGGCGTCCGGGCGGAATTCACGGGCGGTGCGCAGGGCCCCGGTGCCGTCGCCCGCGCTGCGCACTTCCCATCCCTCGTAGCGCAGGGCCATGGAAAGCAGCTCGGTGAGGGACGCCTCGTCGTCGACGACGAGCACGCGGACGGGCGAGCCGTCTGGCCTGAGCAGTTCGGTGCGGTGGTGGGGAGAGGTCGCGGTCATAAGACGTACGGTGGTCCGCGGTCCTGAGAAGACCCTTTCCCGAACCTGTGAATTGTCTGAGAACCCACAGGAGCCGCACAGGATCAGTGCGGGGCCGGGAGCGGCCGTGCGCCGACCCGGCCCGCGAGCGGTCTCAGAACCGCAGGTCGAACAGCTCGGCCGCGTTCCCCCAGCACACCGCCCGCAGCCAGTCCTCCCCCAGCCCGAGCCGCTCCAGCGCGTCCAGCTGGTGGCGGTACGGGTACGGGATGTTCGGGAAGTCCGAGCCGAGCAGGATCCGGTCCCCGAGGGCCGCGAGCCGTCCGAGGTCCCGCCGCGGGAACGGCATCATGGCCTCGGAGAAGTCCGTGAACGCCATGGTGGTGTCCAGCCGCACCTCCGGGTACCGCTCGGCGAGGTCCAGGAAGTCGGCGTACTCCGGCATGCCCATGTGCGCGACGATCAGCGACAGCCCCGGGTGGCGGGCGAGCAGCCGGCCGACCGGCTCGGGACCGGTGTGCTTCCCGGGCGCCGGCCCGGAACCGCAGTGCATGACCACGGGGACGCGCGCCTCCGCCAGCAGCCCCCACGCCTCGTCGAGCCGGGGGTCGTTCGCGTCGTACGCCCCGACCTGGAGGTGCGCCTTGAAGACGCGGGCGCCTGCGTCCACCGCCTCCCGCACGTAGCGCCCGACGCCGGGCTCGGGGAAGAGCGTGGCGGTGTGCAGCGAGTCCGGCACCCGGGCGGCGAACCCGGCGGCCCAGGAGTTGAGCCACTCCGCCATGCCCTGCTTGTGCGGGTACAGCATGGAAGTGAAGGCCCGGACGCCGAACTCCCGTAGCAGCCGGACCCGTTCCTCCTCCTCGTGCCGGTAGGTGATCGGCCACTCCCTGCCCGTCAGCGGCCCCACGGCGTCGAAGTACGCCCACACCTTGCTCAGCACGCGCTCCGGCATGAAGTGCGTGTGCACGTCGACGAGTCCCGGCAGCCCGAGCCCCTGCCAGAACGCCGTGACACCTGCCGCGTCGGTCCTGTCGGCCGCGTCGGCCCGGTCGGCCATGCCGGCCCCGCCGCCGTCCGTGCCTGCCCCGCCGTCCGACGGGCGCGCCGTCACAGCGCGTCCGTCGTCGAGGCGTGGGAGCCCTCGGCGCCGGCGCCGTCGCCACCGGTAGGGCGGGAGGTGAGGACTACGGCGCGGTACGGCGGTTCATGGGCAGGAGCGGGGAACGCGGGCATGCTTCTCCCTCGGGATGCGACATGGGCGGTGCGAATTCGGTGCAGCCGCCAATCACTTTCCGCCGCGGTGTGCGCCGGCGTCCAGTGATCGGTTCGAAAAGGCGCTGTCCCTGCCCGCCATCGAGGTGGCCTGAGATGGCCGGACGGTCTCGACGGGTTGCACGGCCAGGAGGCCGCCCACGGTTCAGAAGAGACCCTCCTGGGCGCCGGGCTCGACCGGCGTCAGCGGCATTGTGATCAGCGGCGGACCACCCCGGCGTGCGGCCAGGGTCCAGCCGCTCATCAGCCGCGTGTCGAGCACGGTCACCCGCTCCCCTGGCCCGTCCGAGCCGTGGGTCCCCTCCCC
>NZ_JAAAXQ010000352.1 GCF_009916105.1 Streptomyces sp. GC420 | reverse complement strand
TGACCCGTGCTTCGTATGTGGTCCGCACCCCACTCGGCCGGAACTCGAACCGGACCTCCGTCGTGGAGGAGCTGCGAGGACCAGGACGAGTGCCATGTGCCCGAACCGGAGTACGGAGCGGGCACGCCCGCGGAGCTGATCGCCGCCACCGGGGCCCACAGCGCGCACACCTACCACCCGCTGCCGGTCGTCATCGCCTCCGCCGAGGGGGCGTGGATGACGGATGTCGGGGGACGGCGCTATCTCGACATGCTCGCCGGATACTCGGCGCTCAACTTCGGGCACCGCAACCGGCGGCTGATCGAGGCGGCCAGGGCACAGCTCGACCGGGTCACGCTGACCTCCCGTGCCTTCCACCACGACCGGTTCGGCGCGTTCTGCACCGAGCTGGCGGAGCTGTGCGGCATGGAGATGGTGCTGCCGATGAACACCGGGTCGGAGGCCGTGGAAACGGCGGTGAAGACCGCCCGCAAGTGGGGCTACAAGGTCAAGGGCGTGCCGGACGGCATGGCGAAGATCGTCGTGGCGGCGAACAACTTCCACGGCCGCACGACGACGATCATCAGCTTCTCCACCGATCCGGAGGCCCGCGCCGACTACGGGCCCTACACACCTGGTTTCGAGATCGTGCCGTACGGCGATCTGACCGCGATGGACGCGGCGCTGACCGACAACGCGGTGGCGGTGCTGATCGAGCCGATCCAGGGGGAGGCCGGGGTGCTGGTGCCGCCGCCCGGCTATCTGCCGGCCGTGCGGGAGCTGACCCGGGAGCGGAACGTGCTGTTCATGGCGGACGAGGTCCAGTCCGGTCTGGGCCGCACGGGCAGGACCTTCGCCTGCGAGCACGAGGGGGTCGTCCCGGACGTGTACGTGCTGGGCAAGGCACTGGGCGGCGGCGTGGTGCCGGTCTCCGCCGTGGTGTCGTCCGCCGCCGTGCTGGGGGTGTTCAGGCCCGGCGAGCACGGCTCGACCTTCGGCGGCAACCCACTGGCCTGCGCGGTGGCCCTGGAGGTCATCGCGATGCTGCGCACCGGCGAGTTCCAGCGGCGGGCCGCCGAACTGGGCGACCGTCTGCACCACGAGCTGGGCCTGCTGGTGGGCGGCGGCGCGGTGAAGAGGGTCCGCGGCCGCGGACTTTGGGCGGGTGTCGACATCGCCCCGGAACTCGGCACCGGCCGGGAGATCTCGGAGCGGCTGATGGAACGGGGCGTCCTGGTCAAGGACACCCACGGCTCGACGATCAGGATCGCCCCGCCGCTGGTCATCGGCGAGGAGGACCTGGACTGGGGGCTGGACCAGCTACGGGCGGTGCTCGGCTGGGCCGGGGCCGGGACGGTCCCGGCCTGAGCGGCTCCCCGACCGGGCCGCGCCGCCGTGGACCGGCCGTGCCCGCACCGGGCCCGGGGGCGCGGTGCGGGCGGCGGGCCGCGTGGGCGCGGCCCGGCCGGGTCACTCGAAGGGGATGAGGAGCACGGACTCCGAGTCGACCTGGAGCTGGGAGGGAGCGTTGCCGATCGCGCTCCAGATCTCGACGCGGACCGTGCCCCCGACGAGGTCACCGAGGCTGCCCGAGGAGGAGAGGAGCCCCGTCCGGGACGCGCGGTACTCCTCCCAGCCGGGGACCGGATCGGTGGCGAAGTAGCGATAGGTCTCGGTCCGGTCGAACGTGCCGTCGCCGGTGAGGTCGTACGACACGCGGGCCTGCTGTCCGAGGCCGACTCTCGTGCCCGCGTCCACCTGGAGGCGGAAGTCCGTGCCGCTGCCCGCCTTCAGGGTGCCGTTGACGTTCTCCACCTCGTAGACCAGGGGCTGGTACGGGGTGCCGTCACGGTTGGCGCCGTCCGCGGACGCGATGGTGTCCGTGCCCGGGGCGGAGCCCGCGGTGGTGCTCAGCACTCCGCCGGAGCGCAGGTGGAAGGTGTCTCCCGTGGACGGCTCGGGATCCGGGTCCGGGTCCGGGTCCGGGTCCGGGTCCGGATCGGGATCCGGGTCGCCGCCCGTGCCGGTGCCCGTCGCCGTGGAGCGGGCCGGGACGGTCAGCCTCCCGCCGTCGGAGAACGTCACGGTCTGCGGCGTGCCCGTGAAGTTGTGCGCGGCGTAGGTGCGGATGTCGCCCTTCCTGAAGACCGCGGCCGTCGGGCTGTCCGCGGTGACGGAGGTGTCGGGCGCCCCGAGCGCGTCCAGCGTGGCGATCCAGTGGTAGGTGTGCGCCTTGCTCTCGCCCGCCTCCGGGGCGTAGGCGTCGCCCTGCGCGTCCCAGGCCCTTCTGGCCTCCGCCGGGTCGGCCAGGGCGCGGAACTCCCAGAGGATGTCCCGCCATTCGCCGGCCGGTCCGCCGTTCTCCCGCTCCATCTCGGCGAGATTGCGCCGGATGGCGTCCTTCTCCCGCGCCAGGTGGAGCGAACCGCCCGTGACGGGCAGGACGTTGATGCCGTGGATCTCCTCGGGGTTGGCGGTCCACCAGGTGGCGTAGGCTCCGCCGCTGCTCCAGACCATGCCGACGACGTCGTGGCCGAACCCCTCCGGGTAGACCTCCTCGTCGGCGTCCATCCAGTACTGGGTGATGGCCTCGGACTCGGTGGTCAGCAGGTAGACGCCCAGGTCGGTCAGGGAGTCGTCACCGGTGGCGGAGCCCCAGAGGATCAGCCCTGCGCTGAGGTTGACCGACTCCGATGACGACTCCTGGTTGTTGCCCGCGGCGAAGGCCGCGTGCCCGGCGGCCCAGCTGTGCCCGGCGTAGACGTCGAAGCCCCGCAGGAAGGGGAAGTCGCTGTCGGTCCTGCTCGGGTTGGCGGCGTCCCTGATCAGGGTCTTGACCATCCCGCCCCAGGCGGAGTCCGCGGCCCATTCCGGCTCGTACTGGGCGACGACGGCGGCGGCCATGACGTAGTAGGAGTAGTGGAAGTGGTGGTCGTTGAGTTCCTTGTCGCTGCCGTACGAGGCGGGGTGACCGGTGAGGGTGCGCCAGTCCTTGTCGTAGGAGAACTCGGCGGGGCCGCCGACGGTGAACCACTCCTGGAGTCTGCCCTTGATCAGGCCGAGGAGCTTGTCACGGGCGGCCCGCTCGTCGAGCTGGTCCGCGATCGGCACCAGCTGGGCGAGCCTGCCCAGGGCCTTGCCGGTCCAGTAGGAGTCCGTGGCGCCGTTGAACGGGTCACCCGCGTCCGCCGCTTCCCTGACGTACGCCGAGAGCCTGGCGCGGTCCGGGCCCGGTGACCGCGGAAGCGCCGGCAGGGCTCCGGTCACCTTCTGGACGGTGGTGAAGGAGGTGCCCTCGCGCACCTTCATGGTTCCCCGCGGGGAGACGTAGGTGTACGGGGTCAGCTCGTCCGGGGTGTGCAGCCACTGGTGGCGGTACAGCGCCTGGAGCGTGCCCGTCTCGCCGCCCTCGCGCGCCGTCGTGGTGAGCGCGTAGGTGGCCCGCACGGAGCCGGCGGCCCGGTCGTAGTCCCAGGTCACCTTGGAACCGGTGACGAAGCTGAAGGCGTACTTCCGGTAGTCGCCGAGGGCGTCGCGGCCGGGCAGTACGGCGAGGGAGAAGTAGTCCTTCGCGCCCAGGTCGGCGCGGATGTCGGTGCCCGAGACCGTCCAGTCGCTGCCCGTGGGGGCGAACAGCGCGTAGTGGTGGCCGCCGATGGTGACCCCGAGGACGTTGCCGTCGTCGGCGAAGACGTCGGGGGCGCTCGCGGCGGCGATCTGTGCGGGGCCGCCATTGCCCTGTGCGTACACGAACGGAAGTCCGTGGCCGATGGTGGTCCGCAGGGTGCGGGCGCCGTCGGACCAGTACGGGGTCACGGTCCAGTCGCTCCACGAGTCCGCCCTGGCGTCGGGGGAGTTGAGTCCCTGAAGTCCGAGGGTCAGATCGCGCTTGTGCGGGAATTCGTACTGCCGGCCGCCGCCCACGACGGACGAGGACGCGGGGTGACCGACTTCGAGGCCGCCCGGCACGGCCTTGTAGGTGAGCGGGTGGCCGTACATGTTCTCGGAGTACGGATTGTCCGCGTACCGCTGGAAGGCCAGGGACGACCACCAGTCGTTGGTGGGGACCGGCTTGCCGGCCGCG
The DNA here is from genome assembly GCF_009916105.1 of Streptomyces sp. GC420. Classification (GTDB taxonomy): domain Bacteria; phylum Actinomycetota; class Actinomycetes; order Streptomycetales; family Streptomycetaceae; genus Streptomyces. The sequence goes on along the minus strand of NZ_JAAAXQ010000352.1, from coordinate 4,091 downwards.
GCGGCGGTGACCTTGGGCTTGACGGGGGCGCCCGCGCTGTTCTGCGGGCCTGACGCCCCCGCCGGAAGGGTGTCGCTGTAACTGCCCTTGCCGACGGGGACCGTGGCGGCGGAAGCGGTGCCGGCACCGGCCGTGCCGAGACCCGTGACGGCCAGGGCCGTCGCCGGGAGTAGTGCGAGGAGTCTTCGGAGTCTCACGGATCGCACCTCCTGAGAGCGCTCTCAATGTTGCGTCAACGTAAACGCGAGGTGATGTACCGTCAAGACTTGAAGCAATGACCGTCACGGGGCGCCCGAACGCTCTCCGGCGTGAACGCACGGCGGCAGAGAAGGGAGTCCGGGTCCGGGCGGGACCCGGGGGTCAGGAGCCGGGAGTCAGGAGCCGGACGGAAGGATGACGTGCGGCAGGAAGCGGGCGTACTCGTCCGTGATCAGGCCCGAGGACTCCCGGATGCCGAGCCCCGCCGCCTCGTCCTCGACGACCCACGCGCCGAGCACCACCCGGTTCCCGTCGAACGCGGGCAGCGGAGCCAGTTCCTGGTAGCAGCACGGTTCGTCCCGCACGGCAGGCTCCCCGTCCGGCTCGTGCACCGTCACTCCCGCGCCCTCCCGGCCGAGCAGCGGCTTGGCCACGTATCCGGCGGTCGTGGCCAGCTCACGCGGTCCGTCGAGGTAGGCGGGCAGCAGGTTCGGATGGCCGGGGAACAGCTCCCACAGCACGGCCAGCAGCGCCTTGTTGGACAGCAGCATCTTCCACGCGGGCTCGATCCAGCAGGTGCTGCCGGTGCCGCCGCCGTTGTCCAGGGTCTGCAGGACGTACGGGCCGAAGCGGTCGGTGGTCAGCCACTCCCAGGGGTAGAGCTTGAAGCAACTGCGCATGAAGCGGAGCTTCTTGTCGACGAAGCGCCGCGCGATGCGGTCCCAGCCGATCTCCTCGACCGCGATCTGCTCGGTGGCGAGCCCGGCCTGCTCGGCCGTCTCCCTCAGGTAGGCGACCGTCATCAGGTCCTCACCGAGCTCGTCGCCCGCCGAGTGCGCGAAGTACAGCGGACTTCCCGGCGGGAGCAGCGCGGCCTGCTTCCTCCATGCCTCGACGAGCCGTTCGTGCAGGGAGTTCCACTGGTCGGCGCCGGGGAACCGCTCCTCCATCCAGAACCACTGCGGGCTCGCGGCCTCCACCAGCGAGGTCGGGGTGTCGGCGTTGTACTCCAGCATCTTCGCCGGACCCGTACCGTCGTAACGCAGGTCGAACCGGCCGTACACGGACGGCAGTTCGGAGCGGCGCCGCCAGGACTCGGCCACCAGAGCGGCCAGCCGCGCGTCGGTGATGCCGAGGTCCGCGAAGCGCTCGGTGGCGACGATGTGCGCGGCCGCCTCCAGGCACATGGCGTGCAGTTCCCCGACGACCTCCTCCAGCGCCTCCACCTCGGGCAGCGAGAACTCGTAGTACGCGCTCTCGTCCCAGTACGGCCGCAGCGAACCGTCCGGGTACCGGGTGAGCGGGTAGATCAGGCCCTGTTCCTCGACGGTCCGCTGCCAGCCGGGGCGCGGCTCGATGGTGCGCCTGCGCACGGCTCAGCCGCCGCCGGAGCCGGAGCCCGAGCAGCCGAAGCCGTCGCGGTCCACGGCCTCGTTCCTGCTGAAGGTGCCGTTGTCGGCGTAGCCGGCGCTGACGTCGGCGTCGTAGTACCAGTCGCCGTCCGCGGAACCCTTGCGCTTCTTGGCCGACGCCTTCGAGGACTTCGCCGAGCCGGAGCACTCCCCCGCGTCGACGACCTTGTAGCCCTTGTAGACGTCGTAACTGTCGCGGTCCACGCACCGCTTGTCGGGGTCGGAGCCGCAGGAGGTAAGGGCGGCCGCGAGGACACCCATGCTTCCCAGCGCCACCGTGCTCGACCTCAGTCTCCGCCGTCCCGTCGCCATACCCGACCCCCGTGACCTGTGCACACCAAAGCGATTCGAACGCCCGACAGATTACGGCAGAACCCGCAGCAGGGCGTCCAGGGCCCCCGCCCAGCCGTGGTCGGGCGGCGAGCCGTAGCCGACGACCAGCCCGTCGGGGCCGGGACCCGCGTCCTCGTGCCGAAGCTCCGAGAGCCCGGTCAGCGCCAGCCCCTGCCAGGACGCGGCCCGCACCACCGACTCCTCCGTGCCGGGCGGCAGTTCCAGCACGGCGTGCAGGCCCGCCGCGATCCCGGTGACCCGGATGTGCGGCGCCCGCTCGGCGAGCGCGGCGACGAGCTGGTCGCGGCGCCGCCGGTAGCGCAGCCGCATCGCCCGCACATGGCGGTCGTACGCGCCCGAGGTGATGAACTCGGCGAGGGTCAGCTGGTCGGTGGCGCTCGACGCCCAGTACTCCTTCGCCGCCAGCACCTCCGGCACCAGCCTCCCGGGCAGCACCATCCAGGACAGTCGCAGGCCGGGCGCGAGACTCTTGCTCGCCGTGCCCAGGTAGACCACCCGGTCGGGATCGAGGCCCTGGAGCGCGCCCACCGGCTGGCGGTCGTAGCGGAACTCGCCGTCGTAGTCGTCCTCCAGGACGAAGGCGCCGCCCGCCGCCGCCCAGTCGACGACCGCGGCCCGCCGGTCCGGATGCAGGGCACCCCCCTTGGGGAACTGGTGGGCGGGCGTCAGCAGGACCGCCCCGGCCCTCGGCAGGGCCGCCAGCTCCCCCACGCGCGCGCCCCGCTCGTCGACCGTCAGCGGCGGCACCCGCAGCCCGGCGTCCGCGAACTGCCCGCGGTGGAAGTCCAGCCCGTACGACTCCACGGCCACCTCCCGCACCCGGCGGGCCCGCAGCACGGTCGCCAGCAGCCGCAGGGCGTGCACGTACCCGGAGCAGACCACGATCCGCTCCGGGCCCGCGTGCACCCCGCGGGCCCGCGCCAGATAGCCGGCCAGCGCCTCCCGCAGCTCGGGCCGGCCCGCCGCGTCCCCGTAGTCGAAGGCCTCGCTCGGCGCGGAGACGATGGCCCGCCGGGCGGCGGAGAGCCAGGCGGCCCGCGGGAAGGCGGAGACGTCGGGCGTGCCCGGCTTCAGGGTGTAGGCGGGCCGGCGCCTGGCGGCCGCACGGCGGGAGGCGACGGGGGCGGCCGCGCCGGGGCCGCCCGCGGCCCCGCTCCGCCGGCGCGGCACGGCACGCTGGGCGACCCGCGTGCCGGATCCCTGGCGCGCGGTGAGCCATCCCTCCGCGACCAGTTCGGCGTAGGCGTCGGCCACCGTGTTGCGGGCGATCCGCAGGTCGGCGGCGAGCGAGCGCGAGGAGGGCAGCCGCGTGCCGGGCGCCAGCCGCCCGGTGCGCACCGCCTCCCGCAGCGCGTCCATCAGCCCGGCGCGCAGCCCGCCCGAACCGGCGAGCTCCACATGCAGGTCGGCACCGAAAGCGGCCCGGGATTCCGTCATGGAAATGGACCATAGCGGGGCGACACTCCGTCCGTAGCGTGGCGGCCATGACGAGCGAAGCTCCACGTGACGGAAACGAGTACGCCCACGAGCACGCGCCCCGCCTCGACTGGACGCGGCACGCCCCCGAGGTCTACCGGGCGATGGTCCGGCTCGACGCGGCGGCGCGCGAGGGACTCGACCCGCGCCTGCTCGAACTGGTCAAGATCCGTGCGTCCCAGCTCAACCACTGCGCCTTCTGCCTGGACATGCACACCAAGGACGCCCTGGCGGCGGGTGAGAGCGTCGAGCGGATCGTCCAGCTCAGCGCCTGGGAGGAGTCCCGCCACTTCTACACCGGGAAGGAGGCCGCGGCGCTCGAACTGACCGAGGCGGTCACCGTCCTCACCGACGGCTTCGTGCCGGACGAGGTGTACGAGCGGGTCGCCAAGCACTTCGACGAGGCGGAGCTGTCCCGGCTCATCGCGGCGATCACGGTCATCAACGCGTGGAACCGCTTCGGCGTGACCGCCCGCCTGGTGCCGGGGCACTACACGCCGGGCCGGTTCAAGCAGCACTGACCACGGCTGGGCGCGGGCCGCACCACGCGGGTGACGCCTCCGGAGCAGGCCGCACCACCCGAGCGGCGGCACCCCCGGTGACGGTCGTCCCGTTGACGGGTGGTCCCGGGCGGGTGGCGCGCCCGGGGCC
>NZ_JAAAXQ010000351.1 GCF_009916105.1 Streptomyces sp. GC420 | reverse complement strand
GGGCAGGGAGAGGTAGGTGATCTCGTTTTCGAGGACGATGACCGTATGGGTGCCTGGCGGTGCTGTGGTGAGTTCGGTGGTGCGGACGGTGAGTTCGCTGTAGGGGCCCGGTGGGTCGTCGAGGTGGCGCAGGCGTACGTAGGAGGGCTTGCTGAGCAGGCCGTAGCGGGCGGCGAGGTCGTTCTTCGGGGCTTCACGGTGGATGCGGTCGGCGGGGAGGCTGTGGTCGAGGAGTTCTCCGAGGATGCCCTGATGGGCCTCGATGAATTTGGTGTCGACGCCGGGGACATCGATCTGCCGTAGATATACCGGGGCTGCGATGTGGTTGCGGAACCACGCGACAGTGTCGATGAGGCGCTGCCAGTGGGGGGCGGCTTTGAGGACCTTCATGGGGTGGGCGGCCATCCACGCGGTGAGGGCCGGGTCGCTGGTGGCTGTGGCGGCGTGGAGGGCGTGGAACAGGTCGGCTTCGGCGGTCGTCTGCAGCAGGGTGACGAGCTGGTGCAGGGTGTCCACCCAGATCCGGATGGGGATCGTGTTCGTCGGGGTGTTGTTGTGTCCGCCGATGGTTTTAGTCTGGATCCGCATGTGGGGGTGGTGGTGTGCTGCCCAGGACTGTGCCCATTCGAGGGCTTTGCTGTAGTGGCGGTTGACGTCGGTGGAGGTGGGGCCTTTGAGGGGGACGGAGATGGGCTCGAATGGGTGGCCTTGTGCGGCTGCGGCCAGGTAGCGGCCGCTGTTCCATTTTCGGCGCAGGCTTTCGATGACGTCTTCGGGGCTGGTCCAGTGGCGTGTGGTCATGGCTGGGGCTCCGGTCGGGGAGCCGGCATCTGGGCTGCCTTCATGCGGGCAGCTCGGAACTCTTCGATGGTGAGCGTGTTCAGGCGGGATCGGACGGTGTCGGGGCGGTCCACGTAGCCGACTCGTGTGACGTGCGGCTCGATGACGTGCAGTTTCTGTAGCGGGGTGACCACGAGCAGCTGCAGGCCCAGGCGCTGGAACAGATCGAGTGCGAAGTGCGCGGAGGGGTCGTCGCCCCGTCCGAAGGCTTCGTCGATCACGACGAAGCGGAAGGTCTTGCTGTTGCCCGAGTCGATGCGGAACTGGTAGGCGAGGGAGGCGGCGAGGATGGTGTAGGCGAGTTTTTCTTTCTGTCCGCCTGACTTGCCGCCGGAGTCGGAGTGGACCTCGTGTTCGGTGTCGTCCGCGCGGTTGACTTCGCTGGCGTTGAAGATGAACCAGCGGCGGACATCGGTGACGCGGGCGGTCCAGTCGGCGTCGTGGCGGGTGTGCTCGGGGCGTCCTTTGAAGCGGTCGAGGAGTTGTTTGACCTGGAGGAATTTCTCCTCGGTGTAGGTGTCGTCGGGATCGGTGGCCAGGGCGTCGCTGGTGCAGGTGCGCAAGTCCCGGCGGAAGTCGCGGATCTCGACGCTTGCGGTGGGCGCAGCGTTGAGGCGGATGTAGCGGCCGGGGTTGTAGTTGATGGCGGCTAGCGAGGCGTTGATGACCTCGATGCGCTCGCGGATCTGCTGCTCCTGTGCGCTGAGGTGGGCTTGGAAGGAGGCGATGTCGCGGATGACGTTGGTGCGCAGGTACTGCAGGAACTGGGTCTCGAAGCGGGGGAGGTCGTCGTCGGTGAGACGGTTGTGCAGTTGCCGGTAGCCGTCCGCTGCTTCGATGCTGCTGTCGAGGTCGGTGGTGAACTGACGGTACGTGTCCCGGAAGGTCGCCATCTTCGTGGCTGTCTGTGAGGCGGCGCGCCGGTATGCCTCCGTGCGGCTTTCACGGTTCTGCAGAAGCTGCTGTGCGGCAAGGGTCTCTGCGGCGTCCAACTGCTCCAGAAGGTGGTGCACGCTGTCGGTCGGACCGGGCAGGAACGCAGTGAGCGCGTCGTAGTGTTCTGTCACGTCGGTGAGGTCGGCACGCTGGAGGAATGCGGTGGTCTTGTCCAGCTGGGCGGCTACGCGTTCGTGTTCGTTGCGGAGACTGCCGAGGTGTTCCTGGCCCGTGTCGAAGTCCTTGGTGCCGTGTGTGATTCCTTCTTCGGCCTCCTGCAGCTCAGTGGTGAGCTTGTCCAGGCCGGCTTCGGTCTCCAGGGTCCGCTTGCGCTGTTGCAGTTCTTCGAGTTCGCCGACGGCCGCCTGCCAGTCGATCTCCTGGTGGTTCTCGACGTTCGCGAGGAGGGCGAGAGCATCGCGGATGCCGGACCTGGAGTTCTCCTGCTGCTTGAGGTCGCGGGTGCGTGCGGTGATCTCGGCGCTCTCCTGAGTGAGGCGCTGTGCTTCCTCGAGGAGGGCTGTCAGCTTGGCCTGGTTCGTCCAGCCGAGGACCCAGGAGCGGCGGTCGTCGACCCGGGAGGTGTCGTCCTTTTCGTGCCGGCCGCCTCCGTTCTTGATCAGGCCTTGCTGGGTGACGGCCGGGCGGGTGGAGCGGGTGAAGGTGTCCAGGTCGCCCGCGCAGTGGTAGTCGGCCCGGGAGCGCAGCTGGGTGGCGAGCCAGTCGTGGGCCCAGCTGTCCTGGTTGAGTTCCAGTTTGCCCGTCAGGAAGCTGGGGTCCGTGGGCAGTTCTGTCGGCCGGATCTGTGCGGGCACGCGGTAGTACACGAGTCGCAGTCCCAGGTGGCGGCCGTTCACCCAGTTAGAGACTTTCGCGTAGTGGGCTTCTGGGACCAGAAGAGACAGGGCGAAGCCGCGCAGGACGCGTTCGGCGGCTCCGGCCCACTCGGTTTCGCTGTCCCGGACCTGGATGAGTTCACCGGCGAAGGGAAGTTCTTCCGCGGCCACACCGACAGCGGCGGCCAGGTCCCGGCGCAGGTCCAGCAGGCGAGCAGGGATGCTGGAGCGCTGGCTGTGCAGGCTGGTGATCTCCCGCCGGATCGCTTCGGTCGCCGTGGTGTTGGCGTGGCGGGCCACGGCGAGCTCATCGAGTTCCTGGCGGGCTTGCTGTTCGTGCTCGGTGGCCTGTTCACGGGCGAGGCTGATCTGACTGGCGCGTTCGTGGAACGATGCCGGGTCGTTGACCGGTGGCAGGCCCGCCCGCTCGAGCCAGCTTTGGTACTCGCTCGACCGTTTGCGGCGGCGGTCCCGCTCGCGGCCGAGCTCGTCGATCCTGGCCCTCAGTTCCACCAGCCGTTCGCCTCCGGCACCGTCGATGCGGCGCCTGAGCCCCTCCGCGGCCAACCGCAGTCCGTCCAGGTGCTGGGCGCGCTTGCGCTGTTCTTCGGTGAGCTGCCCGATGCGGGTGTGGAGGTCCGAGCCGAGGTGCGTCAGGGCGTCTTCGCGGCGCTGGGCGAAGAAGAGCGGAACGGCGTCGCGGCGCCGGGTCAGGAGCGTGATCTGTGCCTGGATGGCATCGCAGCGATCGCACGCCTCCACGATGGGCGTCAGGTGCTCGATCATCTGACGGGCCCGCACGACCTCGGCGTGGCTGGCGGTCAGCGCGTCGAAGTGCGCGACGATCTTGTCGACAGCCGCCTGGGCATCGAAGGGTTCGAGCATGCGTTCACGGACGAAATCGTCGAGGCTTCCGACTGCCTTCATCGACACGGTCTGGTGGAACAGGTCGAGGGCCTGCTCGCTGGGGATTCCGAGGCTGCGGCGCAGCGCCTTCCCGTACGGGGGGTAGCTGGTGTAGAGGGTGGCGCCGGTCTGCTTCAGGCGGCGGCGCAGGTCGGTGATGCTGGTGCCGAAGCGTGTGAAGTCGGCTTCGATGGAGAGGGGCCGGTCGGCGGTCAGGAAGAAGCGGTCCGGCTGGCTGGTGTTGGCGTCGGGCACCCAGAAGACCTGCGCGAGGGTGACGTGCGTGCCGAGGGTGTAGTTGGTGAAGACGCCGAGGATCACGCTGTGGCTGGTGGCGTCCCGCAGCGCCACCGGGCGGGTGCTGTCGGTGGCTTCGACCCGCTCGTTCTTGTGGTAGCCCAGGACGTAGGAGCGCAGGTCGCGCTCTTTGGCCTCTGCTCCGGCGGCCTTGTTGTAGGCGATCTTGTGGGCGGGGAGCAGCAGGGTGGTCATGGCGTCCACCAGGGTGGACTTTCCCGATCCGGCGGCGCCGGTCAGCAGGGCGCTGGCGCCGTCGGTGTTGAAGGACCAGACCGTGCGGTGGAAGGTGCCCCAGTTCAGCACTTCGATCCGCGTGAGTCTGAAGCCCGGGCCGACGGCGTCAGTGTCGTCGGCGGGGACGTGCTGCTGGGGAAGCAGCGGCACCGCGGCGGTGGTCAGGCTCATGCGTCGTCCTTCGGGGCGTCGAGGGTGTCGCGGTAGGTGGCGAGGAGGTCGTGGTAGTCGCCGAGCACTTGGGCATCGACCAGGGCTTTGAGATGGCGGCGTACCTCGTACCAGCCGGCTTGCTTGGTGGCTCTGAGGACCTTGAGGTCGCAAAGCTTCTTGATGTGGATCTCGATCTGGTCAACGAGTTGGGCTTCGTTGCTGCGCGGAGGCAGAAAGCCGCGGACCATGTCCACCAGGTCGTCGCGGGACAGCAGCAGCCGGGTGTCGGAGGAGGTGGCGTCGCTATCCGCGAGCCGGCCGCGCAGGAGCACCAGCATCAGGCTGACGGCGAAGGACAGCCGGTGGCGCGTGATGAGCCGGGGCACGCTAGCACCGTCGTCTCGCGTGTCCGGATCGCGTTGCCGTGCGAATGCGTATCCTTCTGCGGGATCGATGACGAGGTGCAGGCCCAGGACGGCCAGGTAGTCGCCGATGGCGGCCTGATGGGCGAGGATCTGCTCCCAGACGGCGGGGGCGTCGCTCTGATAGAGCACGCCTGCTTTCAGCAGGTTCACCACGGGCACGGTCAGCGTGTCGCTCACGACTGCTCCCCCTCGGCGGCGGTTTCGCCGTCGTCGTTGAGTACGAAGGTCACCCGCGGAACGGTGGCCGCGGTGCGGCCGGCTGAGCCGACCCTGTCGTAGACGAGCTCCCAGGTGTGGTCCGGATCGATCACGACGTCCAAGCCTGGCCGGGCCAGCTGGAAGTAGGTCAGCAGCTCGGCCAGCCCCTGGGTGAGAGGATGCTGCTCGAGGACGCGGGCCAAGGTCGTCTGTCCGCTGGGGCTCGCGCGGACGGCTGTCATCACCTGCATGGCGAGGACCTCCGGGTCCACGTACACGCCGCCGATGAGTTCCGAGATGTCCAGCTCCGTCGCGTCGTCGAGCGCTTCCTCGACGGTGCTGTCCAGTTCCACCCGTTCGATGGGCATGTACAGCCGCCGTTCCATGGGCAGTACCAGCTCCACCTGGGAAAGCTCCAGTTCCAGGCCCGGCAGATCGTTGCGCCCGTCGAGTTCCGCGATGCGGCGCTGGATGGAGCGCACCAAGTCCTGGACGCGGCGGTTCTCGTCCTGGCCGCGGTCGGCAAGGAAGCGGCGCAGTTGTTCGGTGAGCTGGCGCACCGTGTTCTGGGTGTTCTCGGCAGCCTCCAGCCATGCGAACGGGATCTTCAACAGGTTGCGGTTGGTTTTGCCTTCGAGCTGGGGCAGCAGGTTGACCTGCCCGAGCAGGTCGCGGAGTTCGTCTTGCCGCTGCGGGGACAGCAGGTAGTCGAAGAACGCCTGGAAGCTCCTGCCCTGGTCCGATTCGGCGATTGCCTCGCGATCCATGAGGAACGTCGCCAGCAGATCGCCCTTGCCGCCTTCTGCCGTGGCGATGTCGTGGCGAAGGCGCCGGTCCAGTTCCCGCAGGTTCGCCTCGACCTCGCGGAAGTCCCGCAGGAGTTCGACCGCGGTGGTCTCGACCTGCTGGTAGCGGTCGAGCAGGGCCAGCGGGGACAGCATGTCGACCTCGCCGGCGCGAAGCTGCGCGATCTGGGTGTCGATCGCGTCGCGTTCGCGGCTCAGCTCGTCGATCCGTGCCTGCGGATCGGTTTCGGTCCCGAAGGCCATCTGCCGCAGCAGGGCGACGATCGTGTTGAGCCGGGACTCGGTTCCGATGAAGGAGCGGGTGGGAAGCCCCCGGACCCAGGCAACCGCCTTCTCCAGGGCGCTGGTCGCGTCGAAGTGCGCCTCGTCCTCACCGGGCGGGTAGTACTTGCGCAGCCATCCGTTGGCGGTCCACTCCGTCAGATAGGCCGCGGCCGCCCGAGGGAACGAGCCGGCTCCCCGCTCGTTGAGGTCATACAGCTGGTCGTCCAGACGGGAGGCGAGGACCACTTCAGGGACGCCTCGGGCGTTCTCATCGACGAACACCGCACCGCAGAATGCCAGCACCAGCGGGGCATGGTCAGCCCGTAACAGCCGCCATGCCGGGTGATCGTGAAGCCCTGCGACATCCTCAAAGTCCACGCGTTCTCCCCCCCGTTCACACGTATACGAGACGCGGTGTCCGTCTCAGCCGAGGCGGATGAGGACTCACCTTAGAAGGCGGCACTGACAAACACGGCTAAACGAACGAATTATCGATATCCGGCTTACCCTGCTGCCCGTGCTTGTGTGGCGCCCGCTCACAGGCCGAGCTCGGCAAGGGCCTCCTGCCGCTGGGGACTGAGCGCGGAACGACGGCGTCGCACGTTGCTCAGCCACTGCCCCAGGCGCACGTGGTCGCCGTCGTCGAGGGTCTCGATGTGCCGTTGGGGTACATCGAGGTGGCCTTCCCGCTCGAGGAAGAACCGTGCGGCGGCCAGGCCGCGCCGGAAGGCGCGTTCCCTCGCGGGCAGTCGGCCGCCTGCTTGGGAGCCGGGAGCAGGTACCGGGTCACGTCCCAGTTGGGCGAGGAGAGTGAGCTGCCCGGGGTGCAAGTGATCGACACGGGCACGCTGAGCCCTGACCCACTCCCCCGCGTCCGCCGTACCGGCTTCGTCCGGGCCTCTGCGCGCGGCGTGGTAGGCCCGTTGCCAGGCGATCGGCCAGGGCGGGTTCCACCACGGGTCCAAGGCGGTGAGGGCGGCCGCACGTTCTGCGGTGAGGCGGCTGGCGCGGGTGCGCTGGGTCGCCAGCCAGCGCCCGAGGGGATAGTCGTCGTGGACCTCGTCGACGGGGGCGGCGAGGTGGCCGTGGCGGGCGGCGTAGGCGCTGGCGTGGGCGAGGCCACGGTCGAAGGCCTGCTGGCGGGGATCCCAGATGATGCCGAGGCGTTCCAGGGCCTGGGTGCGTGCTGGGTCGAGGGCGCCGGTGGTGTGCAGGTGGCGCTGCCAGGTCAGCCAGCGGCCCAGTGGGTAGTCAGCGGGGTCCTGATAGTTCTGGGGGACGTCCAGGTGGTGGTGGGCGTGGTGGTATCGGCGGGCCGCGGTCAGGCCGCGGCGCCATTCGGCGCTCTTGGGGGCCAGGACCCGTAGGGATAGGGCGAGGGCGACTTCTTCGGCCTGGGCGGGGCGGTCGAAGTGTAGCCATGCCTCGGGATCGTCCGCAGGCGTGGTGGGACGGTGCGTGCGGGGGTCGGCCAGGCGGGCCTCCAGGCGGTCGTCGTGGGCGCGCAGGGCCTGGATGGTGTGCCACAGCGGGGTGTAGGCGTCGGCGCCGAGGAGGTCGTCGGGGTCTTCGCCCGGGGTGAGGTAGACGGGGACGACGAGGGTGGCCTTCTTGCCGGCACCCGGCTGCTGGCGCAGGGCGCGGCCGACGGCCTGGACGGTGTCGACCGGGCTGTTCTTGGGGTCGGCGAAGACGACGGCGTCGATGGCGGGCACATCGATGCCCTCCCCCAGCACGCGTGCGTTGGACAGCACGGCCGGGGCGTGGGGGCCAGCGTGGGAGGCGAACTCCAAAAGGAGGCGGCGGCGGACCTGGGGGGCGTGGCGGCCGCTGATCCAGTCCGCCCACAGTCCCTCGGGGCGCAGGTGGCTGGGCAGGGTGGCGGCGGTGTCGTGCAGGGTGGCGGCAAAAGCGCGGGCGTCGGCGACGCGGTGGTGGAAGGTCAGGACGCGGCGCAATTGGTGGTCGTGGATGGCGCGCAGGGCGGCGACCTGGCGGCCGGCCAGGCGCAGTCCGTCGACGCCCGCGCCGGGTCCGGTGGCGAGCCAGTCGCGCAGGTCTTCGTCGGTGACGACGGGGACGAGGATCTGGTAGTCGGCGAGCAGGCCGAGGTCGATGGCGTCGGAGAGGGTGAGCCGGTAGGCGACGGGGCCGAAGAGGGATTCGTCGTCCATGGAGGCCACCGCCTCCGTGTTCTCGTCCGGGCTGTCATCGGGGTCCCAGACGCGGGGGGTGGCGGTCAGGTAGAGGCGCCGGGCGGTGGGGACCTGGTC
>NZ_JAAAXQ010000350.1 GCF_009916105.1 Streptomyces sp. GC420 | reverse complement strand
CGCCCCCGGTGCGGCTGAACAGTCGCCGCGTCCGGTTTGCGCGCCCGTTCGCGGTGCCGGGGGCGGCCGGCCGTCGCTGCGCCCGGTTTGCGCACCTGTCGCCGGTGCCGGGCCTCATCCGGCGCCCGAGCCCGCTCGCCCGCGGCGGGACGGGGGCGCCGTCGGCGCCTCCGCTCGAAGGCGTGGCCCGAGCCCGCTCGCCCGCGCGGGGCAGGGCGGGCCCCGTCCGTCACCGGTGGCCGATTCCCGCCCCGACGCGCCGGGCAGGGGCGCCACCCGGCCGGGCGCGGTCCGCCAAGCCCGCCAGGTCCCGCCGAGTGGGCACAGACGCGTCCGCGCACCCGCCGTGACGGGACCAGCTGGGCGGACGCGGCCCGCCGCCGGTGGCCGGGCGGCGCCTGCTGCGGGGCGCCGCCCCCATCGCACGGGGCGCGGCGTCCGCGGAACACCGGGCCGGCCCTGACGACGGCGGGCCCCGGCCGGCCGCCCGGCTCGCCGCGGCGGCCGGCACCCGGTGGGCCGCCGCGGGCCCGGCGTGGGGAGGCGCACCCGGCCGCAGGTCAGTGGTGTTCCATCTGGGAGCCGGTCAGTTCCGTCGCGATGCCGTGCGCCCACTCCTCGATCCGCGCGCGGTCACGGAAGTCGCCGCCCTTGCCCTGCTTCAGCAACTGCCGGGCGATGAAACCGCCGGCGCCCTCCGCCAGGCGACCGCCGAAGGTGGCGTGGCCGCGGGCGTCCAGGCGGGTCGCGATGCGGGCCACGGCCGGGGCCGGCGGGATGTCGCGTTCATCGGCGGACGGGTCGAGCGGTCCGCTGCTGAACAGCCACACGGGGCACACGGAGAGCTGCTTGCGGTGCCGCCGCGCGAAGCGCACCGCCTCGCGCGGCCAGCGCCCCGCGTACAGCCCGCCGCCGAGCAGCACCGCGTCGTACGGCGCGACGTCCCCCACCTCGGCGGCGGGGCGTGCCTCGGCGTCGACCTGCCGCTCGCGCAGGGCCCGCGCGATCCATTCGGCGATCTCGGCGGTGGATCCGTTCTTCGTGCCGTAGGCGACCAGTACTCGCGGTGCTTCGGTCATCACGGTTCACCTCACTCTCTTCGTCTTCGTGCGTCGTCGCCGGCGGCGGCCCCACCCCGGTGGGGGCGCGGGTGGCCGGGCACGGGGAGCCGTGCCCGGCCCTCGTCATCGTCAGAGCCTGCGCAGCCACTCCTCGCCGACGCCGTGCACCGCCGCCTCCTCCGGCCGCAGGTGCGCGTCGTCGTAGTGGTAGCCGAGGTGGTCGACGACGGCGACCACACCGTCCACCTGGCCCGCCATGCGGACCGCGATGGGCACCTCGCTGCGCCGCTCCAGCCTGCCCTCCAGGGTGACCACGCCGCCCCGGACGGTCACGCCGATCGTCTGCGGGGCCAGCCACAGGGCGCGCACCAGCACCTCCTCGATGATCTCGGCGCGGATGTCCTCGTCGGAGCGCAGGAACACCTGGAGCAGGTCGCGCCGGGTGACGATGCCGACCAGCCGGTCCTCCTCGTCCAGCACGGGCAGCCGTTCCACCCGGTGCTCGGCCATCGTCCGGGCCGCCGCGGCGATGGACTCGACGGCCTTGACCGTGACCGGCGGGCTGCTCATCAGCTCTGCCGCGGTCCTCGCCCGCGCCTTGATGTCCGCGCGGCGGGCGGAGCGGGTCAGCCGCGGCCGCCACCTGCGCTGCTCGCCGAGGCCGTCGTCCTGCCGGGCCTGGCGGTGCATGAGGTCCGTCTCGGAGATCACTCCGACGACCTTCTCGTCGTCGTCCACCACGGGCAGTCCGCTGATGTGGTGGTGCGCCAGGAGCTCCGCGACGTCCTTGAACGGAGTCGTCGGCGTCACCCGGACGACGTCGCTCGTCATCACTGTGCCGACCTTGCGGTGCTTCATGGTTCCTCCTCCTGAGGGCACTCCGGCTCAGCGCAGCCGGCGCAGGTACGGGTCGTGCGGCTGCCGCGGCAGCACACGGATGCGGACGTCGACCGCGACGACGCCGTCGGGGCGCGCCACGACCGGGTTCAGGTCGGCCTCGGCCAGTTGCGGCAGGTCGCAGGCCAGCCGCGACAGACGCAGCAGCAGCTGCTCCAGGCCCTCCAGGTCGACGGGGCCGCCGCCGCGGAAGCCGAACAGCAGCGGCGCGGAGCGGGGCGCGGTGATCAGGTCGTGCACATCGCGGTCGGTGAGCGGGGCGAGCCGGGCCGCGTGGTCCGCGAGCACCTCGGTGGCCGTGCCGCCGAGGCCGAACAGGACCAGCGGGCCGAACACCTCGTCCTGCACGACGCCGGCGACCAGCTCCGTGCCGCGCGCGGCCATCGGCTGCACGAGCACACCGGTCATCACCTCGCCGAAGCGGGCGGCGAGGTCCCGGTAGGCGGCGCGCACCTGCTCCTCGCCCTCCAGGTCCAGCAGCACCGCGCCGCGGTCGGTCTTGTGCAGCAGCCCGGGCCAGTACGCCTTGAGGACGACGCGCTCCTTCGGCCCGGCGAGGCGGGCGGCCGCGTCCACGGCGGTCTGCTCGTCCTCGGCCCACGCCCAGGGCAGCTGCCCAATGCCGTAGCGGTCCAGCAGACCGGCGCAACTGCACGGGTCGAGCCAGCCGCCTTCGGGGTACGCGGCGAGGAAGGAGTCCACCAGTTCCCGGGCTCCCTCGGTGTCGACACCCGACAGCTCGGGCACGGTGCCGGGCGGCTGGGCGAGCCACTGGGCGCGCTTCGCGGCGTGCGCGAGCGCCCGGGCCGCGGACTGCGGGTCCGCGTACGCGGGCACCGCCTCGCCGCTGGTGTGCAGCAGCCGTACGGACTCGGGCTGGTCGAGCAGGACCGCGACGACCGGGCGCGTACGGTGCCCGGCGGCCGGGGCGGTGAGCCCGCGGACCGGGTCGTCGCCGGTCGCCCGGGCCAGCGCGGTGGGCACCAGCGCCACCAGCACCGCGTCGACCGCGGCGTGCGCCGCCAGCCGGTCCACACAGGCGCGCAGCGCCTCGCCGCCCGCGGCCGCGGTGGCGTCGACCGGGTTGGCCGCGGTCGCGCCCGGCGGGAGCACGGCGAGGAGGTCGGAGACGAGGTCGGCGGGCAGTTCGGGGACGCTCAGGCCCGCCTCGGCGCACACGTCGGCGGCCAGCACGCCGGCCCCGCCGGCGTTGGAGACGACGGCCACCCGCGATCCGGCCGGCAGCGGCTGCGAGTGCAGCAGCGCCGCCGTGTCGAGGAGTTCGCCGATCGTACGGGTCGCGATGACCCCGGCCTGGGTGAACAGAGCCTGCCGCGTCATCGTCGGCGTCGCGGCCGCCGCGGTGTGCGAGGCGGCGGCCCGCCGCCCGGCCGTGGACCGGCCCGCGTCCACCGTGAGCACCGGCATCCGCCGGGCCACCCGGCGGGCGGTGCGGGAGAAGGCACGCGGGCTGCCGAAGGACTCCAGGTGCAGCAGCGCCAGATCCGTGGTGCCGTCGGTCTCCCACCACTGCAGCAGGTCGTTGCCGCTGACGTCGAACTTGTCACCCAGCGAGACGAAACTGGACACACCGATACCGAGCCGGGTCAGCCCGCCGAGCAGGGCGATGCCGACCCCGCCGGACTGCACGGCGACTCCCGCGGTGCCCGGCAGCGGCCGGTGCGCGGCGAAGGTCGCGTCCAGCCGGACCGCCTCCTCGGTGTTGGCGATGCCCAGGCAGTTCGGGCCCACCAGCCGCATCCCGTGGCGGCGCACGACACCCAGCAGCGCCGACGACCGGGCGGGGTCGAGACCGGAGGTGAGCACCACCAGTGCCCGGACCCCGGTCCTGCCGCACTCCTCGGCGACCTCGGCGACCGCGTCCGGCGGCACGGCCAGCACGGCGAGCTCCGGCGGTTCCGGCAGGGCGCTCACGGACGGGAAGCAGGAGGTGAGTTCGACGGCGTCCGCGTGCGGATTGACGGCCGTCAGATGCCCGGAGTACCCGGCGCGCCGGATGTTCCTCAGCACCGCGCGCCCCACCGAGCCCGGCTTGGTGCCGGCGCCGACGACGGTGATGGAGGCGGGGCGCAGCAGCGGCCGCATGCTCGCGATGTCCGCGGTACGGCCCCGCTCGTCGACGGCCGACAGGTAGTTCTCGTCCTGGGCCAGCCGCACCGTGCAGTGGATCACCGTGCCGTCGAACCGGCGGGCCGTGTTGAGCCCCAGGTCGGCGAAGACCTTGAGCATGGCGTGGTTGTAGGCGAGCGCGTCGGCGGTGAACTCGGTGATGCCGGCCGCCCGCGCCACGGGCACCATGTGCTCCAGCATCAGCGTGCCCACGCCGCGGTGGTGGAAGTCGTCGGCGACGGCCAGGGCGATCTCGGCGGACGCCGGGTCGTCGTCCGTCTCGTACTCCGCGACGCCGACGAGCCGGTCGCCCTGCGTGGCGACCAGCGCGTAGTGGCCGGGCCTCGGCGGGGCACACAGCCGCTCGGCGGCCCGCCGCCCCGACAGGCTGCTCGTCCCGAAGAACCGCAGCCGCATGTTCTCGGCCGACATCGTCTCGTACAGCGCCAGCACCCGGGGCCGGTCCTCCGGCCGCGCCTGCCGGATCTCCACCGTGCTGCCGTCGGCCAGGAGGGCGTGGATACCCGCTGCGCGGCGAGCGGTCTGCGTCATGACGTCTCTCTCCTCTGCCTGGTTCTCCGTATCCACGGTCGTGCGCCGTGCCGGGCGCCGCAGGGGCTGTCCGGGGCCGGGAAGAGGGCCGTTCGGCCCCGATCCGGGGGTCGGTCAGGGGATGATCGGCGGGCGCCGGGCGAGTGGGCCGGAGGGACGCGCCTGTGCCGAGAGGGAGAACGCGCGCGGGCCGCGTGGGGCGAGTGGGCCGGAGGGGCGCGCCTGTGTCGAAAGGGAGAACGCGCGCAGGCCGCGAGGTACGAGCGGGCGAGCACGATCGACCGTCGGCGCAGGCTTCAGCGCCCTGGAGGCGAACCGAGCCCCAAAAAGGAGGCCGCCGGATCAGCCCGGCACGGCCGGCGCCAGACGCTCGGGAAGCGCCTCCAGCACGTCGAAGACCGCCGACAGACGGGCCACCCGCAGCAGGCGCAGGATCCGCGGGCTCCCGACGACGAGGCGGATCCGCCCGCCGCGCTCCAGGGCGCGATTGCGCGCCCGGCACAGCACGGACAGACCGCTGCAGTCCATGAACGTGACACTGCTCAGATCCACCACCACGTCCGGACGCGGACCCGCGGTCAGGGCGTCCAGATGCTCCGCGGCGGCCGGCGCGGTCAGCAGGTCGATCTCGCCGAACAGCTCCACCACCGTGGTCCGCTCGGCCGCGCCCTCCCGCACCGGGTCGGGGGAGTGGATCCGGGTCTCGTCCATGACGCCAGAAAACCGGGCCGCCGGGGAAGCGGGGTAGGGCCGCTCGGCCCTGTCCCGGCGCCGAGCGGACCGCGCGGACCGGGCAACCGGAGCCGGTCGGCCCATGCGGCGGCCACCCGGCGGGTTCAAGGTGGGAACCGGGAGAGTCCGAGGGGATCGGGGGAACCCGGAGGAGCCCCTGTAGGAGTCCGAGGGAAGGAACGGTCATGAAGGCACTCGTCTTCCACGGTCCCGGGCAGTCCGCGTGGGAGGACGTCCCGGATCCGGACATCCAGGAACCCACCGACGCGATCGTGCGGGTCGACGCCGTCACCATCTGCGGCACCGACCTGCACATCCTCAAGGGCGACGTCCCCGAGGTGCGCCCCGGCACCGTCCTCGGCCACGAGGCCGTCGGCGAGGTCGTCGAGGTCGGCGGCGACGTGAAGACCGTGCGCCCGGGAGACCGGGTCCTGGTCTCCTGCATCACGGCCTGCGGCCGCTGCCGCTACTGCCGGGAGGGCGCGTACGGGCAGTGCCTCGGCGGCGGGGGCTGGATCCTGGGCCACACGATCGACGGAACCCAGGCCGAGTTCGTCCGCGTGCCGTACGCCGACCTGTCCGTGTACCCGCTGCCGGGCGGCGTGGACAGCAACGAGGCCGTCATGCTCGCCGACATCTTCCCCACCGGCTACGAGGTCGGGGTGCTGAACGGACGGGTGCGGCCGGGCGACACCGTCGCCGTCGTCGGGGCCGGCCCCGTCGGGCTGGCCGCGATCGCCACCGCCAGGCTGTTCTCCCCCGACCGGATCATCGCGGTGGACCTCGCGCCGTCCAGGCTGGAGGCCGCCAAGAGCTTCGGCGCCGACGTCGTGGTGGGCGCGGGCGAGGACCCGGAGCAGCTCGTCGCCGATCTGACGGACGGGCTCGGCGCGGACGTGGTCGTCGAGGCCGTGGGCGTGCCGGAGAGCTTCGAGATGTGCACCCGCATGGTCAGGCCCGGCGGGCACGTCGCCAACGTCGGTGTGCACGGCAGGCCCGCGACCCTGCACCTGGAACAGCTGTGGATCAAGAACGTGACGATCACCACCGGGCTGGTCGACACGTCCTCCACGCCGACGCTGCTGAAGATGCTGTCCGGCGGACGGCTGCCCGCGGCCTCGATGGTCACCCACACCTTCCCGCTCGGCCAGATGGAAGAGGCCTACGAGGTCTTCGCCAAGGCCGGCGAGACCGGGGCGCTGAAGGTCGTGCTGGGCGGAGGACCGCGGCACGACGAGGTGACCGTCCGGCAGACGGGCGACGAGGGAGAGTGACCGGCATGCCGGAAGACACACCGTCCGGCGGCGCGGCCGTGGCGCCGGGTTCCGCGCGCGGTGACATCGGCCGCCGCGCGGCGCAGCGGCGCGAGGAACTCGGCCTCACCCGCGAGGAGGTCGCCGCCCGGGCGGGCACGGCCCCCGGATACCTCAAGTATCTGGAGGAGCAGCCCGGCGCCGCGCCCGGCATCGGGATGCTGCTGCGGCTGGCCGACGCGCTCGGCACCACGGTGACCGCGCTGGCCGGCGGCGGCATCGACCTGCCGCCCGGCATCGGCCGTGCGGCGGGCCGCACCCGGCTGGCCGTGCTGAGTCCCGAGGAGTGCCGGGCACGGCTGGGCGGCCACGGGATCGGCCGCGTCGCGGTGGCCACGGCCGAGGGGCCGGCGATCCTGCCGGTCAACTACAGCGTCGTCGACGATGACATCGTCTTCCGCACGCTGCCCGAGTCCGCCTTGGCGGCAGCCGCGGGCACCGAGACCGCCTTCGAGGTCGACCACATCGACGAGGCGCTCAGCCGCGGCTGGAGCGTCCTGGTCCGCGGTCCCGCCCGGCTGGTCACGGACCCCCAGGCCGTGGCACGGCTCAACGAGCAGGCATTCAGCGAGCCGTGGGCGGACGGCGGGCGCAACACCTGGGTCGCCATCGAACCGGCCGCCATCTCGGGACGGGAAGTCGCGGACGCGTGAACGGGCCACCGCGCCGTGCGGGCCGGTTGGTTGACGGACTGGACCGGTCGGCCCTCCCGGCGGGGGCCGGGCCCGCGCACGATTGATGTACAGCACCGGGAAGAAGAGAGCTGGAAGAGCTGGAGTGGCCGATGTACGCCAATGACGGTTTCCGCGAACTGGACCGGCAGGAGTGCCTGCGCCTGCTGGCGAAGGCGCCCGTCGGCCGGATCGTGCATACCCGGCACGCCCTTCCCGCGGTCCTGCCCGTGAACTTCGCGCTGGACCGCGAACCGCCCTCCGTGGTGCTGCGCACCTCGGCCCGCTCCGAACTCGCCCGCGCCATCGACAAGACGGTGGTCGCCTTCGAGGCGGACGAGGTCGACGCCGTGGAGCACTCCGGCTGGAGCGTCGTCGTCACGGGACGGGCTGCGGTCGTCACGGACCCCGCCGAGCACGAACGGCTGCGCAGGACGGGACCGCGCTCCTGGGCGCCGTCCCCGAACGAGGTCTTCATCCGCATCGAGGCGGAACTCGTCACCGGCCGCGAGCTGGTGGCGGGCCGCAGCCTCTACGGCGTCGACCTCACGGCCTGACCGCCCACCGCTCCCTCCCTGACGGCCCCCGGACGAGCCCGGACCCGCATCTGCCGGGCCCGGGCTCTTCCCCGTCCCGCGCCCAGCGGCCCCGGCCCGGGCGGCGGTCGTGTATCGGCCGTGTGCCCCGGGGTTCCGCGTCCGGGTGGTCGCGTGCCTCGCGTCCGGGCCCGGCCGGTGGCAGGCACCGCCGACCTGCGCCGGCACGCGGAAGCGCCCCCGGCCACGGAGGGCGGTCGGGGGCGCTGTCACACGGGTGACACGGGTGACACGGGTGACACGGCCGG
>NZ_JAAAXQ010000034.1 GCF_009916105.1 Streptomyces sp. GC420 | reverse complement strand
GCCCCGCACCGTGCCGCTCGCCGCCGGCCCCGGCGTCCCGCCCGGCGCGGGCGCCCCCGAGCCGGGCCCCGCGCCGCGGCCGGGCACCGCCGCCCCGTCCGACCCGGCGGCCGGATCCGCCGGCGCCCACGGACCGCGGACCGTCCCGGTCACCCCCCAGCAGCACGGCCTGCTCCTCGACGCCCTCGCCCACCACGGCACCGGCCGCTACGTGGAGCAGCTCTTCTGGCGCTGGCACGGCCCCCTGGACACCGACCGGTTCACCGCCGCCTGGCAGTCCGTGTTCGACCGCGAGACCGTCCTGCGGGCCGCCTTCGACTGGGAGGCCGAGCCCCGCCTGGTGCTCCACGACGACGTGTCCGCCGAGGTCGTCCGGCACCCGGCCGGCTCCGTCGGCTGGGACGAGCTGATGGAGCGGGACCGGCAGCGCGGCTTCGACCTGCGCTCCCCGGCCCTGCTGCGGGTGACGCTCCTGGACGAGGCGGCAGACGGGGCCCGGCAGGCCGGCGGGATCCGGCAGGCCGGCGGGGACACGGGCGGCGCGCCCCCCGCCGTGCGGATCCTGCTGACCTTCCATCACGCCCTGCTGGACGGCTGGAGCGTCTCCGTCCTGCTCCGGGAGTTCTACCGCGCCTACCTCGCCGGAGGCTTCCTGGCGGGCGGCGAGCGCCGGCCCGACATCCGGGACTACGCGCGCTGGCTGGGGGAGCAGGACACCGCACCCGCCCGGGAGTTCTGGTCCTCGGCGGTCCCGGACGCCACCCTCCTGGTACGGCCCGCCGTCCCCGGCCCGGCCACCGGCCGGAGCGGTTCGGGCCGCGCCGAGGTCCGGATCGAAGCCGCGGACGCCCACCGGCTGCGCGCCTGGGCGGGGTCCTGCGCCACCACCGAGTCCAGCGCGCTGCAGGCCGTGTGGGCGCTTGTGCTCTACCGGGCGGGCGGCGCCACCGGCCCCGCCCCGGTCGGCTTCGGCGTCACCGTCTCCGGCCGCGGCATCGCCCTGGACGCCGTCGAGCGGCTGCCGGGCCTGCTGGAGAACTCACTGCCCATGACCGTCCGGGTCGACCCGTCGGCCGCCGTCACCCGGCTGCTGACCGAACTGCGCGACCGGGCAATGGACATGGCCGCCTACGAATGGGTCTGCACCCGGCAGATCCACGAGTGGAGCGGCCGGCGTGCCGACGAGGAACTCGCCGAGAGCCTCATCGCCTTCGAGAACCGCCCGCACACCTCCCACGGCCTGGAATCGGCGCTGGCCGCACAGGGCATCGGCGTCGAACCGCCGGACGCGGCGGGCTCGCTGACCGCGTTCCCCGTCACCCTGCTCGTCCACCACGACGTGGACGGCGGCCTCGTCCTGGCCGCCGTCCACGACAGGACCCGGATCGCCGACGACGACGCCGAGCGGCTGGTCGCGCAGTGCGCGCGGCTGCTGCGCGAACTGCCCGGCCTCGCGGGCGGTCTCGCCACCGTCACCGACGTGCTGGCCGCGATCGCCGACGAGGCGCCCGCGCGGATGGCCGAGGCCCCCGACCCGGCCGGTGCCGCCGCGGACGCCTCCTGACCGGGACGGACCCGGAGCGTGTCCGCCGGCCCGGCGGACACGCAGAGGCCGGGCGCCCGTGGCCGATTCGAGTCGTGCTCCAGGCACGTCGGCGAGGCTCGTGCGCAGCCAAGGCGTTCCCACCCACGGCGGCCGAGGAGGTGCGACACACCATGCGGGACGGCTCGCCGGTCACGCTGTACTGCTTCGCGCACGCCGGCGCGGGCGTGTCCGGATTCGCGCACTGGCGCACCGGGACCGGCCCCGGGGTGGCCACCGTGCCGGTGCTGCTGCCCGGACGCAACGCCCGGCGCCGCGAACCCCGGGCGACCTCGCGCGCCGAACTGCTCGGCGCGCTCCTCGGCCCGCTGGCCGACGAGGTCGCCGACGGC
The DNA here is from genome assembly GCF_009916105.1 of Streptomyces sp. GC420. Taxonomy (GTDB): domain Bacteria; phylum Actinomycetota; class Actinomycetes; order Streptomycetales; family Streptomycetaceae; genus Streptomyces. The sequence goes on along the minus strand of NZ_JAAAXQ010000034.1, from coordinate 31,771 downwards.
CGCCCCTACGCGCTGTACGGGCACAGCCTGGGCGGCATCGTCGCCTACACCCTCGCCCGCGCGCTCATGGACCGGCAACTGCCCGCCCCTGCCCTCCTCGCCGTCGGCGCCAGCCCGGCACCGCACGCTGTGCCGCTGCGCCACGACGACACCACCGACGACCGGCTGCTGCGCTTCGTGGCCGACCTCGGCGCTGCGCCCGGCGGCGTGCTCGCCGACCCCGGCAGCGTCTGGCACCGCTCCGTGCTGCCCGTGCTGCGGGACGACCTCAGGCTGGCCGCCGCGCTGCGCGCCGCAGCCCTCGCCGACGCGGCGCACGGCCCGTTCCCGGTACCCGTCCTGGCCGTCGGCGGACAGGCCGACCCCGTCGTCGGCGCGGTCGCACTGGACGGCTGGGCGCGCTGGACCACCGGCAGGCTGGTCCGGCGCACCGTCCCCGGCGACCACTTCTTCGTCCGCGGCCCGCACGCACCCCGGCTGATCGGGCGTGCCTGCCGTGTGGTGCGGCGTACTCAGCTCATACCTGGGCTCATACCTGGAGGACAACAGTGAGGGACAACCGATGAGACGGGTCGTCATCACCGGCATCGGGGTCGTGGCCCCGGGCGGCGTGGGCACCCGGGCGTTCTGGGACACACTGACCGCGGGCCGCACCGCCACACGCGGCATCACCCTGTTCGACGCGTCCTCGTTCCGCTCGCGCATCGCCGCCGAGGCGGACTTCGACCCCACCGCACACGGATTCGATCCCGCCGAGGTCGCCCGCCTCGACCGCGCCGCCCAGTTCGCCCTCGTCAGCGCCCGGGAGGCCGTCGAGGACAGCGGCCTGACCGGTGCGCTCGACCCGGTGCGCACCGGCGTCACCCTCGGCAGCGCCGTCGGATGCACCACCGGCCTCGACAACGTGTACGGCGTGGTCAGCGAGAACGGCAGCGCCTGGGAGGTCGACCACACCCGCGCCGTCGCCCACCTCTTCGACTACTTCGTGCCCAGCTCCATGGCCGCCGAGGTGGCCCGCGCGGTGGGTGCCCAGGGCCCGGTCTCGCTGATCTCCACCGGCTGCACCTCGGGCCTGGACTCCGTCGGCCACGCCGTCGACCTGATCCGCGAGGGCAGCGCCGACGTGATGGTGACCGGCGCGACCGAGGCGCCGATCTCCCCGATCACCGTGGCCTGCTTCGACGCCATCAAGGCCACCAGCCCCCGCAACGACGAGCCGGAGACCGCCTCCCGCCCCTTCGACCGCTCCCGCAACGGCTTCGTGCTCGGCGAGGGCTCGGCCGTCCTGGTCCTGGAGGAGTTCGAGCACGCCCGCCGGCGCGGCGCCCGCGTCTACGCCGAGATCGCCGGGTTCGCCGGCCGCAGCAACGCGTACCACATGACCGGCCTGAGGTCCGACGGCGCGGAGATGGCCGAGGCGATCCGCGCGGCGCTCGACGAGGCCCGCCTGGACGCCACCGCCGTCGACTACATCAACGCCCACGGCTCCGGAACCAAGCAGAACGACCGGCACGAGACCGCCGCGTTCAAGCGCAGCCTCGGCGACCACGCCTACCGGGTGCCCGTCAGCTCCATCAAGTCCATGATCGGCCACTCGCTCGGCGCGATCGGCTCGCTGGAAGTGGCCGCCAGCGCCCTGGCCATCGCGCACGACACCGTGCCGCCGACGGCGAACCTGCACGAGGCCGACCCGGCCTGCGACCTCGACTACACCCCGCTCACCGCGCGCGAGCAGCGCACGGACACCGTGCTCAGCGTCGGCAGCGGCTTCGGCGGCGGCAGTTTCGGGCGCCGTCCGGCCGCGACGTCCTCGACCCAGCCGACGAGACAGACGGCGCAGGCGACCAGGAGCCAGGTGACGCCGTACTGGAACCAGAGGCTCTCCAGGGGCAGATCCCGCTCGAAGGCCGGGACCTGCCACATCAGGTCGATCAGGGGGACGCTCGCCATCAGCGCGACCTCGTGCCAGAGGTAGATCGTCACGGCTCGCGCGTTGAAGACCGTCACCAGCCGGTCGAGGGCCCTGAAGCGTGCCAGGCCGCCGAAGTCCGGCCGGAAGCGCAGCAGCAGGAGGACGAAGCGCCCTCGTCCCGCATCTGTTCGATGTAGGTGCCCAGTGCCTCGGCGTCGGTCTCGGCGGGCGTCGCGTACGCCCCGTACGTCAGTGCCACCACCGCTGCCGACACCGACACTGCGGGTGACCCGGACACGTACAACCTGGCGTTCGTCGTCGCCGACGGCCAGGAATGCACTCCCCTGTGGGGTGGCACCACCGCCGTCGGCAGCGGGGCGGTCGCCTCACGTATCCGCGAACTCACTCACGCGGGGGGCGACATCCGCGTTTCCTTCGGCGGCGCGGCCGGCACGGAACTCGCGCTCGCCTGCGACAGCGCCGAGGAGCTCGCCGAGGCGTACGCGGAGGTCCTCGACGCGACCGGGGCCAGCAAGGCGGACCTCGACATCAAGGGCGACGCGCTGACCGACTCCGCGTCCGTCGCGCTCCGGGCGGAGGCCGTCGCCTCGCTCCAGCGAGAACGGCACCTCGAGGTCTCGTACACCCTGCCGGTGATGCCGGACGGCCTCGACGAGGACGGCCTCGCGGTCATCGAGGCGGCGAACAACCACGATGTGCAGCTGTCGCACGTCAACATCATGGCGATGAACTACGGCTCCTCCTACGACGGCGACATGGGCGACTATGCAAAGGAGTCCGCGACCGCCGCCCACGACCAGCTGATGGACGTCCTCGGCCTGACGGACGCCGCCGCGTGGAAGGGGCTCGCGGTGACCTCGATGCTCGGCGTCAACGACATCGAGGAGGAGACCTTCACCCTCGAAGACGCGGCCCTGCTACGGGATTTCGCGGAGGAGAAGGGCATCGGCTGGCTGTCGGTCTGGGCCTCCTTCCGCGACCGGGAGTGCGAGGGCGGCGCCAAGGCCACGGTCGACGACAGCTGCAGCGGTGTCGAGCAGGAGGCCGGGGCGTTCGCACGGGCGCTGGCGGGCTGAGCGGCGGGGCCGGAGGCCGCGCGACCCGGCTCCCGGTCCGACGGCCCCGCGGTCCCTGAGCGGGCCTGGGTTCCCGGACCCCGGGAAGTGGCGGCGCCGGGACGCCCGGTCACCCCGCGGGCATCTCCGGCCGGTCGATGATCCGCAGCCAGCTGCCGTCCGCCTGGCGGCGTACGACCTGCACCCGGCCGCCCGTTCCGTCGAGGGCACGGGTGGAGGTCATCGCCAGGTCGCCGTTGCGGAGGGTCGGCAGCGGTTCCTCCCGCCTGAAGCGCGCTCCCGACCCGAGCATGCCGGCGTACACCTCGCGGACGGCCTCCCGGCCGACGGTGAGCGTGCCTTGCGGATACGCCATGACGGCGTCGGCTTCGTACAGTTCGGCGATGCCGTCCGCGTCACCGGCGTTGACGCGCTCCACGATCAGGCGCGAGACGTCCTCGGGAGTCATGGCCCGCTCGCGATCAGGCCTCCGTGCACCCTCCGGCCCCTGGCCCTGGCCCTGGCCCTGTTCCGGTCCTGGTTCCCGTACGACGCTCATGTCCCTCTCCCACTGTCCGGTGGTGCCTGCCCTCCCATGCTCCGTCGCCGCAGCGCCATAAGTCCAAGATCTGGATCTGCTGCTCACTAGAATCCACAGTTATGGAACTGCGCCAGCTCGAATACTTCGTGGCCGTCGCGGAAGAGGCCGGCTTCACCCGCGCCGCCGCCCGCCTCCACGTGGCCCAGCCGGGCGTCAGCGCGCAGGTCCGGCAGCTCGAACGGGAGCTGGGCCAGCCGCTGTTCGACCGCTCGGCCCGCACGGTCCGGCTCACCGAGGCGGGCGAGGCCGTCCTGCCCTACGCACGGGCCGCGCTGGCGGCGGTCGCGGGCGCGCGGCACGCGGTGGACGAACTGACCGGGCTCACCAGGGGACATGTGACCCTGGGCATGATCGCCACCCGCGCCTCCCTGGGCGTGCCGGAACTCCTCGCCGGCTTCCACCGCGCCCACCCCGAGGTGGAGATCACGCTCACCGAGTCGGACTCCGCCGCACTTCTCGAAGCCCTGCGGGCGGGGCGCATGGACGCGGCAGTCGTCGGACTCGCGACCGGGCCGCCGCCCGGCATCGCCGCCCAGGTCCTCACCGAGCAGCCCCTGATGGCCGCCGTGTCGCCCGGTCATCCGTTCGCCGCCCGCCGCTCGCTGCGGCTCGCCGCGCTCGCCGACGAGCCCCTGATCAGCCTGCCGCACGGCACCGGGCTGCGCACCGCGTTCGACGCGGCGTGCGCCACCGCCGGCATCCGTCCCCGGATCGCCTTCGAGGCCGGCGACCCGCACGTCCTCGTCCAGCTCGCCGCCCAGGGCCTGGGGGTCGCCATCCTGCCCTCGTCACTCGCCGAGGCGCGCCGCTCCGTACTGCACCCGCTGCCCCTCACCCACCCCGCGCCCCGCGCGCGGCTCGCCCTGGCCCGGCGCGCGGAAGGCCCGTCCAGCCCTGCGGCCCGCGCTTTCCTGACGCACGCCCGGGAGACTTTCGGGCGGCAGGCCGATCCGCCCGGTGTCCGCGGCTGAAGGGAGTCCGCCGGTCCACCGGTCGCGCGGTCCTGCCGCTGCGGCGGTCGTGCCACTCCGCCGGCCGTGCGCTGCGGCGGTCGTGCCACTCCGCCGGCCCTCCGTGACGCCGTCAGAAGACGGACAGCCCGGTCAGTGTCGTGAAGCGGTCGAGAGCGGTGACGCCGGCGACCGAGTTGCCGCGCCTGTCCAGTCCCGGGGACCACACGCACAGGGTGCAGCGCCCGGGGACGACTGCGATGATGCCGCCGCCCACCCCGCTCTTGCCCGGCAGTCCGACGCGGTACGCGAAGTCGCCCGCCGCGTCATAGGTCCCGCAGGTCAGCATCACCGCGTTCACCTGTTTGGCCTGACTGCGCGACAGCAGTCGGGAGCCGTCGGCCCGTATGCCGTGCCGGGCGAGGAACCCGGCGGCGAGCGCCAGATCCTCGCAGCTCGCCTCGATGGAACACTGCCGGAAGTAGTGTTCCAGCAGGACCGGCACCGGACCGGTGACATTGCCGTACGAGGCCATGAAGTGGGCCAGCGCCGCGTTCCGGTCGCCGTGCGCGGACTCGGAGGCGACGACCTCGGTGTTGACGGCGAGGCCGGGATTGCCGCTCTCGGCGCGGAGGAAGGAGAGCAGTTCGCCCGCCGCGTCGCCGCCCAGGGTCTGGAGCCGGTCGGTGACGACGAGTGCGCCCGCGTTGATGAACGGATTGCGGGGGATGCCGTTCTCGTACTCCAGCTGGACCAGCGAGTTGAAGGGGTTTCCGGACGGCTCGCGGCCGACGCGGTCCCACAGCGCCTCCCCTTCCTTCGCCAGGACGAGGGCGAGGGTGAACACTTTGGTGATGGACTGCGCGGAGAACGGCGTGCGCCAGTCGCCGACCCCGTACACGTGTCCGTCGAGGTCGGCGACGGCCATGCCGAAGCGTCCCGGATCGGCGCAGGCGAGCGCCGGAATGTAGTCGGCGGGCCGGCCCCGGTCGGGCAGCGTGCCGATCTCCTCCGCGATCTGTTCCAGCACCGGCCGGAAGTCCTGGTCCTGGCTCACAGCGGCCGGCTCACTCCCACCAACTCAGTCCCACCCGCTCACTTGGGCCGGCTCACTTCGGCCCGGCGGGCTTGGTGCCGCGGTGCAGCGTGACGATGCCGCCGCTCAGGTTGCGCCAGGCGACGTGTCCCCAGCCCGCCTTCTGCATCACGGCCGCCAGCGCGGCCTGGTCGGGCCAGGACCGGATCGACTCGGCGAGATAGACGTACGCGTCCGGGTTGCTGGAGACGGCGCGGGCGACGGGCGGCAGGGCCCGCATGAGGTACTCGGTGTAGACGGTCCTGAACGGCGCCCAGGTGGGGTGCGAGAACTCGCAGATCACGACGCGCCCGCCGGGCTTCGTCACCCGCAGCATCTCGCGCAGCGCGGCGTCCGTGTCCTGTACGTTCCGCAGTCCGAAGGAGATGGTGACGGCGTCGAAGACGTCGTCGTGGAAGGGGAGTCTCGTCGCGTCGCCGGCGGTCAGCGGCAGGTGGGGGTGGCGCTTCTTGCCCTCGCGCAGCATGCCGATGGAGAAGTCGCACGGCACGACGTAGGCGCCGGTCGCCGCGAAGGGCAGCGAGGAGGTCGCGGTACCGGCCGCCAGGTCGAGGATCTTCTGGGCGGGCCGGGCGTCCACCGCCTTGGCGACCTCCTTGCGCCACCGCCGGTCCTGGCCGAGGGAGAGGACGTCGTTGGTGAGGTCGTAGTTCGCCGCCACGCCGTCGAACATCGAGGCGACTTCGTGCGGCTGCTTGTCCAGGGATGCGCGGGTCACAGGCCCATTCTTCACCCTCCGCCGCACCGTCCCCGCACAGGGCCCCGGCCCACTGCTCACCTGCGGCGGTACAGCAGCCGGCCGTCGAGGACCGTCGCCACGCACGTGCGCGCGCCGTGCCCGGCGAGCGCCTCGTACGGGTCGCCGTCCACGGGGACGTCGAAGACCGTGAAGGTGGCGGCGCGTTGCAGCTGCGTCAGCGGTTCCGCGACGAACGCCTCGGCGGGCGGGAGGAACCTGAGGGGGTCGAGCGAGGGCGGTCCCTGAGGCGGTCCCTCCGGGAGGGTGAACCTCTGCACCTGGGTGAGCCCGGAGCGGGCCACTGCCTCGCACACCGGCCGCAGCCGGAAGGCACCGGCGACCGCGGTCGTGCCGTGCGCCAGCATCCGCTGGAGTCCGCGCCGGGCGCTCGCGCCCCAGCGGGCCGGGTCCATGGGCAGTGCCGCCAGCGCCTCGCCCGTGATCGGTTCGGTGCCGAGTCCGGCTGCCTCGCGCGGGTCCGGATGGTAGGTGTGCTCCAGCAGCTCGGAGCCGAAGGGGTTCACCAGACCGGGGGTCAGGATGCCCGGCCAGCGGCGCACCCGCGCCCCGGGACGGGCCGCGGCCACCTCGTCGAAGGCGCCGACGGCGGCGATCCGGCCGCCGTCGACGGCGACGGCTCCGTCCGGGACGGGCGCGTGGCCCGCACCGGGCAGGAGCAGCGCGGCGGTGTGGAGGGTCGTCACGAGGGTCTCGGTCGGAGGACGAAGGACTCAGCTGGACGCGAGGATCTTCAGTTCGGGGTGGGCCGTACCGCCCTCGATCGCCGTCGAGGACAGGTGCGAGACCACGTGGTCGTCGACCGGGTCGTTCGCCGGGTCGTCGTGCACCACCAGGTGCTCGTACGTCGTGGAGCGCTGCGCGGGGACGCGGCCGGCCTTGCGGATCAGGTCGATCAGCTCCAGCCGGTTCGAGCGGTGCTTGGCTCCCGCCGAGGAGACGACGTTCTCCTCCAGCATGACCGAGCCCAGGTCGTCCGCGCCGTAGTGCAGCGAGAGCTGGCCGATCTCCTTGCCGGTGGTGAGCCAGGAGCCCTGGATGTGGGCGACGTTGTCGAGGAAGATCCGGGCGATCGCGATCATCCGCAGGTACTCGAAGAGGGTGGCCTGCGTCTGGCCCTTCAGGGCGTTGTTCTGCGGCTGGTAGGTGTACGGGATGAAGGCGCGGAAGCCGCCCGTACGGTCCTGGACGTCACGGATCATGCGCAGGTGCTCGATGCGCTCGGCGTTCGTCTCGCCGGTGCCCATCAGCATCGTGCTGGTCGATTCGACGCCCAGGACGTGGGCGATCTCCATGATCTCCAGCCAGCGCTCGCCGGACTCCTTGAGCGGGGCGATCGCCTTGCGCGGCCGCTCCGGCAGGAGTTCGGCGCCGGCGCCCGCGAAGGAGTCGAGCCCCGCCGCGTGGATACGGCGGATGGCCTCCTCCGCCGTCACGCCGGAGATCCGGGCCATGTGCTCCACCTCGGAGGCACCGAGGGAGTGGATCACCAGCTCGGGGAAACGCTCCTTGATCGCCGCGAAATGCTGCTCGTAGTACTCCACGCCGAAGTCCGGGTGGTGGCCGCCCTGGAACATGATCTGCGTACCGCCGAGGGCGACGGTCTCCTCGCAGCGGCGCAGGATGTCGTCGAGGTCGCGGACCCACACCTTGTCGCTCTTCGGCGCCGCGAAGAAGGCGCAGAACTTGCACGCCGTGACGCAGGAGTTGGTGTAGTTGATGTTGCGCTCGATGATGTACGTCGCGATGTGCTCCGCACCCGCGTAACGGCGGCGGCGGACGGCGTCGGCGGCGGAGCCGAGCGCGTGCAGCGGTGCGAACCGGTAGAGGTCCAGGGCCTCTTCGGGGGTGATCCGCCCACCCGCGGCGGCACGGTCGAGGACGGACTGCACGGACTGCGCGTCGGCCTTCTCTGTCACCGGGACGTCCCTTTCTGCGGGGTGTGGACGGACCGGCCCAGCCTACGCCAGAGGCGCGACAGCACCCGAGGTCGGCCCCGGCGAGGCGCCCAGGGGCCCTGGAGCCCTGGAAGTCCGGGGCTCGGGACTCGGAACTCGGGCTCGGGTCGGGGCCAGGGGCCAGGGGCTGTGGTGGCGGCACGCGCCGGAGACCTGCCGGTGACACGACGGACGGCAGGCCCGCGGCTCAGTCCTGTTTCTCCAGCAGCCCCTTGGGCTTTCCGCCCTCCGGGTTCTGCGACGCGTACCGGAGTCCGGCGCCGACCCGGGTGAGCCGCACCGTCGACCTGTTCTGCGTGCAGCGGTCGTCCTTGGTGCCTGGGCGGCTCTCCGCGACAACCTCCTCTTCCGTGACGGACTTCAGGTAGAGCACGTCGCGGCAGGTGGAGGCGCCGAGCAGGTCGACCTGGGTGGCGGTGCCCATCCGTTCGCCGGTGCGGCCCTGTTCGACGACGAGGGTGAGGGTGCCGCCGGGCAGCGTGACCCCCGCGGCGCCGGCCTCCACGGGGCCCTCCCAGGTGCCGAGGAACTCCTCGGGGACCCTGCCCGGCCGCGGGGACCGCGAGGGCCGGCTCTCGGGACCGGCGGCCGCGCCCCCGCCGTCCTTGGCACCGCTCGCGGAGTCCCCGCCGCCACCGGGCAGCACATCGGTCAGCACGCCCACCCCCACGGTGACGGCCGCCAGCGCCCCCGCGACGGCGAGAGCCACCGTGCAGCTCAGCTTCCTGCCCCGCCGCTCGCCGGGCACGGAGGTCGCGGCGAGGGACACCGATATCCGGCCGGGCGGCTGCTCGGGGGCCGGCGCGGCATGGGCGCTCCCCGCGGCCCCGGCCCCGAGGCCGGCGTAGGAGGGGTCGGGCGGGCCGAAGGAGCCCGCGCCGGCGGCGCCCCGGGCGGCATCGGAGCCGGCCGCACCACCGGCCCCCGTCGACGCCCCGGCCGGCACGTCGGCCGGTGCCCCGACCGACGGCGTGGTGAACGGGATCGGCCCGGATGCCGGCTCCGCCCCCGCGCCCCGCGGCTGCGGCTGCGGCTCCAGATCGAGGAGCCGTACGGCGGTCCTGCCCAGCTGCTCCACCAGCGGGCCCGGCAGCCAGCCGCCCGCCACCAGCGCGGCCGCGCCCTTCGGCGCGAGCCGCCCGGCGACCGCGGCCGGCTCGGGCCTGGCCCCGGGCCGCTTCGCCAGGCAGGCCTCGACCAGTTCCCGCAGCTCGCCGTCCAGCCCTTCCATCCGGGGCTCCTCGTGCACGACCTTGTAGAGGAGGGCGGCGGAGCTGTCGCCGGGGAACGGCGACACGCCGGTGGCGGCGTAGGCGAGCACCGCGCCGAGCGAGAACACGTCGGAGGCGCCCGCGACGTCCTCGCCGAGGATCTGCTCGGGAGCCATGTAGCCGGGCGACCCGATGGACACGCCGGAGGAGGTGAGGGATGCGGTGCCGTCGATGGCGCGGGCGATGCCGAAGTCGATCAGCCGGGGCCCGTCGACCGTGAGCAGGACGTTGGAGGGCTTCACGTCACGGTGCACGAGGCCCAGCGCGTGCACCGCGCCGAGCGCCTCGGCGAGGCCGGCGCCCAGCGTTCTCACGGTGTGGTCCGGCAGTGGGCCGTGCGCGGTGACGGCCTGGGCAAGCGAGGGACCCGCGACGTAGCCGGTCGCCACCCACGGCACGGGCGCGTCCGGGTCGGCGTCGAGCACGGGAGCGGTCCACGCGCCGCCGACCCGCCGTGCGGCCTCCACCTCGCGGCGGAAGCGTGCCCTGAACTCCTCGTCGAGCGCGAAGTGCGGATGCACGGCCTTGACCGCAACCGTGCGGCCTCCGGCACTGCGGCCCAGGTAGACCCGGCCCATGCCGCCGGCGCCGAGCCTGCCGAGCAGGCGGTACGGGCCCATGCTCTGTGGTTCGCCCGCTTCCAGCGGCTGCATGGCAAGGTCCTCCCCCGAGCTCCTCTTCCCGAGAAGGGTACGGTTCCCCGCCCCGGACGGGGCCGCCCGTACGGATCCTCCCGAGTCCTCCCCAGTCCGCCCGGGGCACCGCCGCCGGTCCACCCGGGTACCGCCGGCGCGGCAGCGTCGCCTCAGTCCAGCAGCCGGACCCGGACGTCCGCCGGGAAGCCCGTCGTCGGTCCGACCCGGCGCGCGAACTCGGCGACCCCTGCGAGCTGCTCGGGACCGAAGCGGAAGTCCAGCGTCCGGAAGTACCGCTCCAGCAGGTCCGCGTCGAACGCCTCCCAGCGCGCCGCCTGCTCGGCGACCTTGGCCACCTCCTCCAGCGACAGCTGCATGGAGTCGAGGAAGGCCTCGTGGGCCCGCCGCACGATCACCGGCTCCCGCTCCAGGTAGTCGCGCCGGGCCGCCCACACCGCGAAGACGAACGGCAGGCCGGTCCACTCCTTCCACATCAGCCCCAGGTCGTGGACCTGGAGCCCGAGCCGCGGCGCGTCGTGCAGCGAGGCGCGCAGCGCCGCGTCCCCGATCAGCACGGCCGCCTCGGCCTCCTGCATCATCACGCCGAGGTCCGGCGGACACGTGTAGTAGTCGGGAGCGACGCCGTGGCGCTCGGCCAGCAGCAGCTGAGCCAGCCGCACGGAGGTCCGCGAGGTGGAGCCGAGCGCGACCCGCGCCCCGTGCAGTCGCTCCAGCGGCAGCTGCGACACGATCACGCAGGACATCACGGGGCCGTCGCAGCCGACCGCCAGGTCGGGGAAGGCGACCAGTTCGTCGGCGTGCTTCAGGAACTCCACGAGAGTGATCGGCGAGATGTCCAGCTCGCCGGTGACCAGCTGCTCACTGAGCCGCTCCGGCGTGTCCTTGTGGAGGTCGAGGTCGAGGAGGGTGCCGGTTCTCGCGAGGCCCCAGTAGAACGGGAGACAGTTGAGGAACTGGATGTGACCGACCCGGGGCCGGCTGCGCCGCGAAATGTCCACATCGCGAGGCTAGACCTGTGCGCTGCGTGACGGCGCGGCGGGTCCCCGGCCGCATCCGGATGTCACCTTTGCGGCCAGGTATCAAACGTTCGGGTGACGTGATCTCTACCTCTACCCTCGAGCGGATAGTGCGTGCTAGGCTCGCCGCAAGTTGCAGTTTGGTTTCCCTTGCAGTACAGAGCCTGCGGAGCATTTTGCACCGCGGGCTTTTGTAGTTTTCAGACTTCGCATGTGCAGGTTCTGGAGCAGGGCAACCCTTTGGCCCAAGGAGGGCTTATGGCTACCGGAACCGTGAAGTGGTTCAACGCTGAAAAGGGCTTCGGCTTTATCGCCCAGGACGGCGGAGGCCCCGACGTCTTCGTCCACTACTCCGCGATCAACGCCTCCGGCTTCCGCTCCCTCGAGGAGAACCAGCAGGTGAACTTCGACGTCACGCAGGGCCCCAAGGGTCCGCAGGCGGAGAACGTCACCCCGGTCTGATGCCGGCGGTTGTCTGATCCGACGACTTGCATCACCAAGGAGCCCCTCGCCTGCCCGGCGCGGGGCTCCTGCCTTTCCCGCTCACGCCGACAGCCGCTGTTCGAACCGTTCCCGGTGTTCCCGCCGGCTTCGCCGCCCTCAGTGGGCCGGGACACCCCAGCGGTGGCCGTTCATCAGGTTCTCCAGACCTGTCCACGCGAAATTCATCAGCAGCGCCGCGGTGTCCCTGGCTGTCTGTTTCCCCTGGCCCTGGACCTCGCCCCGGGTATCGGCCCGGGTATCGGCCCGGGTATCGGCCCGGGTATCGGCCCGGGTATCGGCCCGGGCGTCGGCATTTCCGCCGGCCCAGCCCGCAAGGGATTCCGCGGCCCCGACGAGGGCGTGAGCCAGACCGGCGACCTCCTTCTCGGCGGGCAGCGGATCGCACTGAGCCTCCCGGGCGGCGGCACCGATCAGATGGGTCACGAACGCGAGCAGTTCGTCCCTCATCGCGGTCACTTCCCGGGCGAAGGGCTCACCGTGCGTACGGGCCTGGCTATGCAGGACCGCCCAGCCGTCCGGGTGCTCGGAGGTGTGCGTGAAGAACGCCCGCAGCCCGTCCCACAGCTGCCGGTCCGCCGCGGCGTCCGGGGTCACTCCGCCGCGTACCGCCTCGACCAGCGCCCGCGCCTCACGGCGGATGCATGCCGTGAACAGCTCCTCCTTGGAATTCAGGTACAGATAGACCAGCGGCTTGGAAACACCGGCCACTTCGGCGATCTCGTCCATGGAGGCCGCGCGGTACCCGCGCCGTCCGAAAATGCGCACCGCCGCGTCCAGCATCTGCTGTTCCCGTACGGCCCGCGGCAGCCGCTTGCCCTTGTGAGGCCTCACGGCGTTCGCGTTCACGTTCACCCGAGAAGTCCCTCCGCCCCGCGCCCTTACCGTTGGCAAGCCTACGGGCGTGCCGCCCTCTCACCACGTTTTCCGGCCCTCATCACCCTCATCTCAGGCACGGACAGAGGCACTTGACGGTTCATCGGCCGCCGGAGACACGGATGACCGTGCCCGTGGCGTACGACGCGTCGGGCGAGAGCAGCCAGGCGACGGCGCCCGCGATCTCGGCGGGTTCGCCCGGCCGCCCCAGCGGAATGCTCGCGGCCGCCTTCGCGGGACGGTCGGGGTCCCCCATCGCGGCGTGCATGTCGGTGTTGATGACACCGGGGGCGACCGCGTTCACCCGGATCCCCTCCGGGCCCAGTTCCTTGGCGAGGCCGACGGTCAGCGTGTCGATGGCCGCCTTGGTCGCGGCGTAGTGGACGTACTCGCCGGGGCTGCCCAGCGTGGCGGCGGCGGAGGAGACGTTGACGATGGCGCCGCCGCGCCCGGCCATGTCGCGCGCGGCCCGTCGGCAGCACAGCAGACTGCCCAGCAGATTGACCTCGATCACCCGCCGCAGGTCCTCCGTCCGGGCCTGCGCGAGCCTCCCGAGCGGCCCGGTCACCCCGGCGTTGTTCACCAGTCCCGTCACCGGCCCCAGCTCACCGGCGGCGAGGTCGAACAGCCGCTCCACATCGTTCTCGTCGGACGTGTCCGCCCGTACCGTCAGGCAGCGCGCCCCCGCCGCCCGCACGGCCGCGGCGGTCGTCCGCGCCGCCGCCTCGTCGCTGACGTACCCCAGGACCAGATCGTGTCCCCCGGCGGCCAGCCGGACACAGGTGGCGGCGCCGATCCCCCGGCTGCCGCCCGTGACGACGGTGACCTGACGTGCCACGCGCTGCTCTCCTGATCACGGACCCCCGGCACGGCGGCCACCGGCCGGACGGGCCGTGCGGAGGTACCGGCTGTGAACGACGTGCCCGGCCGGCCGGCGCGGGCCGGCGACGTGCCTACGAAGCGCCCTGCGCCCGCGCGGCGTCGTCCGCGTCGTCCTCCTGCGACCGGCTGGCGGCGAGCTTCGCCTTCGCCCGGTCCACGCGATGGACGATCTGCTCGGACATGGCGTCCCGCTGGCCCCGCAGCACCACGAAGCTGACCGGGGCGGACAGGATCAGCGCCAGCAGAGCGATCCAGAAGACGTTGGACTTGCCGATGCCCGCGGGCGCGAGGCCGAAGTGCACGGCCGGCCAGGCGACGAGGAAGCAGGCGGCGAAGATGCCAAGGCGCATCGCGGTGTAACGGAACGTGGCGCTCGGCTTGGGGGGCACGGCGGGCCTTCTCTCTCCTCCGGCGGATACAGCGGTTCCAGTGAACCACGGAGCAAACTGGATCAATTCAGCGGGAGGAGCATGAAGATGTCGTCCCGGTCGTCACCCGGGGCCACCCGAATGGCTCCGGGCACCCGGCCGACCTCCTTGTAGCCGCAGCCCTCGTAGAAGCGGTCCACCCCGGTGCCGCCGCGGCACGTGAGCTGGACCGCCTCTATGCCGTCGAGCCCGCGGGCCGCCCGCTCGACGGCGTCCATCAGGTCCCGGCCGCAACCGTGGCCCTGGTGCCGGGGGTGGACCATCACCGTGTACACCCAGAGGTAGTGGCGCTTCAGCCGGTGCGTGTTGAGGCCGAGGAAGGCGGTGGCCGCCACGCGGCCGTCCTCGTCGAGGCCGACGACGAGGTGCATGCGGCCCTCGGCCATCGCCACCAGGTGCCTGACCAGCTCCGGCCGGATCTCCTCGGGCGACACCGGGGGGACGAATCCGACGGCGCCGCCCGCGTTGGAGACGTCCGCCCAGAGGCTGAGGATCCCGTCGCGAAGCTCCGGGGTCACGGCAGGGTCCGGTGCGAAGGTCAGCGGCATGGAGCCGACGATAACCGGCTCAGCCGAGCACCCGGGCGGCCGTTCGCAGATCGGACACGAGCCCGTCGTACATCTTCGCCCGGTCCTCGTCCCGCGCCCGCAGCACGGCGGACGGGTGGACCGTGGCGACCAGCGGCACCTCGTCCAGCGCGAGGAGCCTGCCACGCTCCCGGGTCACCCGGAAGGAGGGCCCGAGTAGCGACTTCCCCGCGGTGGCGCCGAGGGCGACGATCACCTCGGGGTCGAGTACGCGCAACTCGGCATCGAGCCACGGCTTGCAGGCACTCAGCTCGCGCAGGGTCGGCGGCTTGTGGATGCGGCGCTTGCCGCGCTCGGCGACGAGGGCGAACTTGAAGTGCTTGACGGCGTTGGTGACGTACGCCTCGGCCGGGTCGATGCCGGCGGCTTCGAGCGCCTCGTCGAGGATCCGTCCGGCGGGCCCCACGAAGGGGTGGCCCTTGCGGTCCTCCTGGTCCCCGGGCTGCTCGCCCACCAGCACGATACGGGCGTCGGGCTCGCCCTCGCCGAAGACGGTCCGGGTGGCGTCCCGGTGCAGCGGGCAGCCGCGGCAGCCGGCCGCCGCCTCCCGGAGCGCCGTGAGGTCGGCGCCCTCGGGCACGAAGGGTGCCGCGGTGTACGCGTCCTCCGGAGCGGCGTGCCCCGCGGTGCGCGCGTCCCCGCGGACGGTACGGGTACGGCTACTGGCCATGCGGCGCGAGTACCCGTACCGCCGGCCCTCAGACCCGGGGCGTCGGTCCGCCCCGCCTCAGACGCGCATGGGCTGCGGCGACTCGCGGCGCTTGGGGTCGGGTCCGTCATACTCGCGGATGATCTCGTAGCGGGTGTTGCGCTCCACCGGCCGGAAGCCGGCGTCGCGGATCAGCTCCAGCAGGTCGTCGCGGGTCAGCTTGTTCGGCGTGCCGTAGTTGTCGGCGTCATGCGTGATCTTGTACTCGACGACCGAGCCGTCCATGTCGTCCGCGCCGTGCTGGAGCGCGAGCTGGGCGGTCTGCACGCCGTGCATCACCCAGAAGACCTTGACGTGCTGGATGTTGTCGAAGAGCAGCCTGGAGACGGCGAAGGTCTTCAGCGCCTCGGCGCCGGTGGCCATCGTCGTGCGCGCCTGGAGGCGGTTGCGGACCTTGCCGTCCTTCATGTCGACGAAGTCGTGCTGGTAGCGCAGCGGGATGAAGACCTGGAAACCGCCGGTCTCGTCCTGCAGTTCACGCAGCCGCAGCACGTGGTCGACGCGGTGGCGCGGCTCCTCGATGTGCCCGTACAGCATGGTGCACGGGGTCTTCAGACCCTTCTCGTGCGCCAGGCGGTGGATGCGCGACCAGTCCTCCCAGTGGGTGCGGTGGTCGACGATGTGCTGACGCACCTCCCAGTCGAAGATCTCGGCACCGCCGCCGGTCAGCGACTCGAGACCGGCCTCGATGAGCTCGTCGAGGATCTCGGAGGCGGACAGCCCGGAGATCGTCTCGAAATGGTGGATCTCCGTGGCCGTGAAGGCCTTCAGCGAGACGTTCGGCAGCGCCTTCTTCAGCTCGCTGAGCGAACGCGGGTAATAGCGCCACGGCAGGTTCGGGTGCAGGCCGTTGACGATGTGCAGCTCGGTGAGGTTCTCGCTCTCCATCGACTTGGCGAGGCGGACGGCCTCCTCGATGCGCATCGTGTAGGCGTCCTTCTCACCCGGCTTGCGCTGGAAGGAGCAGTACGCGCACGAGGCCGTGCACACGTTCGTCATGTTGAGGTGCCGGTTGACGTTGAAGTGCACGACGTCACCGTTCTTGCGCGTGCGCACCTCGTGGGCGAGGCCGCCGAGCCAGGCCAGGTCGTCCGACTCGTAGAGGGCGATGCCGTCCTCGCGGGACAGCCGCTCACCGGCCCGGACCTTCTCCTCCAGCTCGCGCTTGAGCCCCGCGTCCATATGCGGCTGCCTCCCATGGTCATCTCTTGTCAGGCCAACCCAACCGTACTCCCCCGCCCCCCGGCGGAAATGCGCCCCCGTCGGCGCATCTGCCGCCTACCGCTCCTCCGGCAGCTCGCCGACGCGGTTCTCCCACTTGGTGGAGAGCACGATCGTCGTACGCGTGCGGGAGACGCCCTTGGTGCCGGACAGTCTGCGGATGGTCTTCTCCAGGCCGTCGACGTCGCCCACGCGCACCTTGAGCATGAAGGAGTCGTCCCCCGCGATGAACCAGCAGTCCTCGATCTCCTCCAGGTCGCGCAGCCTGCGGGCGACATCCTCGTGGTCGGCGGCGTCGGAGAGTGAGATACCGATGAGGGCGGTCACGCCGAGGCCGAGCTGAGCGGCGTTGACGGTCGCCCGGTAGCCGGTGATGACGCCGGCCGCCTCCAGACGGTTGATCCGGTCCGTGACGCTCGGGCCGGAGAGGCCCACGAGCCTGCCGAGCTCGGCGTACGAGGCCCTGCCGTTCTCGCGAAGCGCCTGGATGAGCTGCCTGTCCACCGCGTCCATATGCCTGGAGCCTTCCATTGTTCAGCGATCCCGCAGTTGTGAATAAAGAACCTAAGGCATGCAGGGTAGTAGCCCTGCGAATCGGCTCCACCAAGCGGTGCTAGGCCTCCTCCCGGGCCTCAGAACCGCCGGAGCCGGAGCCGGAGCCGGGACCGGGGCCGCCGGAGCCGGGACGAGGGCCGCTGCGGTCGCCGGGTTCCCCCGGTTCGCCGGAAAGGGCGGCGCGCGCGGCGCCCCCGACCTCGCCCTCCCACCGGCGGTAGAGCCGGTGCGGCACCCCGGCCGCGTCAAGCACCCGGCCGGCGACGAAGTCCACCAGGTCCTGGATGTGTGTGGCTCCCGCGTAGAACGCCGGGGAGGCGGGCAGCACCACGGCACCGGCCTCGTCCAGCGCCACGAGGTGCCTGAGGGTCTGCCCGTTCAGCGGTGTCTCCCGCACCGCGACCACGAGCCTCCTGCGCTCCTTCAGCATCACGCTCGCCACCCGCTGGAGCAGGTCCTTCGACAGCCCGAGCGCCACCCCGGCCACGCAGGCCGTGGATGCGGGAACGATCAGCATCCCCTTCGCGGCGTACGAACCGGAGGAGGGCCCGGCCGCCAGATCACCTGCCGCCCAGTACCGCACGTCCGACACATCGGTGCCGGTGAAGGTGCCGGGCTTGCCGTCGGCGCCCCTGGCCAGCCAGGCGGCGAGGTCCTCACGCCAGTGGGCGTCCCGGAAGGCGATGCCCGTCTCGTCGAGGAGCGTGAGCCGCGAGGCCCGGCTGACCACCAGGTCGACGCTTTCGCCGGCGGCGAGCAGACCACGCAGCACCGCCGCGGCGTACGGGGTTCCGGACGCACCGGACACGCCGACGATCCAGGGCTTGCGGCCCGCGGCCTCCCCCGGGCGGCCCGGCTGCCTTGCGTTCATGCACCCGAGCCTATCCGGCCGCATGAGACAGGAACCCGTCACCCGTCCCGGGCGTTGTGCCTACGAGGAGTGAGGGGGCCTTCCGATGACGTACGGACCTTATGACCCGGCCCGTCCCGGGACCACCGGAAGCGCTCCGGCCGGCCGCGGCGGCCGCGTCAAGGCGGCGCTGACGGTGATGACCGGGTGGGTGGCCCTGCTGTGGATCCTCGAGGCCGTGGACGCGGCGAACGGCCACACCCTCGATACGTACGGGATAGAGCCCCGTGACCTCTCGGAGCTGCGCGACGTTGTCCCGGCGTCGTTCCTGCACTTCGGCTTCGAGCACCTGATGGCCAACACGGTCCCGCTGCTCGTGCTCGGCTTCGTCGCCGCGCTGCGCGGGATCCGCACCTTCGCGGGGGTCGTCACCGTCATCGTGCTCGCGAGCGGGCTCGGCGTGTGGCTCTTCTCGCCGGAGTACTCCAACACGGCGGGGGCGTCCGGAGTGGTCTTCGGGCTGTTCGGTTACCTGCTGGTGCGCGGCTTCGTGGACCGGCGCGTCGGCGACATCGTCGTCGGCGTGATCGTCGCCGCCTTCTACGGCTCGATCCTGTGGGGCGTGCTGCCCACGACGGCCGGAGTGAGCTGGCAGGGCCACCTGTTCGGCCTGCTCGGCGGGGTGCTGGCCGCGTTCCTGTTCAGCACCCGCCGCGTGGCCCCGACCCGCTTCTCCGGGCTCATACCGTGACCGTGTCCCGGGCGCCGCACCGGGCGGTGTCCGGGGACGCGGTGCGGAGGCCGCGGAGGCGGGCGGGCGCGACCGCCGCCGGGTCAGACGGTGAGGCCGCGGACGAGCAGGTCGGCCAGGGCGCAGACGAACAGGCTGATCCCGATGAAGCCGTTCGTCGTGAAGAACGCCCGGTTCAGACGGGACAGGTCGTGGGGCCTGACGATGCTGTGCTCGTAGAGGAACGCGACGACGACGATCAGCAGCCCCGTCCAGAAGAACGGCCCGGCGCCGGTGGCGAGCGCGTACCACACCAGGAGCACGGTGGTGACGACGTGCGCGGCCCGCGCTCCGTACAGCGCGGCCGGGACCCCGAAGCGGGCCGGCACGGAGAGCACGCCGTGCGCGCGGTCCGCCTGGACGTCCTGGCAGGCGAAGATCAGGTCGAAGCCGCCGATCCAGATGCCGACGGCCAGCCCGAGGATCACCGCGTCCCAGGACCAGGCTCCGGTCACCGCGATCCAGGCCCCCACCGGTCCCATGGCCTGTGCGAGGCCGAGGATCGCGTGCGGGTAGTGGGTGAACCTCTTGCCGTACGGATAGACCACCATCGGGACGACCGCGACCGGCGCCAGCGCCAGGCACAGCGGGTTGAGCAGCGCCGCCGAGCCCAGGAAGACGGCGAGGGCGATCAGCGCGCCCGTCCACGCCGAGCGCACGGACAGGGCCCCGGTGACCAGTTCGCGGGTGGCGGTGCGCGGGTTCCGCGCGTCGATCTCCCGGTCGATGATCCGGTTCGCGGCCATCGCGAAGGTCCGCAGGCCCACCATGCAGACGGTGACCAGCAGCAGCCTGCCCCAGTGGATCTCCCGGTCCAGCCGGAACATCGCGGTGAGGGAGGCGATGTAGGCGAAGGGCAGCGCGAAGACCGAGTGCTCGATCATCACGAGCTTCAGGAAGGCGCGGACCTTGCCGTCGGGGCGCGGCGCGGAACCGCGACCGAGGACCCCCTCCGCGGCGGTCACAGCCCGTACTCCTTCCAGCGCGCGGTCACCCGTTCGGCGGTGTCCTTGTCGGACTCGACCATGCGCGGCCAGCCGCCGTCCCTCGTGTACCCCTCCTCGGGCCACTTGGCGGTGGCGTCGATTCCGGCCTTGCCGCCCCAGAACTGCTGGTAGGAGGCGTGGTCCAGATGGTCGACGGGGCCCTCGACGACCGTGAGGTCGCGGGAGTAGTCGGTGTTGCCCAGGGCCCGCCAGGCGACCTCGTGCAGATCGTGGACGTCACAGTCGGAGTCCACGACGACGATCAGCTTGGTCAGCGACATCATGTGGGCGCCCCAGATGGCGTGCATGACCTTCTGGGCGTGCTTGGGGTACTTCTTGTCGATCGACACGATCGCGCAGTTGTGGAAGCCGCCCGCCTCGGGGAGGTGGTAGTCCACGATGTCCGGCACGATGATCTTGAGCAGGGGCAGGAAGAACCGCTCCGTGGCCCGGCCGAGCGGTCCGTCCTCCGTCGGCGGCCGGCCCACGACGATCGACTGGAGGAGCGGGCGCCGCCGCATCGTCACGCAGTCGATCCTCAGCGCGGGGAAGGGTTCCTGGGGCGTGTAGAAACCGGTGTGGTCGCCGAACGGGCCCTCCGGGAGCATCTCGCCCGGCTCCAGCCGGCCCTCCAGCACGACCTCCGCGTTGGCCGGCACCTGGAGCGGCACGGTCTTGCAGTCCACCATCTCGATCCGCTTGCCCTGCACGAAGCCGGCGAACAAGTACTCGTCGATGTCCCCTGGCAGCGGCGCCGTCGAGGCGTAGGTCACGGCGGGCGGGCAGCCGAAGGCGATCGCGACGGGCAGCCGCTCGCCCCGCCGGGCGGCGACGGCGTAGTGGTTGCGGCTGTCCTTGTGGATCTGCCAGTGCATGCCGATGGTGCGCCGGTCATGGCGCTGCAGCCGGTAGAGGCCGAGGTTGCGCACCCCGGTCTCCGGGTGCCTGGTGTGGGTCAGCCCCAGATTGAAGAACGACCCGCCGTCCTCGGGCCAGGTGAACAGCGCGGGCAGTTGTTCCAGGTCCACCTCGTCGCCGGTCAGGACCCGCTCATGGACCGGCGCGTCCTGCGACTTCACCTTCTTCGGCGGGACATGGGTCATGTTGGCGAGCTTGCCGAAGGCCTCGCGGACGCCGACGAAGCCGTGCGGCAGCTCGGGCTTCAGCAGCCCGCCGATGACGCCCGCGATGTCCTCGTACGACTTCAGGCCGAGCGCCTTCAGCAGCCTTCGGTCCGTGCCGTACACGTTCATCGCCAGGGGCATGGAGGAGCCCTTGACGTTCTCGAAGAGCAGGGCGGGACCGCCGGCCTTGTTGACCCGGTCGACGATCTCCCCGACCTCCAGATACGGGTCGACCTCCGCCTTGATGCGCTTCAGGTCCCCCTCCCGCTCCAGAGCCCTCAGGAACGAACGAAGATCGTCATAAGCCATGCGGTCCAGTATCCGCCACCCGATACCCTGGCTGGGTCACCGGGGCCCCGACGCGGCGCCCGGCCGACCACTCCCAGCCACTCCCAGGGGGACCGAAGACCATGCTCCGGGTGCTGATGATCCTCGTGCCGCTGGCACTGAGCGTCTTTGCCTTCATCGACTGCATCACCACGGACGAGAAGGACGTCCGCTGGATGCCCAAGCCGCTGTGGGCGATCCTCGTCCTCCTCTTCCCGCTCGCCGGTTCGATCTCCTGGCTGCTCGTGGGCCGGGACCGCACCCGCGGGGCCGCCGGACCGGGCCGCCGGGGCGGTGGCGGCTGGGTCGCTCCGGACGACAACCCCGAGTTCCTCAGGTCACTCGACGACGAGACCGGCGGGAAGGGCGGCCGGAAGAAGGACGACGACGGCCCGGAGGAGTGAGCCCCGGGGCTCTGGGGCCCCGGGACGGACACGGCCGGGCCTCCCGGCGGTGCGTCCGGCGAGGCTGACCGGGTGAGGCCCTCCGCGCGTTGCCGGGGTGTTCCCGGCCGGGGAGAGTGGATGCCATGGACCGGTTGGAACTGGACAGGCGGTGGCTGAGGACCGCCCTGGACGAAGCGAGGGCGGGTCTGGCCGAGGGCGGGGTCCCGGTCGGCGCGGCGCTCTACGGCGCGGACGGCACCCTGCTGGGCCGCGGCCACAACCGCCGGGTCCAGGACGGGGACCCGTCCATGCACGCGGAGACGGCCGCGTTCCGCGCGGCGGGACGGCAGCGGTCGTACCGCGGCACGACGATGGTCACGACCCTCTCCCCCTGCTGGTACTGCTCGGGCCTGGTCCGGCAGTTCGGCATCTCACGAGTGGTCGTGGGCGAGTCGGAGACCTTCCACGGCGGCCACGACTGGCTGGCGGAGCACGGCGTGGAGGTCGTGCTGCTCGACAGCCCCGAATGCGTCGCCCTGATGCGTGACTTCGTCAGGGACCACCCCGAGATCTGGAACGAGGACATCGGCGCCTGACCACCCGCCCCGCGTCCCGGCCCTCGGCCCGCTCCGCGCCCCTGACCGTACGGGCCCGTCCGCGGGGCGAAGCACGGCGTGATCGGCGGCGCGTTGATGTCCATCCTGTGAAACCGGTTTCAATACGGCCACACCTGCCCCCGATACTGCATGGCTGAACGTCACCACTCGTATCCTGTACGTCACTTGGGCAACGTGCGTGGGGGGTGCGGTGTTCTGTCAGCTGTACGAGAGGGACGCGCTGGCGAGACTGGTCTCGCGACTGGTCAGGCTCGATCCGCGGGGCCGCGAGCTGGTGGCCCCGGAACACCGCGCCGGTTCGCCCGCCGTTCTTCTGGTGGGCGGGCGCGGCACCGGCAAGACCGCACTGCTGAACCGCCTGGCCGAGACCTACGGCACGCACCTGCCGCTCGCCAGGGTCGACCTGGAGGAGCCCGGGTACGGCGAGTTCGATCCGGGCGAGTCCGGCCGTGACGGCCTCTCCTCGCCCGTCACCGATCTGCTGCACGTCCTCGTCCACCAGCTGCGGCACAAGGTCAGAGGCCTCCAGTTACGGTTCCCGCGCACCGAACTCGGGCTGCTGGCGGTCATCAGCTGGCAGCCCGCGCGGCCGGAGGAGCTGCGCCGGGCCTTCAACCGGGTCGCCACGCTGATCACGGAGGACGAGCAGGAACGGCGGCAGCGCCAGGGCGAGGTCGACGAGGCGGTCGCCGAGGTGGTCGAGGCCATCGCGGAGGCCGGGATGCCCCTCGGCGCCGAGGCCGCAGCCTCCGTCATCACCCTCTTCCTGCGCCGGCTGCGGGCCCGTCCCCAGCCCAAGGCCCGCGACTGGTGGGCCTCCACCCGGCCCGGAGGCGGCGGGTACGCGGAGGCGCTGCGCCACCTCGGCGGGGACTTCCACCGGGGCGGGGACCGCAGGACCCGCGCCGAACTGCTTCTCGTCAAGGCTCTGCTGTACGACATGAGGGAGCCGTACCTCGGGCTGCGCAAGGCCATCCACGGCGTACGGCCGCTCGTCCTGCTGGACAACGCGCACACCGCGGACGGGCGCCACTTCCTCGGCCTGCTGGTGCGGGCCCGCGCCCGGATCGCGGCCGAGACGGGCAGGTCCGATCCGCTCGCCGTCGTCGCGGCCGCGCACGGCGACCCGGCGGGCCTGCCCGCGCTGACCGCTGCCGGCCGGTCCAGCGGCTGGGAGCCGCCGGGACCGGAGGACGCGGCGGGCTGGCGGCTGGACCTGGGGATTCCGCCGCTGTCCCTGGAGGCGGTGGAGGCGATGCTGGAGGACTCCGACCCGCCGCACCAGCTGGCCCGGCTGATCCTGCGCCTGACCGGCGGCAACCCGCTGGGCGTCCGCGCCTTCGCACGGGCGGCGGCCGGGAGGCTGGCGACCGGTGAGGAACTGGACTTCGCCGAGCTGCCTGCCCTGCCCGCGGAATCGGGCGGACGGCCCGTGGCCGAGGAGCTGCTGGAGGCGCTGCTGCCCGACGCGGGGCAGCGGGAACGGCTGGTGACCCTGTCCGCCGCGTACGACACGGCCGCCGCGCACCACCTGGCCGGCCTGCACCTCGTGGAGGGCCCCAGCCACATGCCGGTGGAGGAGGTGACCCAGCACCTGGCCGAGGCCCACTGGCCCCCGCCCGGCACGCCTTTCGTGGCCGACCCGCTGCTGCGCTTCCTGCTGCTGCAGCGGCTGCGCACCAGAGCACCGGGTCCGCACCGCCCGAGCTGGGCCGACAGCCAGCTCACCCTGCGCTCCCGCTATCTCCTGACCCGCCGCGACACCTCGATCGGCACGGACGTCAGCACGCATCTGCACCACTCGATGGCGCTCGGCGAGACGGTTCTCGCGGCGCGACTGCTGCACCAGGCCTTCGTGGGCGCCGACGCCCACGACTGGCTCGACTCGCTCCAGCGGATCTGCTGCGCCCCGCGCCCGCCGGGCGGTTTCCCCCCGCTCGGCTCCGCGCCGCGGGTGGGCGGGCCGGACGTGTGCACGGCGGACATCGACGAGTACCAGCGCTCCATCCACCGCTCCATCGACCTGCTGATGGACGCCCTGTGGCGGCAGTCGGACCCGACAGCCCCGCCGGACGAGGCGCTGATCCGCAGGATCGATGCCCAGTTGCTGTTCCTCGCGCCGCAGCGGGCGGGCGGGCAGGACGTGTTCTTCCGGGCGCACCTGAGCTGGCCGCGGCAACTGCGGTCCTGGGCGCAGGCACCGCACCTCACGCTCACTTCCTGAGCACCCGAGCACTGACCACCGACCACTGACCACTGACCGGCAGCACTCGACAGGGGACGGACCTGTGGCGATACGCATACTCCGGCGGCGCGGCACCCCGTGGCCCATCGGCAGACCACTCGCGATCCTGCTCGCGCTGACCCTGCTGGGCGGAGCCGCATGGTGGGCCGTGGACCGCTTCACCGGCCCCGACTCCTGCGGCGAGAAACTGGTGCGGATGGGCCCCGAAAGCGAGTGCATCGGTGTCACCGACGGCAGTGACACGTTCAGCGACGATCTCGCGGAGGTCTCGGACCGCATCGCGGCGGAGAACAGGCAGGCCCAAAAGCGCAAGCCGTACGCGACGGTGGCCGTGATGCTGCCGATGACCTCACCGACCAGCCACGGCACGGCGAGCATCCGCCACATGGTGCAGGGCGCCTACCTCGCCCAGTACCGCGCCAACCGGCTGTCGGGGAAGAAGGCGCCCGCGATCCGGCTGGTCCTGGCCAATCCTGGGCGCGGCGGCATCCAGTGGCAGCACGTCGCGGAGCAGCTCAGGACCATGACGGACGCACCGGACAATCTCCGGGCGGTCGCCGGTATCGGCACCAGCGTGCGGCACACTCAGGCGGCCGTCGACTGGCTGACGCACGAGGGGATCCCCGTCGTGGGCGGCAGTATCACGGCCGACGACATCGCCAACAAGAACGGCAACCAGGCCTTCCCGGGGCTCGCCCGGGTCGCGCCCACCAATGAGGACGAGGCCGCCGCCCTCGCCTCCTACGCGGAGAAGACCGAGAAGGCGGACCCCGCCGACACCCTGCTCGTCGCGGACCGGCGCACGGGCGACAACTACATCGACACCCTCAACCGGGCCTTCACCTCGCTCCTCGCGGGGGAGAGCCGGGCGCCGGAGACGTTCAAGTCACCCGACGACGTGGACAGCGAGGGGCGGACCGCCAACGACTTCGCACAGATGGTGCCGACGATCTGCGACGCCGCGCCCAGCACCATCTACTTCGCCGGACGGCCCGTGCAGCTGCGGCAGTTCATCAACGAACTGGGGCAGCGCGGCTGCACCGAGAAGAAGTTCACCGTGCTGACCGGCGACGCCGCCAACGACATGATCGCCGATCCGGACCTGGACTGGGACGCGCTGAGCGGCGGGATCACCCTGCGCTACGCGGCACTGGCCCACCCGGACGCCTGGGTCTCGCCCGACGCCCCGAAGACCGGCGGATCGGCGGCCGACTCACGGGCGTTCGCGGATCTCGCCCAAAAGGCGCGGAAGGCACCGGTCGGGCCCGTCGGGAAGGTCGATCTGCGCGACGGCGACGCGATGATCGCCCACGACTCCGTCTGGACGGCCGTCACGGCCATCCGCAACACGACGAGCGGCGAGGTCGAGATGCCGGAACTGGCCGACGTGAGCGGCAACTGGCCGCGGCTGCACTCGGTGAAGCGGGTCAGCGGCGCGAGCGGGTGGATCTGCCTGGACAACGACGGCAACCCGTACGACAAGGCGGTCCCGGTGGTGACCCTGGACCCCCGGCCGAAGGGTCCGCGCTTCACGGCGCTGGCGTGGCCGGAGGGCAAGCCCCCGGCACGGACGTGCACGGCGCCCGAGTGAGCGGCCGCGGACGGTGAGCCGCCGGCGGCCCCGGGACTGCGTCCGTGCCGTCCCGACGGCGGAGGGCCGGTTCCCCGCGACACGGATCGCGGGGAACCGGCCCTCGCCGGTCACGGTCGGGGCGGCTGCCCGGGTGGCGGCCGGGATGACGGTCAGACTCCGGCGTACGAGTGCTTGCTGTTCACGAAGAGGTTGACGCCGTAGTAGTTGAAGAGGAAGCAGGCGAAGGCGATGAGCGCCAGGTAGGCGGCCTTGCGGCCCCTCCAGCCCGCGGTGGCCCGGGCATGCAGGTAGCAGGCGTAGCCGACCCAGGTGATGAAGGACCAGACCTCCTTGGCGTCCCAGCCCCAGTAGCGGCCCCAGGCGTCGCCCGCCCAGATCGCGCCCGCGATGATCGTGAAGGTCCACAGCGGGAAGATCGCGGCGTTGACGCGGTACGCGAACTTGTCGAGCGAGAGCGCGGAGGGCAGCCGCTCCAGCACGGAGGTGGCGAAGCCGCCGGGCTTGCCCCCGCCGGCCAGCTTGTTCTCGTACGAGTCGCGGAACAGGTAGAGCACCGAGGCGACCGCGCCCAGGTAGAACACGGCTCCGCAGAAGATCGCGGTGGAGACGTGGATGTACAGCCAGTACGACTTCAGGGCGGGAACCAGCTGGGCGCTCGCGGTGTAGAGGAGGTTGACCGCGATCCCGAGGTCGAGGAGGACCGTGGTGACCAGGGGCAGCCCGAGCCAGCGGACGTTCTTCCCCGCCGCGAGGAAGCCGAGGTACGTGCCGACCGCCACCGTGGAGAAGGTGATGGAGAACTCGTACATGTTGCCCCAGGGCGCCCGCTGCACGGACAGCGCCCTGGCGACCACGCCGCCCGCCTCGATCAGGAAGGCGAGGACGGTGAGGGAGACGGCGATGCGCCCGTAGAGGTCGCCCTTCTCGTCGCCGCCGTGCGCCCCGGGCCCGTCCGGCACGTCCCGCGCGCCGGAGGCGGCCCGCGTGACCACCTCGGGCCGTTCCAGGACGGCGGTGCCGCCGCCCTCCTTCTTCACCCGCACCGCCGGCGCGGCCGCGCGGGAGGCCGGCTGCGCGGTGAGGGCGGCCGCGGTGCGCCCGACCTTGCTGCGGCTGCCGAAGACCCACTCGGCGATGTGCGCGAGGAAGGCCAGGGTGTACACGGCGATCGCCGAATAGATCAGCATGTTGCTGAGATTGGCGAGGTTCTCATTGGTTCCGGCGGCGAGGGGGATCACGCGCGCGCTCCTTCGGCAGGATCAGCAGGACCGGCAGGATCTGCGGACTCTCGGGGTTCGGACGTACGGGACGCGGTCGCGTCCTCCGGCTCGGACGCGGACCCGGATTCCGGCTCGGCTTCGCGCTCGGGGGCGGTGGGCGCCTCCGCGTGCAGGCTCGCCGCGAGGTCCGCCAGTTCTTCGGGGAGCTTCGCGGACTCGCTGCGGCCGAGTCCGGCCATCTCGACGACGGTGATGCCGTCGGCGTCCGCAGTGGTCCGCACCCAGACGCGGCGCCGCTGGATGAACAGGGAGCCGATCAGCCCGCCGATCGCGGCGACCGCGCCGGCGAGCGCGGCGCCGTTGCCGGGCTGCTGCGAGACCTGGAAGCTGGCCCACTCCTTGACGCCCTCGAACGTGACCGAGCCGGCGCCGTCGGGCAGTTCCAGGGTCTCGCCGGGCAGCAGCCGCTTCTTGAGCAGCCGGCCCTCGGAGTCCTCGAACTCCTTCAGCTTGCGGGTGTCGAGCTGGTAGACGTTCTGCGGGATGCCCGAGTCGGTGCCGAGGCTCCCGTGGTACGCCGAGAGCGCCAGCACGGGATATCCGAGCCCCGGGAACTGGGAGAACATGTTGCCCTGCCCCGCGCCCGCGAAGGTCGGCACGAAGAAGGCGTTGAAGCCGAGCTGCTCCTTCTCGCCCTTCGTGTTGCGGTAGCCGTCGTTGACCTTGATGGCGCCCGTGGAGGTGATGTTGTTGTCGATGGGCAGCAGCGGCACGGCGCCCTTGTAGACGACCTTCCCGCGGGCGTCGGTGACGGAGACCACCGGCGCGTAGCCGTGGGAGAGGAGGAAGACCTTGGAACCGCCGACCTTCAGCGGCTTGTTCACCTCGATGACGGCCTTCTTCCCCTTGCCGTCGACGCCCTCGGAGTAGGTGACCTCCGCCTGGAAGGTGCGGGGCGTTCCCTTGTTGGGCCCCGATTTCTCGTATGTGCCGGTGAACTCGTCCAGGGTGAAGCTGAACGGCTCCATGTCGTCCGTGCTGAACATGCTGCCGGAGCGGAAGTCGTCGTACTGCGTGAGCGTGTTGGAGAAGCCGTCGCCCTCGACGATCAGCTTGCCGCCCTCGGACTTGAACAGCTGCCCCGCGGCGAACCCGAGCAGGATGACGATCAGCGAGACGTGGAAGAGGAGATTGCCGGCCTCGCGCAGGTAGCCCTTCTCCGCGGCGACCGCGTTCCCGGCGATGCGGGCGCGGAAGCGGCGCCGCTTCAGCAGCGCGAGCGCCAGCTCACGCACCTGCTCCGGGTCGGCCTCGGTGCGCCAGGTGGTGTACGCGGGCAGCCGGGTGAGCCTGCTGGGGGCGCCCGGCGGGCGGCCGCGCAGCTGCCCGGCGAACTGCAGGCTCCGGGGGACGATGCAGCCGATGAGGGAGACGAACAGCAGGATGTAGATCGCGGAGAACCACACCGAGCTGTAGACGTCGAACAGCTGGAGCTTGTCGTAGAGCGGCGCCAGCGTCCCGTGCGCCTCCCTGAACGCCTCGACCTTCGTCTTGTCGACGTTGTTCTGCGGGATCAGCGACCCGGGGATCGCGCCGAGGGACAGCAGGAAGAGCAGGATCAGCGCGACCCGCATGGAGGTGAGCTGCCGCCAGAACCAGCGCGCCCAGCCGACGAGACCCAGCCCGGGAACCCCGCCGGAGTCCTCCACGGGCGCGGTGGACAGCTGGGAGCCGGCCTCGCCGAGTTCCCGCCGGTCCTGCCGCTCGTCCCGTGTGACGTCGGTTTCCGTATTGCTCATGGGTTCAGATCCCCACCGTGAAGCCGTTGGACCAGACCTGCATGTCCTGGACGATGCTGTCCCAGATCCCTGTGACGAGAAGCACGCCGGTCGCGATCAGCATGATGCCGCCGGTGCGCATCACCCACACGTAGTGCCGCTTGACCCAGGCGAACGCGCCGAGCGCCCGCCGGAAGGCGACCGCCGCGAGGATGAAGGGCACCCCGAGTCCCAGACAGTACGCGACGGTGAGGAGCGCCCCTCGTCCGGCGCTCCCCTCGTTCAGGGCGAGGACGTTGACGGCGGACAGCGTGGGGCCGATGCAGGGCGTCCAGCCGATGCCGAAGAGGACGCCCAGCATGGGCGCTCCCAGCAGGCCGACCGCGGGCCGCCTGTGGAAACGGAACTCACGCTGGGTCAGCCAGGGCATGCCGCCCATGAAGAAGACACCGAGCAGGATGGTGACCCCGCCCATCACCCGGGTGATCGTCTCCCGGTGCTCCTGGAGGGTCTCGCCGAAGCTGCCGAACAGCGCCCCGCCGGAGACGAAGACGGCTGTGAAACCGAGGACGAACAGACTGGCCCCGGCGACCATCCGGCCGCGTCTGGCCTGCGCCAGGTCGACGCCGCTGACCCCCGTGACGTACGACAGGTAGCCGGGCACGAGGGGCAGGACGCAGGGCGAGAAGAACGAGATCAGGCCGCCGAGGACGGCGATGGGGAGCGCCAGCAGCAGCGCGCCCGACAGGACGGTTTCGTTCACGCCGACGGAGGAGGCGGCGGCCAGAGCGCTCACGCGATCACTTCTCCGCGATGAGCGGGTCGATCATCTTGTGCAGCTTCTCCCCGTTGAGGGCGAAGAGCGCACGCGCCGCGATCTTTCCGTCCCGGTCGATGACGATGGTCGACGGAATGGCCTGGGCGTTGAGGCTGCCCTTGGGGAAGCGCAGCAACTGCTTGCCCGTGGGGTCGTACAGGCTCGGATAGCCGACCCCGAAGTCCTTCTCGAAGGCGAGCGCGGGGCCCTTCTCGGGGTTGCGCGTGTTGATCCCGACGAACGCGACACCCTTGGCCTCGGTCTCCTCGGCGACCTTGGCGAGATAGGGCGCCTCGGCGCGGCACGGGGTGCACCAGGAGCCCCAGACGTTGATCACGAGGATCTTGCCCTTGTAGTCCGCGGTGCTGAGCCGGTCACCGTCGAGGGTCTCGCCCTCGAGCTCGGGCGCGTCCTGCCGCTTCGACTTCGCGACGGTGTCGATGCCGCCGGTGCCGGTGACGAAGCCGGCGCCGCTCGAACCGCCGGAGGTGCCGCCGGACCCGCAGGCCGACAGGGCGAGCACACCGGCGGCCACGGCTGCGGCCGGCACGGCGGCACGGCGGTGCGTACGGCGTCGGGGAGTGCGGCCAAGACTCATGTGAAAAGTTTCGCATGGCGTCGCCGGGGATCTTCCGCACCCCCCTGGGTGCCCGTAAGGCCCGTTGTAAAGAGGGCCCGCGAGAGATCCCTCCATACGGGTCGGCGGGCCTTTCAGGTCGCCGCCTTCTGCCCCTCCACGTCCTGCTCCGCGGCGTCCTTCATAAAGGCGTTCCAGCCGCCGGGGGGTTGCTGCCCGACTTCGAGGGTGCGCAGTTTCTCCAGGACCGCGGGGTCCTGGACGTCCAGCCAGTCGGCGAACTGCCGGAACGACACCAGCCGTACGTCCTTGTGTCCCGCCATGCCCTTCAGGGCCTCCTCGACGGCGTCCATGTAGATGCCGCCGTTCCACTGTTCGAAGTGGTTGCCTATGAAGAACGGCGCCCGGTTGCTCTCGTACGCGCGCCGGAAACCGGCGAGATACGCGTCACGTGCCTGCCGGCGCCATCCCGGATAGCGGGCCGGGTTTCCGTTGGTGGAATTCACCGACTGGTTGGCGAGCATGTTGTAGTCCATCGAAAGCACCTCGAAGGTGTGCCCCGGGAACGGAACCCCCTGAAGGGGAAGGTTCCAGATGCCGTTCTTCTTGGACGGCCACGTCTGGCGGCCGCCGGGAGAACTCGCGTCGTAGCGCCAGCCGAGCTTCTTCGCGGTCGGCAGGAGATTGTCCTGGCCGAGCAGGCAGGGGGTGCGGCCGCCGACGAGTTCCTTCTCGTAGTCGAAGGGCAGCGGGTCGAGATCGGTGAATCCCGTGTTCGTGCGCCACTTGGTGACGAAGGACTTCGCCTGCTCGATCTCGTTCTCCCACTGCGCGGGCGTCCAGTTCGCGACGGAACCGGAACCGCCGCAGAAGTGCCCGTTGAAGTGGGTGCCTATCTCGTGGCCCTCGAGCCAGGCCTGCCGCACGTATTTGATGGTGTCCTTGACGTGCTCGTCGGTGAGATAGCCGATGTCGGAGGCGCCGACGGGGTTGTTCGGCGGCTTGTAGAGGGACTTCTTCGACTCGGGCAGCAGGTAGACCCCGGAGAGGAAGAAGGTCATCGCGGCGCCGTGGTCCTCCGCGAGTTTGAGGAAGCGCGGGAAGAGGCCGTTGCCGACCTCGCCCGCGCCGTCCCAGGAGAAGACCACGAACTGCGGCGGTGTCTGACCCGGCTCGAGCCGTTGCGGCTTGGCGGGCTGCCTGGGCTGCTTCCCGGTGTCGGCGGTGGAGCCGTCCCCGATCGGCCGGGCCTCGACGGAGTCCTTCCCGTGGCCCTTGCCGTCCTTCGCGCCCCGTTTGCCGTCCTTGCCGGTGTCCGTGCCGCCGCCGCCGCTCCCGGGCATGTTGCATCCCGCGAGGCCCATCGCCGCCGCGGCTCCGACGCCGAGCCCCAGCAGCCCCCTCCGGC
>NZ_JAAAXQ010000349.1 GCF_009916105.1 Streptomyces sp. GC420 | reverse complement strand
GAATAGGCGGAGGCGATGGTGCGGTCGCGCGCCGTCTGGTTGTAGTCGACGAAGACCCGCTCGCCGCGTTCCTCCTTCCACCAGTTGGTGGTCACCCGCCCCGGCATGCGGCGCTCCAGCTCCCGGCCCACCGCGATGGCACACCGCCTCACGTCGGCGAAGGACCAGCGCGGCACCAGCGGCACGTACACGTGCAGCCCGCGCCCTCCCGAGGTCTTCGGCCACCCCCGCAGGTCCAGTTCGTCGAGCAGCCCGCGCAGTTCACGGGCCGCCCGCACGGCGTCGGCGAAGTCCGTGCCCGGCTGCGGATCGAGGTCGATGCGGAGCTCGTCGGGGTGGTCGGGGCGTTCGCGCCGTACTGGCCACGGGTGGAAGGTGAGGCAGCCCAGGTTGGCGGCCCAGAGGACGGCGGCCGGCTCGGTGGGGCAGATCTCGTCGGCGTACCGGCCGCTGGGGAAGGCGATGCGGGCGGTCGGGATCCAGTCGGGCAGGTTCTTGGGGGCCCGCTTCTGGTAGAAGGACTCGCCCTCCGCGCCCTCCGGGTAGCGTTCCAGGGTGGTCGGCCGGTCGCGCAGGGCACGGGTGATGCCCTCCGCCACCGCGACGTAGTAGCGGGCGACGTCCAGCTTGGTGAAGCCGCGCTGCGGGAAGTACACCTTGTCGGGGCTGGACAGCCGTACGGTCCGCCCGCCCGCTTCCAGCTCGATCGCCTTGCCGCTGCCCATGCCGCAACGCTAGGGCGGTCCGGGCGCCGCCGCATGTCGGGCGCGCCCGCCCCCACCGCAGCAGAATCAGCATCATGGACCTTCCGGTTATGCCGCCCGTCCGGCCGATGCTCGCCAAGTCGGTCGCCAGGATCCCGCCGGGCATGCAGTACGAGGCGAAGTGGGACGGCTTCCGCGCCATCGTCTTCCGGGACGGCGACGAGGTGGAGCTGGGTTCCCGTACGGGCAAGCCGCTGACCAGGTACTTCCCCGAGCTGGTGGAGGCGGTGAAGGCGAATG
This sequence comes from Streptomyces sp. GC420, assembly GCF_009916105.1. Taxonomy (GTDB): domain Bacteria; phylum Actinomycetota; class Actinomycetes; order Streptomycetales; family Streptomycetaceae; genus Streptomyces. The sequence goes on along the minus strand of NZ_JAAAXQ010000349.1, from coordinate 7,293 downwards.
CCCCCGAGCGGTGCGTTCTGGACGGTGAGATCGTCATCGCTCTGCACGGCCGGCTCGACTTCGACGCGCTGACCGAGCGCATCCACCCGGCCGATTCGCGGGTACGGCAGCTCGCCGAACGGACCCCGGCCTCCTTCGTCGCCTTCGACGTGCTGGCCCTCGACGGCACGGACCTCACCGGCACTCCGCTCGTGGAACGCCGCAGGGCCCTGGTCGGCGCGTTGGCCCCGGCCTCCCCGCCGGTCCACCTCGCACCCTCCACCACGGACGTGGACCTGGCGCGGGACTGGTTCACGCGCTACGAGGGCGCGGGCCTCGACGGCGTGATCGCCAAGCCGCTGACGATCCCCTACCGGCAGAACGAGCGGTCGATGTTCAAGGTCAAGCACGAGCGCACGGCGGACTGCGTACTGGCCGGTTTCCGCTTCCACAAGAGCGGCCCGGTGGTCGGCTCCCTGCTGCTCGGCCTCTACGCGCCCGGCGGAGGCCTCCAGCACGTGGGGGTGTGCGCGGCGTTCCCGATGAAGCGGCGCGAGGAGCTGATCTCGGAGCTGGAGCCGCTGCGCATGGAGTCCGCGCAGGGACATCCGTGGGCGCAGTGGGCCGACGAGGCCGCGCACGAGGCCGCGCGGCTGCCGGGGGCACAGAGCCGCTGGACGGGCAAGAAGGACCTGTCGTGGGTGCCACTGCGCCCGGACCGGGTGGTCGAGGTGGCGTACGACCACATGGAGAAGGGACAGCGGTTCCGGCACACGGCGCAGTTCCGGCGGTGGCGGCCCGACCGCGAGCCCGCTTCCTGCACGTACGAGCAACTGGAGGAGCCGGTCCACTTCGACCTGGCGGAGGTGCTGGGTGCGCGGGACCGACGTCCGCGGACCGACCCTGGCCTGTCCTGACCCGGCCCGGCCTTGACCCGGCCCGGGCGCCCGCCTCGCCCTGTCCGCCCGAACCGCTCCGTCTCAGTCGAGGACGACAGGCAGGTCGCGGTGCCCGAGCCTGAGGTGCTCGATGTGATAGACCGCCTCGTCGAGCAGCTGGGCCACGTGATTGTCGTACAGGCTGTAGACGATCCGCCGCCCCTGCCGGGAGCCGGTGACCAGGCCGAGGGCCCGCAGCAGCCGCAACTGGTGGGAGACGGCCGACTGTTCCATGCCGACGGCCTCGGCCAGCTCGCTCACGGCGCAGGGGCCCTGGCGCAGACGCGTCAGGATCATGAGCCGCGAAGGGGTCGCCAGCGCCTGGAGCGTGGCGGCGATGGTCGCGGCGGAGTCCGCGTCCAGGTGCGCCGCCGGCGTCGTCCTGCCGTCCACTCCGTGTCCCATGCGCACATCGTATCCATCAGGGATACTTGAAGACCTCTTCATATGTTCCGCTATGGTGGGGCGGTCCGCTCCCCTCCGCCCGAGGCGGAACCCGAACCCGAAGAGGTGCTCCATGGCATCCGCGCTGGTCGAGGACCGGCAGGCAGCGCCCGCCACGACGCGTCCGCCGACACGCCGCACCCGGCTGTCCGCAGTGCCCGAGGTCCGCTGGGCCGCGCTCTCCGCCGCCGCCTTCCTCCTCGCGCTCCCCCTCGACCTGACCGGCGCGCCCGTGTGGTCCTGGGGGCCTCTGTACGCCCTCTGCTACACGGCGGGCGGCTGGGAACCGGGCCTCGCGGGGCTCACGGCGCTGCGCGACAGGACCCTCGACGTGGATCTGCTGATGGTCGTCGCGGCGGTCGGCGCCGCCGCGATCGGCCAGTTCCTCGACGGCGGACTGCTCATCGTCATCTTCGCCGTCTCGGGCGCCCTCGAGGCCCTGGCCACCCGGCGCACCGCCGACTCCGTGCGCGGCCTGCTCGACCTCGCGCCCGCGACGGCCGTACGGCTCACGGCGGACGGCGAACAAGAGGTGCCGGTCACCGCCCTGTCGGTCGGCGACACCGTCCTCGTACGCCCCGGGGAACGGCTGCCCGCCGACGGCACCGTGCTCGACGGAGCGAGCGAGGCCGACCAGGCCACCATCACCGGCGAGCCGATGCCCGTGCCGAAGTCGCGCGGCGACGACGTCTTCGCGGGCACCCTCAACGGCACGGGCGCGCTCCGCGTGCGGGTCGCCAGGGACGCCTCCGACTCGGTGATCGCGCGGATCGTGGCCATGGTCGAGGAGGCCAGCGAGACGAAGGCACCCACCCAGCTGTTCATCGAGAAGGTCGAGCGGCGCTATTCCGTGGGGGTGGTCGCCGCGACCCTCGCGCTCTTCACGGTCCCGCTCCTGTTCGGGGCCGGGTTCGAGCCGACGCTGCTGCGCGCCATGACCTTCATGATCGTGGCCTCGCCGTGCGCGGTCGTCCTGGCGACCATGCCGCCCCTCCTCTCCGCGATCGCCAACGCGGGACGGCACGGCGTACTCGTGAAGTCCGCGGTGGCCATGGAGCGCCTGGGGGCCGTGAACCGGGTGGTCCTCGACAAGACCGGCACGCTGACCGAGGGCAGCCCGCGCGTCACGGCCGTACGGATGCTGCCGACGGCCGTACGGACGCCGCCGGGCGCCTGCGCGCACGCCGGCGCCTGCGCCTGTACGGACGCCGGTGCCCCCACGGGCTCCGGCGGAGCCCTGACCGAGGAGGACGTCCTCTCCCTGGCCGCCTCCGCCGAACAGAACAGCGAGCACCCACTGGCACGGGCGGTCGTCACCGCCGCGCGGGAATGCGGACTGGCCCCCGCGCCCGCGAGCGGCTTCTCCTCGGCCCCGGGTCGCGGGGTGCGGGCGGTCGTCGCGGGCCGGGTCGTCGAGGTGAGCGCCCCGGCGCGCACCGCCCGAACCGGTACGGCCGCGTGCCCCGGCGAGGTCGCGGCGGACGGCGCGGCGGCCGGCGCCGAGGCGTTGGCACTCGCCGAAGCGGTGGGGCTCGCCGAGGCGGACGGCGCGACGGCCGCCGTCGTACGGGTCGACGGCGAGCCGGTCGCCGTCCTCTCCGCGACGGACCGGCTCCGCCCCGGGGCCGCGGGCGCCGTCACGGCCCTCACCCGCCTCACCGGGGCGCCCCCGGCACTGCTCACCGGCGACAACGAGCGGGCAGCGCTGCGGGTGGCCGGCGAGGTGGGAATCGGGGACGTGCGCGCCGGGCTGCTGCCCCAGGACAAGGTGGCCGCGGTCCGGAGCTGGCAGGACGCGGGCGAGCGCGTCCTGGCTCTCGGTGACGGCGTCAACGACGCCCCGGCCCTGGCCGCCGCCCACACGGGCATCGCCATGGGGCGCGCCGGGTCCGATCTCGCCCTGGAGGCCGCGGACGCCGTCGTCGTACGGGACGAGCTGGCCGCCGTGCCGGCGGTGGTGGCCCTGTCCCGGCACGCCCGCCGGCTGGTGGTCCAGAACCTCACGATCGCCGCCGTCTGCATCGGCGGCCTCGTCCTGTGGGACCTTGCGGGACACCTCCCGCTGCCCCTCGGGGTGGCCGGCCACGAGGGCTCCACGGTCCTGGTCGGCCTCAACGGCCTCCGTCTCCTCCGGGAATCGGCCTGGCGACGGGCGCTGGGCTGAGCCGGGCCGGGGCGCGGAACCCTCGGCATCGCCCGGAGGGCGGAACTCGGGGTGTCCGGCCCGGGACCCTGGGACCGCCGGGCCACCACCGGAAGCCCGTGGGGGCTCGGGCCCCACGGCGCATGCGCGGGATCAAAACGGGGCACTCGTTGCATATGGCAACCCGGTCGCGCCATCGTGCCGTCTCCAACCAGGACGTAGCCGCCCTGCTCCAGGAGTATGCCGACCTTCTCGCGATCACCGGTGGCGACAGCTTCCGCGTACGTGCCTACGAGCGCGCCGCCCGCACCGTCGAGGGCCACGGCACCGACATCACGGGCCTCGACGCGAAGCACCTCAGGGAGATCCCCGGCGTCGGCGGGTCGATCGCCGAGAAGATCGAGGAGTTCGTCCGCACCGGCCGGGTGGAGGCGGTCGAAGAGGCCCGCAGCCACGTTCCCGCGGGGGTGCGCGCGATGACGGCGGTGCCCGCGCTCGGCCCGCGCAAGGCGCAGTTGATCTTCGAGGAGCTCGGTGTCGCCTCGATCGAGGATCTCGCCGAGGCGGCACGCGCCCACCGCCTGCAGGACCTCAAGGGCTTCGGCCCGAAGACCGAGGAGAACATCCTGCACGGCATCCAGATCATGCGCGCCTCACACGGCCGCGCCCCTCTGGACGCCGCCCAGGAACTGGCGGAGGACATCGTGGGCGCCCTGTCCCGTACGACGGGCTGCGAGCGCTGCACCTACGCGGGCTCGCTGCGCCGGATGCGGGAGACCGTCGGCGACCTGGACATCCTGGTCGCTGCCGGCACCGACGAGGCCGCCGCCCGCGCCTCGCGTGCCCTGGCCGAGCACCCGTACACCGCCGAGGTCATCGCCCGCGGCGAGACCAAGACCAGTGTCCGCACCACCAGGGGCCTCCAGGTGGACCTGCGTGTCGTGCGGCCCGACTCCTGGGGCGCCGCCCTGCTCTACTTCACCGGCTCGAAGGCCCACAACATCCGCGTGCGTAAGGTCGCCCTCCAGTACGGCCTGAAGCTCTCGGAGTACGGCCTCTTCGACGCGGAGACCGGCAGGCGCACCGGCGCACGCACCGAGGAGGAGGTATACGGGCGGCTCGGCATGACGTGGATCCCGCCGACGCTCCGCGAGGACCGGGGCGAGGTGGAGGCCGCGATGGAGGACGAACTGCCCACGCTCGTGGCCGAGTCGGACCTCCGCGGGGACCTGCACACCCACACCGACCTCACGGACGGCCTGGCCCCTCTGGAGGACATGGTCGCCGCCGCGAAGGCCCTGGGCTACGAGTACTACGCGATCACGGACCACGCCCCGCAACTGCGCATGCAGGCCATGACCGACGAGAAGATCCTCGAACAGCGCCACCGCGTCAAGCGGTTGGACGCCGAACTGAAACGCGGGGGCGGGCCGCGGCTGCTGCACGGCACGGAGCTGAACATCGACCTGTACGGCGACGTGGACTGGACCGGCGACTTCCTCGCCGACTTCGACCTGTGCGTGGCCTCCGTGCACAGTCACTTCGAGCTGGGCCGGGCCGCGACGACCCGGCGCCTGCTGCGCGCCTGCGAGAACCCGTACGTCCATGTCATCGGACACCCCACCGCCCGGATGCTGGGCAAGCGGTCCGCCATCGACGCCGACTGGGACACGGTCTTCGCCGCCTGCGCCAGGACGGAGACGGCCCTTGAGATCGACGCCCAGCCGCACCGTCTCGACCTGCCGGACGAGCTGGTCATGCGCGCCAAGCGGCACGGGGTGAAGTTCTGTGTGGACAGCGACGCCCACTCCACACCGGAACTGGCCCACATGCGCTACGGGGTGGGGACGGCGCAGCGCGGCTGGCTCACTCCGGACGACGTGATCAACACCTGGCCGCTGCGGCGCCTCAGGGCCTTCCTGCGCCGCTGAACAGGCCGCCGCGCCCGCGACCGGTGTCCCGGGTTCGCCCGCGAACCCGCAACCCGCACTCCCGCGACCGGCGTTCGGCGCCCCGGCCCGTCGCGGGCCCCGTCCCGCCACGGGGCCCCGCCGACAGGCGGACGCACGGTCCGTGTTGCTCCGGCGCCCTGGCGCCGTGCCCACGCGGCCGAGGCGTGGCGGTGCTCAGTGGCCGCGCCACCACCGCCTCAGCGACCCCCACAGCGAGTCCCGCATCCGCGCCCCGTCCGGTGCCGCGGTTCCGGGCGGCTGCACGGCTCCGGCCCGCACCTGGCCGGGACCGGCCGCGGCCGGCAGGGCGCCGGGAGCGGGCGCGGAGGAAGCTCCTTGGGCCCCTGCCCCGTGGCCGGTTCCGTTCTCGTGCCCGGCGGTGCCTGCCGCTGGGCCGGGCACGGCCGCCCCGACGGGGGCGGGCGCCGCCGAGTCAACCCGCCAGTCCCCCTTCCCCGCACCCTCCGCGGCGCCGCGTGGGGCGGGAATCAGCTTCGCCGTGATCTCCTCCGGCGGACGCGGCGCGAACTCGGCCGGAAGCCGCACGAGGTGACGGGACATCAGGGAACTGGTCCAGGTCAGCTCGTCCTCCTCGACGGCCAGCCGGAGGTCCGGAAGACGCGCCAACAGAGCATCCACGCCGGTGTCGGCGATGGCACGCCCGATGTCCTGGCCGGGGCACTCGTGCGGGCCGCCGCTGAACGCGAGGTGGGCACGATTGCCCTGCATGGAGGCGGTGAGGTCGGGGCGTACCACCGGGTCGCGGTTGGCGGCGGCGATGCCGACGATCAGGGCGTCGCCCGCCTTGATCCGCTGCCCGCCGAGATCGCAGTCGCCGGTGGCCCAGCGGCCGAACATGGCGGTGAACGGCGGCTCGTCCCAGAGTGTCTGCTCCACCGCTTCGGGCAGGGTCATGTGGCCGCCGCTGAGCCGGGCGTGGAAGCGCGGGTCCGTGAGCACCATGCGCAGCACGTTGGCGATCAGGTTCGCGGTGGTCTCGTACGCCGCGATGAGGACCAGGCGCAGGTGCTGGCTCACCTCGTCGTCACCGAAGCGAGCCGGGTGCTCGATGAGCCAGGTGGCGAAGTCGTCCGCGGGCTGGGCGCGCCGCCGGGCCACCAGCGCGACGAGCCGCTCCATGACGTACGCGTTGCTGGCGATGGCGGTCTCGGTGCCCTTGATCATGTCGCGGGCGGCCTGCACCATGCGCTCGCTGTACTCCTCGGGCATGCCGATGATCTGGAGCATCACCATCATGGGCAGGTGCTCGGCGAACCGGCCGACCAGGTCGACGTGCCCGTCCTGGCAGAACTCGTTGACGAGCCGGTTGCTGTACCGGTTGATGTGGCGCCGTACGCCGCGGTGGTCGATGCGGGCCAGGCTGTCGGTGACCGCGCCCCGCTGCCGCTCGTGCTCGGCGCCGTCGGCGTGGGCGCACAGCGGCTGCCAGGTGAAGATGGGCGCCAGCGGGTTGTCGGGCGTCACGGTGCCGTCGTGGAGGTGCCGCCAGCGGCGCGGGTCGCGGGAGTACTGCGAGGGGGTACGGGTCATGTGCAGGTTCTCGGTGTGGCCGAGGACGAGCCAGGCCGGAACGTCACCGTGCAGCAGCACGGGGGCCACCGGCCCGTGTTCGGCGCGCAGTTTCTCGTACAGGCCCATGGGGTCGTTCTCGGCCTCGGGCCCGTAGAGCCGTCGTACGCCGCCGGGACCCAGCCCGTGCGCCGGGCAGCCGGGTGGCGGGGCCGCGCCGGCATCCGTTTCGGCGTGGTGCGGAGAGGGAGTTGTCACAGGGGCTCCAGGGATCGTGCTGGATCGTGGGAGTTGCACGGGACGGGGA
>NZ_JAAAXQ010000348.1 GCF_009916105.1 Streptomyces sp. GC420 | reverse complement strand
CCGCCGCACCCACCGGCGCCCCGGCGGACACCGAGCCGCGACCCGAGCTCACCAAGACCCGCTGAATCCGAAATCCCGACGAGACCCGACACGGGATCGCACCACCATGAGAAAGGCACTCTTCGTGCGTAACACCGCCAGGATCACCACCGCCGTCCTCGCCGCCGGAGCCCTCACCCTGGGCCTGTCCGCCTGCGGCTCGGACTCCGGCTCCGGCTCCGCCGGGGCCCGTGCCGACGGGGCGCTCGTCGTCGCCGCGAGCCCCGTCCCGCACGCCGAGATCCTCGACTACGTCAAGGACAACCTCGCCAAGGAGGCCGGTCTCGACCTCGAGGTCAAGGAGTTCACCGACTACGTCACGCCCAACACGGCGACCCAGGACGGCGCGGTCGACGCCAACTACTTCCAGAACCAGCCGTACCTCGACGACTTCAACAAGAAGAACGGCACCACCATCGCCCCGGTCGTCACCGTTCACCTGGAGCCCCTCGGCCTGTACTCCGAGAAGGTCGAGAAGGCCGGCGCCCTCAAGAACGGCGCCACCGTCGCCGTACCGAACGACACGGTGAACGAGGCACGCGCCCTGAAACTGCTCGATGCCAACGGCATCATCACGCTCGAGGAAGGCGCCGGCAGCGACGCCACCACCAAGGACATCGCCGAGAACCCCAAGGACATCAAGTTCAAGGAACTCGAGGCGGCCCAGTTGCCGCGGTCCCTCAAGGACGTCGACGCCGCGGTCATCAACGGCAACTACGCCATCGAGGCCGACCTCAAGCCCGCCGAGGACGCCATCGTCCTCGAATCGGCCGACGACAACCCGTACGGCAACTTCCTGGCCGTCAAGGACGGCAACGAGGACGACCCGCGCGTCAGGAAGCTGGCCAAGCTCCTCACCTCCGACAAGGTGAGGAAGTTCATCGAGGACACCTACGCGGGCTCCGTCACCCCCTCCTTCTGAGCCCGCCGCACACCCACCGCCGGCCCCGCCCCCTGTTCACCAGATGCTGTTGGTTGATTCGGGGCCGTCTGCTTCGCCCCGTCGATCGTGTGGTCGGCGGGGCGAAGTGCTGCGAAGTGGCTGGTGCGGGTGAGGTGGGCGTCGATGCGGGCGAGGTTGATCGCTGCTCCGGTGAGCTGGTGCTGGAGGCTGGTTTTGGCAAGCCCGCGGTAGCGGGATCTGCGCAGGCCGCAGCGGTTCACGGCCTGGGAGATGGCGCCTTCGACACCTGCGCGGACCTTGTAGCGTTCCTTCCACGCGTCGGTCTGCTGCTCGGCCCGGCGCTGGTGCAGGACCTCGTGAACGTCCCGGTCCTGGAGGGTCAGCTTGCGGCGCGGTCCGCGCGTGCAGGAGTCCCTGACCTGGCGGGAGCCGCAGTCGGTCTTCAGTGCGGCGGGCGCACCGGCCGAGGTGACGGCCTCAAGCAGCCGCATCCCGTCGGTTCCGATCCGCCGACCGACCTCGTCCCGTCCGGCCGGGGCCTTGGGGAAACGTGAGTCCTCGGCGCGGGTGGCGCGTGCCTGAACCAGTCCGGCTCGGCGACCCCGGCCAGCCGGTCGGAAGCGGTGACAGCGAGCGCGTTCAAGGCCGCGCGCAGGGTCTCGGCGACCATCTCCAGCCAGCACATGTCCCGCGCCACCGACAGCACATGCGTGGAGTCGGTCCGTGCCTTGCCCCTGCCGGTGAGCAGCCCCTTGTCCCGGGCCGCGGCAAGGATGCCGTCCAGCACCCTCCGTCCGGCGTCCGCCTGAACCAGCCGGTCCCTGAACTCCGAGAGGACGGAGAAGTCGAAGCCCGGATCAAGGAACGCGGCCCGCGCCACCCGCACCGTCTCCGCCGGGATCTCCCCCGATCCCTCCGGCTGCATCGACATCCGCACCCACCCCATACGACAACGTCGGCCTTCAAGACCACAACCGGGTCTCGAAGGCCGACGTCACGCAAGGCCCCGAATAGACCAACAGCATCCGCCGGGAGGGCGGGGTCCGCCGCACCGCCGCACGTACAAGTGCCCGACCCTGTGATGCGACGACCCGTCACCATGCTGCATGCTGTGCCTTTACGACGGTCCCGACGACGGAGCTGCGCATGACTTCCACCTTTCCGGACATCTCCATCAGTACGGACCGGCTGGTGCTGCGCCCCTTCGAGGAGGCGGACATCACGGCGCTCACCGAGATGATGAACGACGAACTCGTCACCGCCTGGACGTCCGTACCGCAGCCCTACACCGTCGACGACGCCCGCCACTGGGCCACGGCCGGCGCACCCGCCGAACGCACCGAGGGCCGCGGCATCGTCTTCGCCGTCACCGAGTTCCTCACCCAGCGGCTCGTCGGCATCGTCCACCTGAGCAACACCGACTGGCGGATCCGCTCCACCGAGGTCGGCTATGTCACCGCCCCCTGGGCCCGCGGCGAGGGCTACGCCAGTGAATCCGTCCTCGCCGTCGCCCGATGGCTGTTCAGCGACCAGAAGTTCGAGCGCCTCGAACTGCGCACCGCCGCCGACAACACCGCCTCCCAGCAGGTCGCCCAGAAGATCGGCTGCATCAGCGAGGGCGTCCTGCGCAACGCGTGGATAGCGCGCGTGCAGCAGGACGACGGCGGCTGGTCCGAGGTGCGCACCGACCTCATCGTGTGGAGCCTCCTCCCGGAGGACCTCGAGGGCGCCGACCCGCTCCCGGACGAGGACGGATACAACTTCACCGAGTGGAACTGAGCGGGCACGAAGCCCGTCCCTCCCACCGGCCCCGCACGCCACGACTGCGCGCCGCAACGGGTACTGTGCCCTCCCGGGGAAGCCACCCGCGCCCACCGGTCCTACCGGCGAGACCTGGGACAAGACTCACACCACGGGGAGACTGACAACGATGGCCGACCGGGTCACGGTGATCGGCTGGGACGGCTCGCCCCTGACCTCGGCGGCACGCTCCGCCCTCTCCGCCGCCACCCTTGTCGCCGGAGCCCCGCACCACCTCGCCCTGCCCGAGGTCCCGCCCGCCGCCGAACGCATCAGGCTCGGCAGCGTCTCGCTCGCCGCCCGCCGCATCGCACGCCACCGAGGCTCCGCCGTCGTGCTCGCCGACGGGGACCCCGGCTTCTTCGGAGTCGTCCGCACCCTGCGAGCACCCGAACACGGCCTCGAGGTCGAGGTGGTGCCGGCCGTCTCCTCCGTGGCCGCCGCCTTCGCACGGGCCGGCATGCCCTGGGACGATGCCCAGATCGTGGTGGCGCACCGCCGCACCCTGCGCCGCGCCGTCAACGTCTGCCGCGCCCACACCAAGGTCGCCGTCCTCACCTCGCCCGGCGCCGGGCCGGCCGAACTCGCCCTCCTGCTCGACGGAGTGCACCGCACCTTCGTCATCTGCGAGGCCCTCGGCACCGTGCACGAGCAGGTCACCGTCCTGACCTCCGACAAGGTCGCCGACCTCGCCTGGCGCGACCCCAACGTCGTCATCGTCATCGGCGGCCCGGCCGCGGCCCCCTCCGCCGACGCCTGGATCGCCGGCCGCGACCCGGCCCGGCCGCCCCGGGTGCGCGGCTGGGCGCTGCCCGGCACCGAGTACCCCGGGACCCCCGGCGAGGGGGAGTCCGTCCCGCTGCGCGCCGCCCAACTCGCCCGTCTCGGCCCTCGCGTGGGCGACCTGGTCTGGGACATCGGCTGCGGCAGCGGTGCCCTCGCCACGGAGGCGGCACGCTTCGGCGCCGCGGTCATCGCCGTCGACCGGGACCCGGCCGCCTGCGAGCGCACCGCCGACGCCGCCCGCCGCTTCGGCGTACAACTCCAGACGGTGTGCGGAACCGCCCCGCAGGTCCTGGAGAACCTTCCCGAGCCCGACGTCGTACGAGTCGGGGGCGGCGGCCACGCCGTCGTCTCGGCCTGTGCCGACCGGCGCCCCGCCCGCATCGTCACGCACGCCTTCACCCGGGACGCGGCGGAGGCCGTCGCGCGGGTTCTGACCGAGGGCGGATACGCCGTCGAATGCGCGCTTCTGCAGTCGGTCGAGCTGAGCGTCGAGGACTGGGCGGAACGCGAACGCGCGGTCGCTTTTCTGCTGTCCGCGGTACGTCCGGAATCGGCCCCCTGATCCAGCTCCGTACACCTGTCGGGGTAGGCTGACCGACCGTTGTACCACCCCCGGGGGTTCGGTGCTTTGTTCGCCAATGTCCGGGAAGCGCACCCGTTTTGGGGGCAGGATGGTACGGCATGTCCGGAGGACGCGCGACGTGGCGCAGTCCACAACGGTCCTTGGTGGGCAAACCGCTGCGGGACCGGCCGACCGTGACCATCCTTGATGGTCGCGGGCGGTTCGTGCCGCGCGGCGCGCACGCTCGTTCTTGCTGGTCGAGGGCGACTGTCGCACCGCGCTCTGCCGTCCGGGCCACGGGGCCACCCCGGAGAGGTTGGGGTCGGGTCGAAGGAGCACTACCGATGGGCGAGGGGTACGCATGACTGACACCGGCCAGGTCCCGGGCGAGGGGCTGCCGGAGAACGCAGGCATGGTGGAGCAGCCGGGCGTCCCCGCTCCGGGTGTTTACACCTACCTCGATCCTTCCGACAGCGCCGTCGAGGACGACGATCTGCTGCTGATGCCCGGCGCGCAGGGGGCGTGGATCGACCCCTCCGCCCAGCCCGCGGCACCGACGCCCCCGCCCGTTCCGCAGCAGGGGTACCCGTCGGACGCCAGTACGCACGAGAGCGGCGGCCGTGACTCCGGTTCGCTGGACCTCGGCTCGGTACGCACGGCGCAGTCCGCGCCCGTGCACGCCCAGACGCCCGCGCACACCCCTGTCTCCGCGTCCGTGCCCCAGCCGCAGGCGCCCGCGCAGCCGCGCCGCCCGCTGCACATGGGCCCGCCGACACCCGACACCTCGGGCGGCGGGGTCGTGCGCTCCCTCGCCGACCGCGGCCCCGCCGCGCCGGTGGCGCCGATCCCGGCGCAGCCCATGCCGGTACGCCACTCGGGACCGCCGACGACGGGGCCCGAGTACCTCGACATCCCGCAGGACGCCTCGGCGATGCTTCCGGGGCCGCAGCTCGGCGAGATCCCGCCGCAGCCGACCACGCAGTGGGCGGCGGCCCCGCTGGCCGCGGAGGCGGCCGCTCCGGCCCCGCAGGCCGAGGCCGAGGCCGTTGCCCAGGCTCAGCCGGCATTCGCCGACGGGGCCGCCCCGGAGCAGGTCCACGCCCCGGAGCAGGTCCACGCCCCGGAGCAGGTCCAGGCCGAGGAGGCGGAGGCCGTGGCCCCCGTCGCGGAGGCTCCGGCGCCCGTGGCGGAACCGGTGGCGGAAGCGGCCCCGCAGCTTGTGACCGAACCCGTGGTGGATGCGGTCGCCGAACCCGTGGCCGTGTCGGCCGAGGCACAAGCCGGCGAGCAGGACGGCCGGTTCGTTCCGGTCGAGGGCACCGTTCCGGAGGCGGCGCACCTGGCACCGACTCCCGCGCCCGCAGCGGTTGTGGAGCCGGTTGCCGAGCCGGTGGCGGCGGAGGCGGCCGTGGAGCCGGTTGCCGAGCCGGTCGTGGAGGCCGTTCCCGTCCCCGAGCAGCAGGCCGTGGAGCCCGAGCCGGCGTCGGCGCAGGGCGAGGCGGCACCGCCGGACCCCGCCGAACAGCCGCAGCCCGCCGAGGCCGTCGATGAGATCGCGACCTCCGAGCCCCAGCACCAGCCGGAGCCGGTGCCGGTGCCGGTGCCGGTGCCGGTGCCCGAGGCTGCCGCCCCCGAGGCCGTCGCGGTCGCGCCCGAACCGGTCGTCGGGCCCGAACCTGTGGCCGCCGAAGCCGTTGCGGCCGAGGTCGCACCGGAACCGCGGCCGGAGCCGGAGCCCGAGCCGGCCGCCGTCGTCGAGCCCGAGGTGGCGGAGGCCGTGCGGGCCGCGGAGCGGGAGTCCGCCCCCGAGCCCCAGCCCTTGCAGGAGACCGAGCCCCAGCCCTTGCAGGAGACCGGGCCCGAGCCGGTGCAGGATCACGCGCCCGCCGTCGAAACCGAGCCCCGGGCAGCGGCGCAGGCCGAGGCCGAAACGGCGGACGAGACCGAGACCGTGACCGAGTCCGAGACCCTGACCGTCACAGAGGCCGGTCCGGGACCCGACGCCGAGGCCGAGGCGGGAGCCGAATCCGTGCCCGAACCCGCGGAGGAAGCCGCGTTCGAAGCCGTACCCGAACCCGACCGGGGCCCTGCTCCCGGATACGACAAGGCGGAGCGCGACGCCGTGCTCCGCGTGATGCGCGAACGCCGCGACATCCGCAACGGTTTCCGCAGCGACCCGATCCCGCACGACGTCCTGCTTCGCGTCCTCGAAGCCGCCCACACGGCGCCCAGCGTCGGCCACTCGCAGCCCTGGGACTTCGTCGTCATCCGTTCCGCCGAGACCCGCCGGGCGATGCACGAACTGGCGCAGCGCCAGCGCGAGGCCTACGCCAGGTCCCTCCCCAAGAGCCGGGCGAAGCAGTTCAAGGAACTGAAGATCGAGGCCATCCTCGACACCCCGGTGAACATCGTCGTCACCGCCGACCCGACCCGCGGCGGCCGCCACACCCTCGGCAGGCACACCCAGCCGCAGATGGCCCCGTACTCCTCGGCGCTCGCCGTCGAGAACCTCTGGCTCGCCGCTCGCGCCGAGGGCCTCGGCGTCGGCTGGGTCAGCTTCTTCGACGAGCGCGAGATGGTACGTGCCCTCGACCTGCCCGAGCACCTCGAAGTCGTTGCGTACCTCTGTGTCGGCTACGTCGACGAGTTTCCGCAGGAGCCCGAGTTGATGCAGGCAGGCTGGTCCAAGCGCCGCCCGCTGTCCTGGGTCGTTCACGAGGAGACGTACGGCCGCCGCGCCCTGCCGGGCGAGGAGCCGCACGACCTCCTCCAGGAGACCGTGTCCGGCATCCGGCCGCTGGACGCCAAGGCGCTCGGCGAGGCCTGGGAGCGACAGAAGCGGATGACCAAGCCGGCCGGGGCCCTGGGCATGCTGGAGATCATCTCCGCCCAGCTGTGCGGCCTCTCCAGGATGTGCCCGCCGCCGATTCCGGAGCCCGCGGCCGTCGCCATCTTCGCCGGCGACCACGGAGTGCACGCCCAGGGCGTCACCCCCTGGCCGCAGGAAGTCACGTCCCAGATGGTCGCCAACTTCCTCGGCGGGGGCGCCGTCTGCAACGCCTTCGCCAACCAGGTCGGTGCCGAGGTCTGCGTCATCGACGTCGGCGTCGCCTCGGACCTGCCGTCCACCCCCGGCCTGCTGCCCCGCAAGGTGCGCCCCGGGACCGCTGACCTCACCGCCGGTCCCGCGATGAGCCGCGAGGAGGCAGTCAGCGCCATCGAGGTCGGCATCGAGACCGCGCGCGACCTGGTGGCCGCGGGCAACAAGGCCCTGCTGACAGGCGAGATGGGCATCGCCAACACCACCGTGTCCGCCGCGCTCATCTCGGTCTTCACCGGCGTCGACCCGGTGGAGGTGACGGGCCGCGGTACCGGCATCAACGACGAGATGCACGCCCGGAAGGTGGACGTCGTCCGGCGGGCGCTCGAACTGCACCGCCCAGACCCGGCGGACCCGATCGGCGTCCTCGCCGCGATCGGCGGCCTCGAGCACGCGGCGATGGTCGGCCTCCTCCTGGGCGGCGCCTCCCTGCGTACGCCGGTCATCCTCGACGGTGTCAGCGCGGGCGCGGCCGCCCTGGTCGCCCGCGCCATCGCCCCCGAGGTCCTCGCGGCCTGCATCGCGGGCCACCGCAGCGCGGAGCCCGGTCATGTCGCGGCCCTGAACAAGCTGGGCCTGCGCCCGCTCGTGGACCTCGACCTCCGCCTCGGCGAGGGCACCGGTGCCCTGCTCGCCCTCCCGGTGGTGCAGAGCGCGGCCCGCGCCATGCACGAGGTGGCCACGTTCGACTCCGCGGGGGTCACGGAGAAGTAGCCCGTCGCGGCCGGCATCCCCGCGTCCGTTCGCGTGCGCGGGGTCCGGCCCGGCGCCGGGCCTGCCCGCCCGGTGTCGAGGCCGGCGCGGTTCAGTGGGGCCGTGCGGCCGACAGGGCGCCCGAGACCTCGCACCGAGCGGCCGGGAGGGAACGGAACGGACTGGGACCGGTCCCGGTCCGGCCGGGACCGGTCCGTCGGCGCGGGCCTCCACCGGGGCGCGGCGCCCCGCCGCTCGCCCGAGCACGGCTCGAACCGGCCTGTCGTGGGCACCACCCGGAGTGCCCCTTCCGGGGGCGGTCCGCCGAGCGCTGCGCGGGACGGCTCCGTGCCCGCCTCGCCGCAGCCTCCGGAGGCGGGCCGGTCCCCGGAGCGCCGAGCGCCCCTGGCGACCGGCAGGCCCCTGGGGGACGGGGCCGGCCCGTGAGGCCGCCTTCCCGGGCAGCGGCCCCCGGCTACCCGCCCCCGTGGCC
>NZ_JAAAXQ010000347.1 GCF_009916105.1 Streptomyces sp. GC420 | reverse complement strand
GTACGGGGCTGTTCATCACTGTTGAGGGTATCCCTCGGGGGCCCCGCCGATGCGTGTCCTCGTACGCCGTGGCGCATACGGGCCGCGTGTCCGCCGTCTGTCGTTTGTTGAGCAATCAAGCCAAGGTTGGGCTTGAATTCGACCGTCTCCGAGATCGTGAGAATCGTGTCAATTGCCGCTTTCGGTGAGAAGGGTGACCGTTTCGCGTCATCGAGAGAATGTTCGGCCGGACTCGCTGTGCAGGTCGGAAACGCCTCTCCCGGGACCGATGTGCCGGACGTCACACGGCGACACGGTGGAGTGACCTGGGGGAGAGTCGTCGCGGCCCGCTCAAGAGTGCGGTACCGTCCAACGTCGTGAGCCCTGTACGTCGCTGTTCGCGCACTGCGTGCGGCCGCCCCGCCGTCGCGACACTGACGTACGTCTATGCCGATTCGACCGCGGTCCTCGGCCCGCTCGCCACCTACGCCGAACCCCACTGCTACGACCTGTGCGCCGAGCACTCCGAGCGGCTCACCGCTCCGCGCGGCTGGGAAGTCGTCCGGCTCGCCAACGCGTCCGGCCCCTCCCGCCCCACGGGCGACGACCTCGAAGCCCTCGCCAACGCCGTGCGCGAGGCCGCAAGGCCTCCGCAGGCCCGGCCCGGCGATGACGGCCCCGGCAAGGGCATCCGCACCGCCGACCCGGTCGAGGTCGCGCGCCGAGGGCACCTGCGCGTGCTGCGCTCGCCCGAGCCGTAGAGCCGGGCCGAGCCGGGTCCGTCCCGCCCGGGCCTCTGCCCCTGTGGCGGCAACCGCCGCGATACTGCCCGGCCCGCTGCGGCCCGCTGCCCGTCCCCTCGCCGTACTGGCCTCGTCCCGTCACCACCTCGGCACTTCCTCCGGCCTCCGCCTCCGGCCTCCGCCTCGGCCCCGCGGCCTGCCCCTCCGCCGGGCCCGTCCCCTCGCCGTACCGGCCGCGTCCCGGCGCGTGCACCCGGCAGATCCGGGCCTTCGCGGCCCTTCCCCGCATTCCCCGCACCCCCTGCAGGTAGTTTCTAGCCCTGACCGCACAGGGGAATGACGAAGGGCTGGCTGCCGTGGCTGCTGATCTGTCGCACATCGTGAAGGCCTACGACGTGCGAGGTGTGGTCCCCGACCAGTGGGACGAGGCACTCGCCGAGCTCTTCGGTGCCGCGTTCGTGACCGTCACCGGAGCGAGCGCCCTGGTCACCGGTCACGACATGCGTCCGTCCTCGCCCGGCCTGTCCCGCGCCTTCGCCCGCGGTGCCGCCGCGCTCGGCGCGGACGTCACCGAGATCGGCCTGTGCTCGACGGACCAGCTCTACTACGCGAGCGGCGCCCTCGGCCTGCCCGGCGCGATGTTCACCGCCTCGCACAACCCGGCCCAGTACAACGGCATCAAGATGTGCCGCGCGGGCGCCGCCCCCGTCGGCCAGGACACCGGCCTCGCCGAGATCCGCGCCCTCGTCGAGCGCTGGTCGGAGTCCGGCGCGCCGGAGCCCGCCGCCGTGCCCGGCACGGTCACCGCACGCGACACGCTCGCCGACTACGCCGCCCACCTGCGCTCACTCGTCGACCTGGACTCGATCCGCCCGCTGAAGGTGGTCGTGGACGCGGGCAACGGCATGGGCGGCCACACCGTCCCCACGGTCTTCGACGGGCTCCCCGTCGACCTCGTGCCGATGTACTTCGAGCTCGACGGCACCTTCCCCAACCACGAGGCCAACCCCCTCGACCCGGCGAACATCGTCGACCTCCAGGCCAGGGTCCGCGAGACCGGGGCCGACCTCGGCCTCGCCTTCGACGGCGACGCCGACCGCTGCTTCGTCGTCGACGAGCGCGGCGAGGGCGTCTCCCCCTCGGCGATCACCGCGCTCGTGGCGGCACGCGAGCTGAAGAAGCACGGCGGCGGCACCGTCATCCACAACCTGATCACCTCCTGGTGCGTCCCCGAGGTCGTCAGGGAGAACGGCGGCGACCCGGTGCGCACCCGCGTCGGCCACTCCTTCATCAAGGCCGAGATGGCCCGCACCGGCGCGATCTTCGGCGGCGAGCACTCCGCCCACTACTACTTCCGCGACTTCTGGAACGCCGACACCGGCATGCTGGCCGCCCTGCACGTCCTCGCCGCCCTCGGCGGCCAGGACGGCCCCCTCTCCGCGCTCGTCTCCTCCTACGACCGGTACGCCGGCTCCGGCGAGATCAACTCCACCGTCGCCGACCAGGCCGCCAGCACCGCCGCGGTGAAAGCCGTCTTCGGCGCCCGCGAGGACACCACCCTCGACGAGCTCGACGGCCTCACCGTCTCCGCCGCGGACTGGTGGTTCAACCTCCGCCCCTCCAACACCGAGCCGCTGCTGCGCCTGAACGTCGAGGCCCGCGACGAGGCCACGATGACCAAGATCCGCGACGAGGTCCTCGCCATCGTCCGCGCCTGACGCCCCGCCGGGCCGCGTCCGGCGCGGCCCGGCGGTAGGCTGACCTGGCTCAAAGCGTGGCTCCGGGCGCACGACCATGCGTGGCCGTGACGCGTGACCGTGACCGTCGCCGTGACCATGCGCTAGCCGAACGCCCCGGAGGGAACACCATGCCGCTCGAAGCCGGTCTCCTGGAGATCCTCGCCTGCCCGGCCTGCCACGCGCCGCTGCGCGACGAATCCGCGGCGGACACCCCCGAACTGATCTGCACCGGCACCGACTGCGGTCTGGCCTACCCGGTGCGGGACGGCATTCCCGTGCTGCTCGTCGACGAGGCCCGCCGCCCGGAGTAGTCCGGCGGTACGCCGGCCCGGCCACGGGGCAGCACCGGTGCACACCGAGGCCGCGGCCTCACCGCACTCGCCGCAAGCCGCAGCCCCGGTCGCAGCCGCAGCCCCAACCGCAGCCGCAGACGCGGCAGCACCCGTACCCGTACTCGCACACGCAACCGCACAAGCCCCCCGTGATCGGAGGCCCAACCGCCATGCTGGACGAGTCGCTGCTCGACGCGCCCGAAGCCCTGGCCGGCGCCGACCGGCGTGAACTCCTGCGCGGCGCGGCGGAAGCCGGGGCCCGGGTGCGCAGGGCCGCCCGCCTCGCCGCCGACGCCGGGCTGACGGAGCTCAAGCCGGACGGGCGCCCCCGCGCGATCATGATCGCCGCACCCGGCACCCCCGGCATCGCCGTGGCCGACCTGCTCGCCGAGCTCGTGGGCACCGGCTGCCCGGTGAGCCGTATCCACCCGACCGGAGTGGCCGCCGCCCCCGGCGCCCTGCGCTGGACCCTGCCCGGCTGGGCGGGCCCCGTCGACCTGCTCCTCATCGCCACCCCGGACGGCAGCGAGCCCGGTCTCGCCCTTCTCGCCGAGCAGGCGTACCACCGGGGCTGCACCGTCGTCTCCACCGCACCGGCCGGCTCCCCGATCTCCGAGGCGGTCAGCGGCGCCGCCCACGGTCTCGCCGTACCGCTGGCGACCGCGCCGTACGAGGAGCCGTACGAGGAACCCACCGGCCCCGGCACCCTGTGGGCGATGCTCACCCCGCTGCTGACCCTCCTCGACCGCGCCGGGCTGGTGCAGGCACCGCCCGAGGTCCTGGAGAAGATCGCCGACCGCCTCGACCGCACCGCCGAGCGCTGCGGCCCCGCGATCGCCACCTACAGCAACCCCGCGAAGACCCTCGCCGCCGAACTCGCCGACAGCCTCCCGCTGATCTGGACCGAGGGCGAGACCGCGGGCTCCGTCGGCCGCCGCTTCGCCGCCTCCCTCGCCGAACTCGCCGGGCGGCCCGCCCTCGCCGCCGAGTTGCCGGAGGCACTCGCCGCCCACGGGGTGCTCCTCGCCGGGACCTTCGCCGGAGGCTCCGACCCCGACGACTTCTTCCGCGACCGCGTCGAGGAGGCCCAGGCCCTGCACGCCCGGGTGGTGCTGCTGCGCGACCGGGCGATGGGCGCGCTCTCCGCGGCGCCGGCCGCCCGCGAACTGGCGCTCGGCCACGACACCGCGGTCAGCGAACTCGAACCCGAGGAGGGCACCGCCCTCGAACTCCTCGCGGAACTGATCGCCGTCACGGATTTCGCCGCCGTTTACCTCTCCGTCGCCTCTTCGGAGCGATCATGACGGTGAACCCGCCACGCTCCGGACACCCACCGGGCACACGAACGGGTGCGCGACAGGCACGCACGACCCACTAGGAAGCCCTGACCATGGATCGCCTCGTCAACACCGTGCGCCCCTACGCCTGGGGGTCCACCACCGCCATCCCCGAACTCCTCGGGACCGAACCGACGGGTGAGCCCCAGGCCGAGATGTGGATGGGCGCCCACCCCGGCGCGCCCTCCCGGGTCGACCGCGGCGCCGGGCTCGTCCCGCTCAGCGAGGTGATCGGCGACGACCCGGACGCCGAGCTCGGCGCGGCGGTCGCCCGCAGGTTCGGCCCCCGGCTGCCCTTCCTCCTGAAGATCCTCGCGGCCGGAGCCCCGCTCTCCCTCCAGGTGCACCCCGACCTCGTCCAGGCCCGGGAGGGTTACGAGGACGAGGAGCGGCGCGGCGTCCCGGTCGACGCCCCGCACCGCAACTACAAGGACGCCAACCACAAGCCGGAACTGATCTGCGCGCTCACTCCCTTCGAAGGACTGTGCGGCTTCCGGGCACCCGCCGAGTCCGCGGAACTCCTCGCCGGACTCGGCGTCGACCCGCTCGTGCCGTACGTCGACCTGCTGCACGCCCACCCCGAGGACGCCGCGCTGCGCGAGGTCCTCACCGCGCTGCTGACCGCGGACCGCGAGGGGACGGCCCACACCGTCGCCGCCGCGGCCGCCGCCGCGGAACGGCTCGGTGGCGCCTACGCCCCGTACGCCGCCCTCGCCCACCACTACCCGGGCGACCCCGGCGTCATCGCCGCCATGCTGCTCAACCACGTCGTACTGCAGCCCGGCGAGGCCCTGTACCTCGGCGCGGGCGTCCCGCACGCCTACCTGGGCGGCCTCGGCGTCGAGATCATGGCCAACTCCGACAACGTGCTGCGCTGCGGGCTCACCCCCAAGCACGTCGACGTTCCCGAGCTGCTGCGCGTCGTCCGCTTCGAGGCGAGCCAGCCGGGCGTACTGCGCCCCGAGGCCTCGGAGTCGGGCGAGGAGGTCTACGACACCCCGGTCGACGAATTCCGCCTCTCCCGGTACGACCTCGCCGCCGGCGCGGCCCCGGTCGCCCTGCCCGGCGCCGCCCCGCAGATCCTGCTGTGCACCTCCGGGACGGCGAGGGTCGGCCAACTGCTGCTCAAGCAGGGCGAGTCGGCCTTCGCCGCGGCGGGGGAGAAGGCGGAACTCAGCGGCTCGGGCACGGTATTCCGTGCGACGGTGGTGGTCTGAGGCCACCTCCGGGGTGCGTACTGCAACAATGTGCGGCCGTACGCACGCAGGCACCAGGAAGGACACCCGGCACACATGAGCGCGTCAGGCGGCACCAAAGCGATCGTGGCGGCACTCGCCGCCAACCTCGCGATCGCTGCATCCAAGTTCGTGGCGTTCCTGTTCAGCGGTTCGTCCTCGATGCTCGCGGAGAGCGTGCACTCGCTCGCCGACTCGGGCAACCAGGGCCTGCTGCTGCTCGGCGGGAAGAAGGCCCAGCGCGAGGCCACCGCGCAGCACCCCTTCGGCTACGGGCGCGAGCGCTACATCTACGCCTTCCTCGTCTCCATCGTGCTCTTCTCGGTCGGCGGCATGTTCGCCATCTACGAGGGCTACGAGAAGATCAAGCACCCGCACGAGATCACCCACTGGTACTGGCCCGTGGGCGTGCTCGTCTTCGCGATCATCGCGGAGACGTTCTCCTTCCGCACCGCCATCAAGGAGTCCAACCACATCCGCGGCGGCAAGTCGTGGACGGACTTCGTCCGCCACGCGAAGGCCCCCGAGCTGCCCGTCGTCCTGCTGGAGGACCTCGGCGCGCTGGTCGGCCTGGTCCTCGCCCTCGGCGGCGTAGGCCTCGCCCTTGCCACCGGTGACGGTCTCTGGGACGGCATCGGCACACTCTGCATCGGTGTCCTGCTCATCCTGATCGCGCTCGTCCTGGCCGCCGAGACCAAGTCACTGCTGCTGGGTGAGTCCGCGGGCGCCGAGGACGTGAGCAAGATCGAGTCCGCGCTCGTCGACGGCGAGACCGTCACCCGTGTCATCCACATGCGCACGCTCCACCTCGGGCCCGAGGAACTCCTCGTCGCCGCAAAGATCGCGGTGCAGCACGACGACACGGCGGGCGAGGTCGCCGCCGCCATCGACGCCGCGGAGACCCGCATCCGCACCGCCGTCCCCATCGCCCGCGTCATCTACCTGGAACCGGACATCTACAGCGAGGACCGGGCCGCGGCCGGGCCCGACCCGTCCAGGTCCCCCGGCGGACCGGCCCGTCCGGCCACGCAGGAAGAAGGTCACTGACCTTCCGCGCGCCATGCCGGAGGCGGCGGCGGAACCGGTGGGAACCGCCGCCGCAGGATCGGTTCTGCTCCCGCGCGCGCCCCTGCCGGCGCCTCCACGCGGCCGTTCATGGCCGGAAAGATCCGAGGCGGACTGGGGCCCGCTGGGCCGATCGGTGTAGATTCGTGACCAGAGTCAGACGTCGCTGCTGATGGCGGTCGGGCGGTCCGGCACAGGACCGGCCGAGGGAGAGAGGGCCTCCGACGGACTGCGCTGCGCAGGGCACCCGTGTGCACTTATCCGTGCTCGGAAGGTCCTCTGCCGCAGAGCCAGCCGTACGTACCCACTCCCACCCCGAGGAGCAGTTCGCACATGTCGACTGTCGCCAGCAACCAGGACCAGGACTTCAAGGTCGCCGACCTGTCCCTGGCCGAGTTCGGCCGCAAGGAGATCACCCTCGCCGAGCACGAGATGCCCGGCCTGATGTCCATCCGCAAGGAGTACGCCGCGCAGCGGCCGCTCGCCGGTGCCCGGGTCACCGGCTCGCTGCACATGACCGTGCAGACCGCCGTGCTGATCGAGACGCTGGTCGCGCTCGGAGCCGAGGTCCGCTGGGCCTCCTGCAACATCTTCTCCACCCAGGACCACGCCGCCGCCGCGGTCGCGGTCGGCCCCGACGGCACGCCCGACAATCCGCGGGGCGTCCCGGTCTTCGCCTGGAAGGGCGAGACGCTGGAGGAGTACTGGTGGTGCACGGAGCAGGCGCTGACCTGGCCGAACACCCCCACCGGCGGACCCAACATGATCCTGGACGACGGCGGTGACGCCACGCTCCTCGTCCACAAGGGCGTCGAGTTCGAGAAGGCCGGTTCGGTCCCGGACCCGTCCACCGCGGACAGCGAGGAGTACGCCCACATCCTGCGTCTGCTCGGCCGCACCCTCGGCGAGAACCCGCAGAAGTGGACCCAGCTGTCCTCCGAGGTCCGCGGCGTGACCGAGGAGACCACCACCGGCGTGCACCGCCTGTACGAGATGCAGCGCGACGGCACGCTGCTCTTCCCGGCGATCAACGTGAACGACGCCGTGACCAAGTCGAAGTTCGACAACAAGTACGGCTGCCGCCATTCCCTGATCGACGGCATCAACCGTGCCACCGACACCCTCATCGGCGGCAAGACGGCGGTCGTCTGCGGATACGGCGACGTCGGCAAGGGCTGCGCCGAGTCCCTGCGCGGCCAGGGTGCCCGGGTCGTCATCACCGAGATCGACCCGATCTGCGCCCTCCAGGCGGCGATGGACGGCTACCAGGTCACCACGCTGGACGAGGTCGTCGACAAGGCCGACATCTTCGTCACCACGACCGGCAACAAGGACATCATCATGGCCTCGGACATGGCCAAGATGAAGCACCAGGCGATCGTCGGCAACATCGGCCACTTCGACAACGAGATCGACATGGCCGGTCTCGCGAAGATCCCCGGCATCGTCAAGGACGAGGTCAAGCCGCAGGTCCACACCTGGACCTTCCCCGACGGCAAGGTCATCATCGTGCTGTCCGAGGGCCGGCTGCTGAACCTCGGCAACGCGACCGGTCACCCCTCGTTCGTGATGTCCAACTCCTTCGCGGACCAGACGCTGGCCCAGATCGAGCTGTTCACCAAGCCCGAGGAGTACCCGATCGGCGTCTACGTGCTCCCCAAGCACCTCGACGAGAAGGTCGCCCGCCTCCACCTCGACGCCCTCGGCGTGAAGCTCACGACCCTCCGCCCCGAGCAGGCCGCCTACATCGGCGTCAAGGTCGAAGGCCCCTACAAGTCCGACCACTACCGCTACTGACGCGCACTCCCCGCTCATCCCGGGTCGGGCCGGCCGGTGCTCCCGGCCGGGCCGACCGGTGGGCCGGGAGCACCGGCGTGTCCGGTCCGGACGAGGTCCGGCCGTCCTCCCGCAGCCCGTCCGACGGGCAGCGGTCCCGGACGGCCGGAC
>NZ_JAAAXQ010000346.1 GCF_009916105.1 Streptomyces sp. GC420 | reverse complement strand
GGGGCGGACCGGTCCGGTGTCCGCGCGCTCTCCGAGGCGGGGGTCCAGTCGGAGAGGACGAGGTGGCAGTTGGTACCGCCCATGCCGAAGGAGGAGACGCCGGCCAGCAGCGGTGCGCCGTCGGGGCTGTCCAGCGGGCTGAGGACGTCGTTGACCCGCAGCCTCAGCTCGTCGAGCGGGATGGCCGGGTTGGCGGAGCGGAAGTTGAGGCTGGGGACGAGGGTCCGTTCCCGAACGCAGAGCACCGCCTTGATCAGGCCGGCGATGCCGGCGGCGCCCTCCAGGTGCCCGATGGCGGGCTTGACGGAGCCGACGAGCAGGGGGGAGTCGGCGGCCCGTCCGCTGCCGGCACCCAGCACGGCGCCGAGCGCGGCCGCCTCGAGGGGGTCGCCGAGCGGGGTGCCGGTGCCGTGCAGTTCGACGAAGCGTACGGCCTCGGGTGCAACGCCGGCCTGGTCGTAGGCGCGGCGCAGCACGTCCTCCTGTGCGGCCCGGCTGGGGGCGGTGAGGTTGTCGCCGCCCCCGTCGTTGTTGACGGCTCCGCCGCGGATCAGGCCGTGGATGGTGTCGCCGTCGGCGAGCGCCCGGCTCAGTGTCTTCAGGACGACGACGCCGCCGCCCTCACCTCGCACATAGCCGTTGGCGCGGTCGTCGAAGGTGTACGTGCGGCCCTCGGGTGACAGGGCGCCGAACTTCTCGGCCACGAGGAAGCCCTCGGGCACCAGGTTCAGGCTGACTCCGCCGGCCAGTGCCAGTGCGCAGTCGCCCTTGCGGAGACTCTCGCAGGCGAGCTGGACGGCGACCAGTGAGGACGACTGGGCCGAGTCCACGACCAGGCTGGGGCCGCGCAGGCCGAGGAGGTAGGAGATGCGGTTGGCGATGATGCTCCGGCTGACGCCGGTGATGGTGTGGTGGGAGACCGATTCGGCCCCGTGCTGGTGGACGAGCCTGGCGTAGTCGTCCCAGATCGCGCCGAGGTAGACACCGGCCCGCGTACCCTTGAGCGCGGCCGGGACGATGCCGGCGTTCTCCAGCGCTTCCCAGGCCAGTTCGAGCATGAGCCGCTGCTGCGGGTCGACGCTCGCCGCCTCACGGGGTGTGATGCCGAAGAAGTCGGGGTCGAACGCGTCGACGCTGTCCAGGAATCCGGCCGGTCTGGTCACCGCGTCGCCCGGCAGGCCGGGCCGCCCGTCGGGCACCCGGTCGGACACGGCGCTCTCACCGGCGTGCAGCAGCTGCCAGTACGCCTCCGGCCCGGGCGCCCCGGGGAAGCGGCAGGACATTCCTACGACGGCGATGGGTTCTCCCGGCACCGTGTCGACTTCCGGACGTCCGGACACGGATGCAGTGGTCATGGTGTGGCTCTCCCTTTCGGCGACCGCGCGCGGCAGCGTCATCGCGCGCAGGACGTGCTCGGATACCTCGTCGCGGCATGCAGGGGCGCACCCCGGTGCCCGCGCGGAGGCGTACGCGGGTCAGGCGTAGTCGTAGAAGCCGCGGCCGGACTTCTTGCCCAGCAGACCGCCCTCGACCATGCGGAGCAGCAGCGGCGGAGGCGCGTACAGCGGCTCCTTGAACTCCTCGTACATCGCCTCGGCGATCGAGACGGTGGTGTCGAGGCCGATGAGGTCGGCCAGGCGCAGCGGTCCCATCGGATGTGAGCAGCCGTCGACCATGCCCTGGTCGATGACCTCGGCCGTGGCGAGACCGGAGTCGACCATCCGGATGGCGGAGAGCAGGTAGGGGAAGAGGAGGGCGTTCACCACGAAGCCCGCTCGGTCCGGCGAGCTGATCGGCTTCTTGCCGAGCACGTCCGACACGAACGTCATGGCACGTGCGGTGGCCCGGCTGTCCGTGACCACCGAGTCGATCAGCTCGACCAGCGGCAGGACCGGCACGGGGTTGAAGAAGTGCATCCCGAGCACCTGGCCCGGACGGCTGGTGGCCCGGGCGAGCCGCACGATGGGGATGGAGGACGTGTTCGAGGCGAGGATGGCGTCCGAGTCCTCGACGATCTTGTCGAGGTCGGCGAAGAGGTCCAGCTTGAGCTGTTCGTTCTCCTTGACCGCCTCGATCACCAGCTGCCGGTCGGCGAGTTCGCCGAGATCCCTGGTGAAGGACACCCGGCCCAGGGCGTCGTCGCGCTCCCGCGCGGTGAGCTTGCCCTTGGCGACCCCGCGGTCCAGGGACCGGGTCAGCCGCTGGGGTCCGGACACCAGGGAGGCGTCGGAGGAAACCGCGACGGTGACGTCCAGGCCCGCCTTGGCGCACAGTTCGGCGATTCCCGTTCCCATGATGCCGCTGCCGACGACCCCTACCCGGTGGATGTCCGGGGCGCTCTCCGGGTGGATGTCCGCAGGTGTGGTGAGCGTGTCGATGGACGTGGTCATGCTCCGGCTCCCCAGGTCAGCAGTGATGCGCCTATGGCCATGCCGCCGCCGAACCCGGCGAGCAGCACCAGATCTCCGGCGGACAGCGCCCCGGTGCGGTTGGCCTCGTCGAGGGCGACCGGTACCGATGCGCTGCCCACGTTCCCGTACTTCCTCAGCGTGCGGTGGGTGTGGGCGTTGACGAGACCCGCGCGCTCGACCACCTCGCTGAGCATCACGCCGTTGGCCTGGTGCGGCACGAAGTGGTGCACGTCGGCGAGTTTCACGCCGACGCTCTCCACCAGTTCGACAAGCGCCCGGGGCACGTTGTCGGAGACGAAGTCCCGTACGGCGCGGCCGTCCATCCGGAAGAAGTGGCCGCCTTCCGCGACGGTCTCGGCCGTCGCCGGGTTCCGGCTGCCGCCGGCCTCCACGCGGATCAGGTGGTGGGCGTCGCCGCGGCTGGTGAGGGCGGTGTCGATGATGCCGTACGGGGCGGGGACCGCGCCGACGATCGCCGCACCGGCGCCGTCGGCGAACAGGACGGCCGTCCTGCGGTCGTCGAAGTCGAGGATCCGGGAGTACAGGTCGGCTCCGATGACCAGCGCACGGCTGCCGGGGTTGAGCGCGACCAGGCTGCGGGCCACGGCCAGCGCGTACACGAAGCCGCTGCACACGACGTTCACGTCGAAGCACGCGGCGCCGTAGGCCGCCAGCCCGTGCTGCACGAGGTACGACGTCGGCGGCTGGGGAAAGTCACCCGTCGATGTGGAGACGATGATGTAGTCGATCTGGTCCGCGGACAGCCCGGCCTGCTCCAAGGCGGCGGCGCCGGCGCGGATGGCCAGGTCGGACGTCGCCTCGTGCGGAGCGGCGTAGCGCCGCGCCTGTATCTGGGTCTTCCGTTCGATCCACTCCGGGGTGACGCCGACGCGCTCGGCGACCTCGTCGTTGCCGACTTCACGCTTGGGTAAGTAGGAGCCAGTCGAGATAATTCCTATATTGCAGTCCGTCACGTCAGACAGCCCCTTCGAGCACCGCGGACGCATTCCATTCCACATTTCCTCCGGTGTTCCGGAGGGGGTTGAGCCGTGCTTCCCCGATACGCGCCCGCGTCTCGGGGTCCGTGACCCCGAGTCCTTCCCGGGGCGCAAGGCAGAGAACGCCGACCTTTCCGGTGTGCTTGTTCTCCTGGACCAGCCGGGCTGCTTCGCCCACCTCATGCAGCGGATAAACCTCGGAAACGATCGGCGACAGATGGCCGAGCCGGAAAAGACGATTGCATTCGGCCTGTTCCTGGAGATTCGCGGCGTGACTGCCCACGATGCGCTTCAGGTTCATCCACAGATACCGGTTGTCGAAATGGTGGTCGTATCCGGTGCTGGAGCCGCAGGTGACGACGGTTCCGCCCTTGCGCACCACGAAGACGGAGATACCGAATGTCGCCCGGCCGATGTAGTCGAACACGACGTGCGGGTCCTCGCCGAGCTGCCGCCGGATCTCCCGGCCGAGGCGCTTGCCCAGTTCGATGGTCCGCTCCGGGGTGGGGGCGGCGTCCTGCCCCATGCCGATGTCGTTGCGGTTGATGATCACATCGCAGCCGAGCCGCCGCAGCACCTCGGCCTTGCGCTCGGAACTGACCACGCCCACCGCGATACCGCCGGCGTTCTTCACCATCTGCACGGCGTACGCGCCCAGGCCGCCGGTTGCGCCCCAGATCAGCACGATGTCGCCTTGCTTGATGCGCGCGCCCTTGTCGCTGACGAGCATGCGGTAGGAGGTCGCCGCGGTGAGCAGGACTCCGGCGGCCTCCTCCCAGGTCAGGTGGGCGGGCTTGGGCAGCAGCTGGCCCGCGCGCACGACGGCGAAGTGGGCCAGTCCGCCGAAGTTGGTCTCGTAGCCCCAGATGCGCTGTTCGGTACCGAGCATCGCGTCGGCGTGCGACGCCGGTTCCTGCTCGTCGACCTGGACGCAGCTGACCACGACGTGATCACCGACGCGCCAGCGGCGCACGCCCGCTCCGACGCGGACCACGATCCCGGCCGCGTCCGAACCCACGACGTGATGGGGCAGGTCGTGGCGGGCCGCGTAGCTGCCCTGCCGGCCGTATCGCTTCAGGAATTCGAAGGTGGGCACCGGCTCGAACGTGGCCGACCACACCGTGTTGTAGTTGATCGAGCTGGCCATCACCGCGACGACGACCTCGTCGGGCGCGATCTCCGGCATCGGCACCCGGCCGACATGAAGTGTGTCGCGGACGTCCTTGTCCGCGGTGTCACCGTATTTGCCGACGTCCGACGCGCGCAGGTGTGCGGCCAGATATTCGGCGGGCAGCTCGTGCCGTTCCAGCTCGCCCGGGTCGGCGCCGTCGAGCAGAGCTTCGGCCAAAGAGCTCATTGTCCCCCTCCTCGCTCAGCGAGCAGCCGACAGCGCGCAACGAATTCACCCTTGAAGACGTCGCGCGCCTGCTGCTCTGTCAAAGACATGGTGGTGCGGGAAATGAACTCGCCTTCACCGCACCGAGATCTACTGAATCACCCCGGGTATCGACTACGGTACGCATTCCACACCCCGGCCCCTACCCTTAACCGCCCCCTAGCCGGGACCCCACCAGCGCTGTTGGCAGCCCCTAGCCTGCTCGTGGCACGCCGGCGGAGAAGCCACCGCCGTCGACGGCGTCCTCAACATCATGGAGGCAGCCCTCGGATGCATGGGTGTGCTCTACGACGGCGCCATGCGCAGCAAACACCGCGACGCAATATCCAGGAAGGGCGGGCCCGCCATCAACAAACAGCACAGAGGAAACGAGCCCCAATGCGATTCACCAACTCCAGGCCGCTGCACTCACGAATTGGGAGCGATTAACAGCCGCATCAAAGAGATGCACTTCGCGGACGGCACCACCCCTGCCACGGCGACGCCGAGCCGGGCCACTCCGAACTCGACGCGTCCCTCTGGTACGGCCGCCTCATCTCCTACGGCACCGAAGCCCACGACTTGCACGCTCTCGACTTCGTTCTCACCCAGAACTCCACCAGTCGCGCCCGCCCGAGCCCCGATCCGGTACCCTGTGGATCGAGCGCCCTGGCGGGCGCTGCCGCATGACACCCGGGCCCCGCCCGGCTCACACGGCAGCCGTCGGCCCCAGGATGCTCAGGGCTCGACAGAACGCTGGTCACGTGCGGTTCACCGCATCACGAGCAGGGTTTCGATCAAGCCCCGCCTCAGTAGCTCAGGGGATAGAGCACCGCTCTCCTAAAGCGGGTGTCGCAGGTTCGAATCCTGCCTGGGGCACAAGGTCAGAGGCCCCTCACCTACAAAATTTTGTAGGTGAGGGGCCTCTGACATCCACGGCTGACATCAACGCGGGCAGTCACTGACGACCGGGACGTCTCCGCAGCAGCCGGTCCATGTGGGTGATTGCCTCCCGCTGCGTGTCCTGCACCACGTGTGTGTACACGTCCATGGTGATGCTGATCTGGCTGTGCCCAAGGATCTCCATCACGACGCGAGGAGCCACCCCGGCCGCCGTGAGCAGGGTCGCGCAGCCGTGCCGGGCGTCGTGCAGCCGGACGACCCGAAGGCCGGCCGACTCGGCGACACGGGTGAAGGACCGGTACAGATTGCGCGGCTCGACGGGGCGGCCGGTGCGGGTGGTGAAGACGTACCCGCCGTTGCCCTCCCACTTCTCCCCCGCCCGCTCGCGCACGTCCTGCTGCCGCATCCGGTGCCAGCGCAGCGGGGCGATACACATAGCGGGCAGCGGTACAGCCCGGCGGCGACGGCCCTTCGGATCGTCGTCGTAGAGCACCCCGCGCCGCCGCTGCGTCTGCTGGCGGACGTACAGGACGCGCTTCTCCAGGTCCACGTCCGCCCAGCGAAGACCGACGATCTCACCGCGGCGCAGGCCCATGGTGATGGCCAGCACGAACGCCGCGTAGAGCGGGTCTTTGCGCGCTGCCGCGAGGAAGGTCAACGTCTCGTCGAGCGTCCAGGGGCTCAGCTCCCGCGAGCGGGGCCGCGGAGGCTCGACGAGGGAGGCCACGTTGCGTGTGATCAGTTCCTCGCGGCAGGCGGCCGACAGAGCCGTACGCAACACGCGGTGCGACTCCTTCGCCGTGGCGGCGGTCGTGTCCCGCTCCAGTTGGTTCAGGAACCGTCGGATGTCGGCGACCCCCAGCGCCTCCAGCCGCTTCGTGCCGAGCCGGGGCACGAGGTAAAGGCGTACGTGTGCTTCGTACTTGTCGTACGTGCTCAGCTTGCGGCGCGGCTTGATGACGTTCTCCAGCCAGTACGGAAGCCAGTCGGCGAGCTTCGCCGAACGGGTTGGTACGGGAATGCCGCTGTCGGCCTTGTCGAGGAGCTCACGGCGCTTGGCGTCGCACTCCGCCCAGGTCTTGCCGTAGGCGAACTTGCGGGCCCGTGTCCCGTCCGGCTGGAGGACGTAGACGGCTGCCTGGTAGCGGCCGTCCTTGCGCTTGGTGATGGTGCCCGCGCCGTTCGGGTTGCGCTTGCGTTGCTGGGCCATCAGGCAGCCACCTCAAGTTCGCTGGTGATGTAGTCGCGGACGGCCCGCGCCGGGATGCGGCGGCAGCGGCCGATCGTGATGGAGGGAAGGCGGCGGGAACGGATCAGGTCGTAGACCGTGGACCGGCCGAGCTTGAGTCGTGCCATGACGTCCGGCACGGTCAGCAGCTCGTCGTCATGCATGGGTCGGCTCTCCTTCTGTTCCGGGGGCGGGGGCGAGGGTGGCGGCGAGCCAGGTCTCTGCCGGGGCCAGGCCGGTGCCGGCGAAGACCCAGTGGGCGAGGACGAGCGTCGTGTGCTCGGGTTCGTGCTCGGCGGCCGCGGCGGCTTGGGCGCGGCGCCATTCGGCGCGGGCGGTGCGCAGCGCGCCGAGGGTGGTGGAGTAGGCGCGGGACTTGGTGGAGAAGTGGCCGCGGAAGCCGAGCATGTGGGCCCAGGCCCGCAGGCGGAGGTGTTCGAGGTCCTTGCGTGCGCCGAGGGCCCAGGCGGTGCGGATGAGGCGGCGCGCGTGCTCGGTGATGTCGAGCTGGGCCAGCTCGGCGACGAACTTCAGCGGCCGGTCGAGAGCTCCCGTGGCTGTCTCGGCGCCCTTGGTGGCGTACTTGGCGATGTACGCGGCGACGGCCCGTTCGGTCAGCTCGGTGCCACCGTCGAAGTCGGCGGATCGGATGGTGCGTACGTCGAGCTGTCGGCCGAAGGCGAAGACGTGCGCGCGCCCGTCGACGACCGGTCCGTCGACGCGGACTTTGGCGGTCGCGGCGCGGATGGCGTCGGTCAGCAGCTCGGCACTGGCCCAGGCCGGGGGCGGGGTGTCGCCGCCGCCGGGGCCGTCGAGGCGGATGACGGCGTGGAAGTGGACGGCGCCGCGCTTCTGGTACTCGGCGACCTTGGCGAAGGACACCCGGGCGTGGTCGCGCAGGGTCCGTTGGGTCAGTCCGGCCCGCTTGGCGACCTCGCGGCGCAGGTAGATGGAGAAGCGCCGCCAGAGCATCCCGGCGTGCGCGTTCCACAGCACGGCCGCCTCGTAGTCGTACGTCTCCGGGTCCAGGGGCGTGCCGAGTGCTTCGTCGTCCTGGTCGTGGAGGACGCCGCAGCGGCAGCGGCGGACGGTCCCGGCCGGGCCGGTGGGGCGGTTGTGCACGGGCCCGAAGCCGGGGGCGGTGAAGGTGGCGAAGACGCGCGGGTGACGGGCGACGCGTTCGGGAACGCCCTTGCCGCCGCGCAGTCCGGAGGTGATCAGGCGAAAGGTGTCGCGGCGGTACACCTCGGCGCAGGCCGCGCAGCGCGTCGTGCGGCGGTTGTTGCAGCGGACGAGGAGTTGGCCGGCGGGGAGCTTCGCCGAGTCCAGGTGGTGCAGGATGCGGCCGATCTCGCCGGTTCGGGTGTTCACGTCGTACTCGGTGCGGTGGCCGTCGAGCCGGATCGGGCGGGTGCAGCCGCCGAGGCCGGACAGTTGGCGGAGCAGGCCCGGCATGTCGCCGTGGGAGGCGAGCTTGCCG
>NZ_JAAAXQ010000345.1 GCF_009916105.1 Streptomyces sp. GC420 | reverse complement strand
GACGACCAGCAGGCCGGCGAGCGTCGGCGGCGCCGGCCTCCGCCTCCGCTGCGAGGTGGCGCAGCCGGGCCTCGGCGCCGCCGCCGACGGGGGTGTCGAAGGCCGGCCCCTCCGCCCCTCCGCGGCCCGCCCCTCCGCGGACCGCCGCCCGTCCGCGCGTCGCGCTCAGTCGGCGGACTCGGCCCAGCCGTTGGCCTCGATGCGGGCGGCGTCACGCGGGCGGGAGCCGTCGAAGACGGCGTGCCGCCCGTCGAGCACGCGGATCCCGTCGGCGTACACGCCGCGGCCCACGTAGAGCCGGTCGGTGACGTAGCGCCAGCGCAGCCGCAGCGGCTTGCCCGTCCACGCGGTCAGGCCGGCCTCCAGGCGGTGCCACGCGCGCCCGGACCAGCCGCTCAGGGCGCCGTCCGGGTGCTGCCGCGGCTCCCCGTCCTCGCCCGTGGTCGTGAAGGGCACCGGCTGCCAGGAGCCGCCGTCCTCCTCCGCCGAGGCCTCCAGCACGAGCCGGTCGGCGCCGGGTTCGGTGTCCCACCACAGGGAGCAGCACAGGCGTGCCCGCCGCCCCGTGACGGTCAGCGCGGGCAGGGCGAGGGTGGCCGTGGTGCCGCCCGCCATGCCGGAGAACCAGGCGGTGCGGCCGCGCGCCGGGCGCACCGGCACGGCGCGGGCCAGGTGGTCGGCGGCGGCCACCCGCGGGGCGCTGCCGGAGCGCCAGATGCGCACGGGATGCACGGAGTTGCCGAGCACGATCAGGAAGGAGTCGGTGGTCGGGTCGAGGACGAGAGAGGTGCCTGTGAATCCCGTGTGGCCCGCGGTGCGCGGAGTGGCCATGGCACCCATGTACCAGTGCTGGTAGAGCTCGAAGCCGAGGCCGTGCTCGTCGCCGGGGAAGGCGGAGTTGAAGTCGGTGAACATCAGCTCCACGGACTCCGGGCGCAGGATCCGGGCCCGGCCGTAGGCGCCACCGCTCAGCAGGGTGCGGCAGAGCACCGCCAGGTCCCAGGCCGTGGAGAAGACCCCGGCGTGCCCGGCGACGCCGCCGAATCCGTACGCGTTCTCGTCGTGGACCTCGCCCCACACCAGCCCGCGGTCCAGCCCCGACCAGGGCGGCCGCGCGTCCTCGGTGGCGGCGATCCTCGGCCTCCAGGCAGCGGGCGGGTTGAAGCGTGTGTCGCGCATTCCCAGGGGCGCGGTGATCTCGTCGTGGAGCAGGGTGTCGAGCGTCCGGCCGGCGACCCGTTCCAGCAGCAGCTGAAGCGTGATCAGATTGAGGTCGGAGTAGAGATAGGCGCTGCCGGGAGGACTGACGGGCTTCTCGTCCCAGAGGAGCCGCAGCTTCCCCTCCCGGTTCGGCTCCCGGTAGAGGGGGAGCCAGGCGCGCAGACCCGAGGTGTGGGTCAGCAACTGCCGCACGGTGATGTCCTGCTTGCCCGCGGCCCCGAACTCCGGGAGGTACGAGGCGACGGCGGCCTCCAGACGCACCCCGCCGCGCTCGATCTGCTGGACCGTCAGGATCGAGGTGAACAGCTTGGAGACGGACGCCAGGTCGAAGACGGTGTCCCGGGCCATCGGGATCTGCTCGCCGGACGGGAACTCGATGCCGGTGTCGGTCTGCTCGTCGTACGCCCGGTAGCGCACGGCCATGCCGATCGGCTCGTGCAGTGCCACCGTCGCGCCGCGGCCGGCGAGCAGCACGGCTCCCGCGTACCAGGGCCGGCGGGGGGAGTCGCCGAGGAACTCGCGGGCGTCGGCGACCAGCCGGTCGAGATGCCCGGCGAGCAGCCCCGCCTGCCGCGGGGTGCCGCGGCGCAGCGTCGCCGTGCGGGCGGAGGCGGGGCGGTGACCGCCGTCGGCGCCCGTGGCTGCCGCGCTCGCGGGAATCGGGCCGATCATCAACGCACCTCCCAGGGCCAGGAGCCCGCTGCCGAGCCGGCGGCGGCCGATCCCGGCGCCCGTTCCGGGCCCCGTGCCGGCCGTCCCGTCCCGTTCCTCGCCGGGCGAGTCCGCAGTCATCCCCCACCCTCCCTGAAAGAATCCTTCGCACCTTCGCGCAACACGTGGAACTTTCTTACCGGCGCGCGCGGTCGTCAAGAACGCCCGTGGCGGACGCGCCCGCCGGTCCGCGGTGCGCCCGCCCGTGCCGCGCACCCGGGCGGGCAAAGAATCTGACGCAGCATCAGAAAATGTCTTCCCTCAGTACTCACGCTGCGGCATCCTGCGCCCATGGAGACGGAGCTGAGCAAGCAACTGGGCATGGAGCACGCCATCTTCGGCTTCACGCCGTTCCCCGCCGTGGCCGCGGCCATCAGCAGGGCCGGCGGGCTGGGAGTGCTCGGCGCGGTCCGCTACACCGCGCCCGGCGAGCTCGCGCGCGACCTCGACTGGATGCAGGAGCACACCGGCGGCAGGCCCTACGGCCTCGACGTCGTCATGCCCGCGAAGAAGGTGGAAGGGGTCACCGAGGCCGAGGTCGAGGCCATGATCCCCGAAGGGCACCGGAAGTTCGTCAAGGACACCCTCGCCAAATACGACGTGCCCGGGCTGCCCGAGGGCGAGGCCTCCGGCTGGCGCATCACCGGCTGGATGGAGCAGGTCGCCCGCAGCCAGCTCGACGTGGCGTTCGACTACCCGATCAGGCTGCTCGCCAACGCCCTCGGCTCTCCGCCCCCCGACGTGGTGGAACGCGCCCACGGGCGCGGCATCCGGGTCGCCGCGCTCGCCGGCAGCGCACGGCACGCCCGGCACCACGCCGACGCGGGCATCGACATCGTCGTCGCCCAGGGCTACGAGGCGGGCGGCCACACCGGGGAGATCGCCTCCATGGTGCTCACCCCCGAGGTGGTGCGGGCCGTGGACCCGCTGCCCGTCCTGTGCGCCGGAGGGATCGGCAGCGGGGAACAGGCCGCGGCCGCCTTCGCCCTCGGCGCCCAGGGGGTCTGGCTCGGCTCCCTGTGGCTCACCACCACGGAGGCCGAGCTGCACTCCCGCGCGCTCACCGCGAAGCTGCTGGCCGCGGGGTCCGGCGACACCGTGCGCTCGCGCGCCCTGACCGGGAAACCGGCACGCCAGCTGCGCACCGGGTGGACGGACGCCTGGGACGATCCGGACGGGCCGGGAACCCTGCCGATGCCCCTGCAGGGTCTGCTGGTCGCCGACGCCGTCTCCCGCATCCAGAGGTACGAGGTCGAACCGCTGCTCGGCACCCCCGTGGGTCAGATCGTCGGGCGGATGAACTCCGAACGTCCCGTCCAGGAGGTCTTCGACGACCTCACCCGGGGCTTCGAACGCGCCATCGACCGCGTCAACCGCGTCGCCGGGCGGGGGTGACCGCCTTGATCCCGGTCGACCCCGCGCACAACGGCTTCTGGGCCCAGGCAGCCGCCGACCCCACCCGCACCGTCCTCGTCGCGCCCGACGGCGAGGAGTGGACCGCCGGACGGCTGCACGCGGCGGCCAACCGGCTCGTGCACGGACTGCGCGCGGCGGGACTCGGCACCGGTGACGCCTTCGCCGTCGTCCTGCCCAACGGTGTCGAGTTCTTCACCGCGTACCTCGCCGCGGCCCAGGCCGGTCTCTACATGGTGCCGGTCAACCACCACCTGGTGGGCCCCGAGATCGCCTGGATCGTCTCCGACTCCGGGGCGAAGGTCCTCATCGCGCACGAGCGGTACGCGCAGGCGGCCACCGCCGCCGCGGACGAGGCCGGGCTCCCCGCGAGCCACCGGCACGCCGTCGGGGAGATCCCCGGCTTCCGCCCGTACGCCGACCTGCTCCAGGGCGGGCCGCAGACCCCGCCGGCGGACCGCACCCTCGGCTGGGTCATGAACTACACGTCGGGCACCACCGGGCGCCCGCGCGGCATCCGCCGGCCGCTGACCGGCAGGACGCCCGAGGAGTCGCACCTCGGGGGCTTCCTCGGCATCTTCGGCATCAGGCCCTACGACGCCAACGTGCACCTCGTCTGCTCACCGCTCTACCACACCGCCGTCCTGCAGTTCGCGGCCGCGTCCCTGCACCTCGGCCATCCGCTGGTGCTCATGGACAGGTGGTCGGCCGAGGAGATGCTGCGGCTCGTCGAACGGCACCGCTGCACCCACACCCACATGGTCCCCACCCAGTTCCACCGCCTCCTCGCCCTGCCCGAGGAGGTGCGCACGCGCTACGACGTCTCCTCGATGCGGCACGCGATCCACGGCGCCGCACCCTGCCCCGACCATGTGAAACGGGCCATGATCGGCTGGTGGGGCCACTGCGTCGAGGAGTACTACGCGGCCAGTGAGGGAGGCGGGGCCTTCGCCACCGCCGAGGACTGGCTGAAGCGGCCGGGCACCGTCGGCAAGGCCTGGCCGATCAGCGAACTCGCCGTCTTCGACGACGAGGGCAACCGGCTGCCCGCCGGTGAACTCGGCACCGTGTACATGAAGATGCGCACCGGCGGCTTCTCGTACCACAAGGACGAGGACAAGACCCGCAGGAACCGCATCGGAGACTGGTTCACGGTCGGCGACCTCGGACTGCTCGACGAGGACGGGTACCTCTTCCTCCGCGACCGCAAGATCGACATGATCATCTCGGGCGGCGTCAACATCTATCCCGCCGAGATCGAGGCGGCCCTGCTCACCCACCCGGCCGTCGCCGACGCGGCCGCATTCGGCATCCCGCACCCGGACTGGGGAGAGGAGGTCAAGGCGGTGGTGGAGCCCGCCGAGGGGCACCTGCCGGACGAGGCCCTGGCGGCGGACATCCTCGCGCACTGCGGGCGGCGGCTGGCCGGCTACAAGCGGCCCAGGAGCGTGGACTTCGTCGGGGCGCTGCCCCGCGACCCCAACGGCAAGCTCTACAAGCGCCGGCTGCGTGAGCCGTACTGGGAGGGACACGAACGGCCGCTGTGACCGCCGGGCCCGCCGAGGCTTGACCCCGGTGGCCGGGCCCCCGATGATCACGCCCATGACAGCGAAGTCAGCAGCACACCTCAGTACCGTCGACGGGATGCTGCGGCGCAGCGCCCGCCGCGTCCCGGGCCGCACCGCGCTCCACTACGCCGACCGGAGCTGGACCTACGCCGAACTCGACCGGGCCGTGTCGGCCGCGGCGCGGGTCCTGAGGGAGGCGGGACTGCGCCCCGGGGACCGGGTCGCGGCCTACGGGCACAACTCGGACGCGTACGTCATCGGATTCCTCGGCTGTTCCCGCGCCGGGCTGGTGCACGTGCCCGTCAACCAGAACCTCACCGGGGACGACCTGTCCTACATCCTCGGGCAGTCGGGCAGCGCGCTCGTCCTCGCCGACCCCGACCTGGCCGGACGCCTCCCCGGGGGCACACGCGTCATGGCGCTGCGCGACGCCGAGGGCTCGCTGCTCGACCGCCTGGACTCCGCCCCGTACGACGGCGAGGACGGCGGCGCCGAAGGCGCCGAGCACGTCCCGGACGCCGAGGACCTGGTGCAGCTGCTGTACACCTCGGGCACCACCGCCCTCCCCAAGGGGGCGATGATGACCCACCGCGCCTTCGTCCACGAGTACGTCAGCGCCATCACCGCCCTGGACCTGAGGGAGACCGACCGGCCGGTCCACTCCCTGCCGCTCTACCACTCCGCCCAGATGCACGCGTTCCTGCTGCCCTACCTCGCGGTGGGCGCGGAGAGCACCATCCTCGAGGCACCCGACGCCGTGAAGATCTTCGACCTGGTGGAGGCGGGCCGCGCCGACTCGCTGTTCGCGCCGCCCACGGTGTGGATCGGGCTGTCCAACCACCCCGAGTTCGCCACCCGCGATCTCGGCGGCCTGCGCAAGGCGTACTACGGGGCCTCGATCATGCCGGTGCCGGTGCTGGAGCGGCTGCTCGCCCGGCTGCCGGAGCTGGCCTTCTACAACTGCTTCGGACAGAGCGAGATCGGGCCGCTGGCCACCGTCCTGCGGCCCGAGGAGCACGAGGGCCGGATGGACTCCTGCGGGCGCCCCGTGCTCTTCGTCGAGGCGCGCGTCGTCGACGGGTCGGGCGAGGACGTGCCCGACGGCACCCCCGGCGAGGTGGTCTACCGCTCGCCGCAGCTGTGCGAGGGCTACTGGGACAAGCCGGAGGAGACCGCGGAGGCATTCAGGGACGGCTGGTTCCACTCCGGTGACCTTGCGGTGCGTGACGCCGGGGGCTACTTCACGGTGGTCGACCGGGTGAAGGACGTCATCAACTCGGGCGGGGTGCTGGTCGCCTCCCGGCAGGTCGAGGACGTCCTCTACACCCACCCGGAGGTGGCGGAGGCGGCGGTGATCGGCCTGCCCGACGACCGCTGGATCGAGGCCGTCACCGCCGTCGTCGTGCCGCGCGGCGAGGTGGGGGAGGCGGAACTGCTGGAGTACGCGCGGGAGAAGCTCGCCCACTTCAAGGCGCCGAAGCGGATCCTGTTCGTGGACGAGCTGCCGCGCAACGCCAGCGGAAAGATCCTCAAGCGCGAGCTGCGGGACGTCTTCACCCCGCCGGACGGTCCGGGCGGTGCCGGCGGTCCGGCCGGCGCGGGCGACACGGACGGTCCGGCCGGCGGGGGCGGTCAGACAGCGTCCTGACCGCCCTTGGGGTTCCTGAGGTCCACGATCCTCCTGATCTTGCCGACCGAGCGCTCCAGCGTCTCCGGGTCCACCACCTCGACCGACACCGAGACGCCGATGCCGTCCTTGACCGCCCTGGCGATCTCGCGCGCCGCCTCCGCCCTGTCCCCGGCGGAGGCGTCCGCGCGTGCCTCGGCCCGTACGGTCAGGGCGTCCAGCCGGCCCTCGCGGGTCAGCCGCAGCT
This sequence comes from Streptomyces sp. GC420, assembly GCF_009916105.1. GTDB lineage: Bacteria > Actinomycetota > Actinomycetes > Streptomycetales > Streptomycetaceae > Streptomyces. The sequence goes on along the minus strand of NZ_JAAAXQ010000345.1, from coordinate 1,736 downwards.
GGAAGTGCGGGGCGACGCCCGGTGTGCGCAGCACGATCTCCTCGATCTGGGTCGGGAAGAGGTTCACCCCGCGCAGGATCACCATGTCGTCGCTGCGGCCCGTCACCTTCTCCATCCGGCGGAACACCCGGGCCGTGCCGGGCAGCAGCCGGGTCAGGTCCCTGGTGCGGTAGCGCACCACCGGCATGGCCTCCTTGGTCAGTGAGGTGAACACCAGCTCACCCCGTTCCCCGTCCGGCAGCGGCTCGCCGGTGAACGGGTCGACCACCTCCGGGTAGAAGTGGTCCTCCCAGATGTGCAGTCCGTCCTTGGTCTCGACGCACTCCTGCGCCACACCGGGACCGATCACCTCGGAGAGGCCGTATATGTCGACAGCGTCGATCGCGAACCGGTCCTCGATCTCCCGGCGCATCTCCTCCGTCCACGGCTCGGCCCCGAAGACTCCCACCCGGAGGGAGGTCGAACGGGGATCGACGCCCTGGCGCTCGAACTCGTCGAGCAGCGTCAGCATGTAGGACGGCGTCACCATGATGATCTCGGGGCGGAAGTCCTGGATCAGCCGCACCTGGCGGGCCGTCATGCCGCCGGAGGCCGGGATCACGGTGCAGCCGAGCCGTTCGGCACCGTAGTGCGCGCCGAGCCCGCCCGTGAACAGGCCGTAGCCGTATGCCACATGCACCTTGTGGCCGGGCCTGGCGCCGGCGGCGCGCAGTGAACGGGCCACCATGTCCGACCACATGTCGAGGTCGCGCTGCGTGTAGCCGACGACCGTGGGCCGGCCCGTCGTTCCGCTGGAGGCGTGGACGCGCCGTACGTCGTTCTGCGGGACGGCGAACATCCCGAAGGGGTAGTTGTCGCGCAGGTCGGCCTTGGTGGTGAACGGGAACCGGGCCAGGTCGGCGAGTGTGCGGCAGTCCTCGGGGCGCACCCCGGCCCCGTCGAAGGAGCGCCGGTAGAAGTCCACGTTCTCGTACGCGTGCCGCAGGCTCGCGCGCAGCCGTTCCAGCTGCGCCGCCGCCAGTTCCTCCCGGGTCAGCCGCTCACCGTCGTCGAGCACAGCCGTCGTCGTCATGCAGTTCCACCGCCTCAGCTTCAGCCGACCGATCGTTCGGTGGATCAGTTATTCATCCACCGCGCACGCCCGTCAAGAAGCGTGCAGGGTGATTGATCCGCCCGGCGGCGGGAGGGCGCCGCCCCCCCCACGCCCGTGCCGGTGCGGGGCGATGCGGCGGGCCGTGCGCGCTGAGACGTTTCTCCTGTCGCGGGCGGCTGCCCCGGAACCGGGCGGGCGATTAGCGTGGCCTCCATGGATGGGTACACGACTGTGAGGGCCAACGGACTCGACCTGGCCTACCGCGTGTTGGGCGACCCCGGCGCCCCGGCGCTCGTGCTGCTGCACGGCAGGGGCGGGGAGAGCGGAAACTGGGACGGCGTCGCGGAGGAGCTCGCCGAGTCCCGCCGGGTGTACGCCGTCGATCTGCGCGGGCACGGCCGCAGCTCCTGGCCCGGTACGTACTCCTTCGAGCTGATGCGCGACGACGTACGGGCCTTCCTCGGCGCGCTCGGAGTGGAACGGGCCGATGTGGTGGGCCACTCCATGGGCGGCGCGGTGGCGCCGGCGGGTGCGGATCGTGGCGGTGGACGCGGCCGGCTCGGTGACCTTCGGCGGGAAGCCCGGTCGCCGGCTGATTCCCGGTCTGGGCACCAGCGTCCGTCCCTCTCTGCTCGACGAGTCC
>NZ_JAAAXQ010000344.1 GCF_009916105.1 Streptomyces sp. GC420 | reverse complement strand
TCTTCGACCGGCCCTTCCCCGCCGACACCATCGCCCAGGCGTTCCGGCTACGCGTCCTCCACCCCCGTGAAGCGTCCTTCCGCCGCGGCCTGGAAGCCGCCACCGCCTACCAGCAGACCCACGGACACCTCGACGTCCCCCGGCTCCACGACGACGAGAACGGCTTCGCACTGGGCCGCTGGATCAACCGCATGCGCAAGGCATACGCGGCCGGCACCCTCAAGCCCGCCCAGATCAAGGCCCTCGAACACCTCGGCATCATCTGGAACCTCCAGACCCAGGCCGCCGAACGCGGACTCCTCCACGCCCGCAACTGGGCCAACCGCCACGGACACCTCGCCGCCCCCACCGGCGAGATGGCCGGCGACTTCGCCCTCGGCCGCTGGCTCACCAACCGCCGAGCCGCCGCCCGCACCCGCGCGGACAACGGACTCGAACCCGACCCCACCGACACCGCGCTCACCGAGATCGACCCGTACTGGAACCCCGCCTGGCCCATCACCTGGCAGCGCCTCTACTACACCGCCCGCACCTACGCCGACGCGAGCATCGTCCTCGACGACCTCCCCGCCGACTTCGTCACCGACGACGACGAACCCCTCGGCGAATGGGTCCGCGCCCAGAGCACCGACTACAGCACCCTCCACCCCGAACAGCTCCAGCTCGTGCGCGAACTGGGCATCACCCTGATCGAACCCGCCGCCGCCGAACCGCCGCAGCCCACCGGCCGCGCCGCCCGCCAGCAGCGGCAGCTCGAGCAGGGCCTGGCGGCCGTCGCCGCCTTCCGCGACCGCGAAGGCCACCTCCACATCCGCCAACGCGACACCATCACCCTCGACGGCGAGGAGTACAAGGTCGGCCAGTGGCTCAAAAACCTCCGCAAACGCTGGGACGAGCTGCCCCCCGAACACCTCCAGGCCGTCACCGCCGCCGGCATCACCCGCCACCCGCAGCTGACCGCCGCGCCCGCAGCCAGCCCCGGCACCTGAACGAAACCCTCGCGGAAGATAGAGCCCGCAGGGGAGGCTCCCGGACGAGAAAGGCACGCCCCTCGATGCCCGTCGTGCACCTCGTCGCCAGCGACCTGGAACTTGTATGGGAACTGCGTACTTCCGCCGGAGCAGTAGGTCGCGTCGAGGCTTCGGACTCGCAGCGTGCCCGTTCCCCACTCCTCAGCCCGGGCTCGATCGCGGCGAACTGCGCGCCTGGCACGCACGCCACGGCTTCGTCCCCGCTCCTCTGACGGACGATCCGCACCGTATGCTGCGCACCGGGCGACCCGCCGCCGCACCGGGGCGCAGCGTTGTCCGACCCTGGTGACAGGATGGCGCCCAGAAGAGTCGCGTCTGCCCAGCGGCCGCGGCACCCCGAGCATCACGGAGCACCGCCCATGAACCGCAGTGAGCTGATCGCCGTCCTCGCAGAGCGTGCCGAGGTGACCCGCAAGGACGCCGACGCCGTGCTGGCCGCTTTCGCCGAGACCGTCGGCGAGATCGTCGCCAAGGGCGACGAGAAGGTCACCATCCCCGGCTTCCTGACCTTCGAGCGGACCCATCGTGCCGCTCGCACCGCCCGCAATCCGCAGACGGGCGAACCGCTTCAGATCCCGGCCGGCTTCAGCGTGAAGGTCTCCGCGGGCTCGAAGCTCAAGGACGCCGCGAAGGGCAAGTAGGCGCCTGCCTCCCGCGGGCAGCAGCCCAGCACTGAAGGCCCCGAGGCTCGCTGGGGAGCACAACGGCACGCCTCACCCCCGCGGGAGCCGGATTGGCCTCCCGCCAACGGGGGTAGAACGGACGCCGGACGCCCTCCGATGACGGAGAGCACCACCCATGACCGACCGGGAAGCACCCGGCGATTTCGAAGGACAGACGCATGGCCAGCGGCACCGTGAAGTGGTTCAACGCCGAGAAGGGCTTCGGCTTCATTCAGCAGGACGGCGGCGGACCGGACGTCTTCGCGCACTACTCCAACATCTCCGGCAGCGGATTCCGTGAACTCCTCGAAGGCGAGCAGGTCACCTTCGACGTGACCCAGGGCCAGAAGGGCCCCCAGGCCGAGAACATCGTCCGCCGCGGCTGACCCCGTTAAATGAGCGCCGCCCCGCGACAGCCACTGTGTAGAGTGTGGTCTCACCGACGCGGGGTGGAGCAGCTCGGTAGCTCGCTGGGCTCATAACCCAGAGGTCGCAGGTTCAAATCCTGTCCCCGCTACTCATCGAGGGGCCCGGATCCGTCCGGGCCCCTCGCCGTATCCGGACCCCGCACCGTTCCCGCGCCCAGCCGGACCTGCCTCACTCCAGCGACCGGGCGCCTCACCGCGAACGTCACTCCAGCGTCGGCGGAGGCCACAGGAGCCGGGCCCGGCCGTACCGGGCCCTGGCCGCATCCGCGGTCAGACCGTGCGGGCGCCCGATCTGCTCCCAGGTGGCGCTCACCTCGCGATCCGCGATCACCGCGCACCTGACCAGCTCGCTGGTCAGGTGACGGAAGTCCGCGGCCGCGGTGCTGTGCAGCCCGGCCGCGGCCCGCTCGTGCTCGACCGCGTCGGCCACCAGCAGTTCCAGGGCCTCGCACCGGGTCCGGATCTCCTGGGAGATCTGCAGCAGAGCGATCCGGGCCCGGAGGGCAGCTGCCGCCCGCCGCCGTTCCCGGTACGCCTCCTGCCGGCAGGAACGCGGACGAGGGCAGTACCGGCGCCGCCGACCACCGTGCAGCCCGGCGCCACACCACGCGCATCTGTCGTCCATATCCGAAGGATTCCCCCGGAATCCGATGACAGCACCGCGCGCCGTCCGGCAGCACGGGCGCCACCCGCCACACGCGCCCGCACAACCACAATCACGTGGCGCTGACCTGCAAAAACATCCCCTGGAATGCTGGACGCAGCCGCGGCGCCGGCATCGCTCCACCCAGCCCCGGCAAGGCGTTTTCGTATGCTGCGCCGCACCGCGGGCACGCCCTCGCCCGCGGTGCGCCTGGAGCCGGCCGGCCCCAGCGCCCGGACATGCAGGGCTGGAGGACTTGATGCGCGGCACGACGGTCGCCGGCCGGTACCGGCTGACGGAGCCGATCGGCAGCGGAGGCATGGGCACCGTGTGGCGCGCCGAGGACCTCCACGAGAGCCACGACGCCGCCCTCAAGATCATCCCGGTGGGGGAGGGGGACCCGGTACGGGAAGCGGCCTTCCGCCGCGAGGCACAGGTCGCCGCGCGCCTGTCCCACCCGAACGTCGTCGCTGTCCGGGACCATGGTGCTGCCGACCTCGACGGCTGCCGGATCCTCTTCCTGGCCATGGACCTCGTCGGCGGGCGGCCGCTGAACACGCTCACCGGCCGCCCGCTCCCCATCCCCCAGGCCCTGACCTGGGCGATCCATATCAGCCAGGCCCTGGAGGCCGCCCACCACCATGGCATCGTCCACCGCGACCTCAAGCCGTCCAACATCCTCCTCGACGAAGCGGCCGGCGGAACCGCGCGGCTGTGCGACTTCGGTATCGCCCGCCTGGCCGACGCCACCCACCACACCCTGACCGTGACCGGCGTCGCCATCGGCACCCCCGCCTACATGTCGCCCGAGCAGGCTCGCGGCGACACCACCCTGGGCGCGCCCAGCGACCTGTACTCGCTCGGCTGCCTCCTCCACGAGCTCCTCGCCGGCAGTGTCCCCTTCACCGGCACGGGATGGCAGGTCCTCAACCAGCACCTCAACACCGCGCCGGCCCCGCTGTCCACCCTGCGCCCCGGCGTCCCCCGCGAGCTCGAGCAGCTGGTCCTGGAGCTCCTCGACAAGGACCCCGACCGTCGGCCGACCGCGGTCGACACCCGCGCCCGCCTCACGCAGCTTCACGCGGCCCTGGCCGTCGCTGACGCACCCACAGCCGTGCCGACCCAGCGGCTGCCCACGCCCACCCTCGTCGCAGCCGTCCCCGACACCGCGGCCCAGGACTGCAGCAGCCCGAGGGCGGGCCGCACGGCCCTGTACGCGGGGGCTGTCACCGCTGCCGCGATCGCCGGTGAGCTCTCCCTGACCACGGCGCTCCCGAATACCTGGTCGGTCGCCCTCGGCGGCGCCGCCGGGCTGCTGCTCGCGGGCTCCTACTGCCTCGACCCGCCCCGGCCGCATGCCGCACAAGAGCTGCGGATCACGACCGCCGGCCTGCTGACCATGCTGATCCTGACCGGCGGCGCCGTCCTCGCGACGCTCATCGCAGCCCCTTCCCTCTGGGGGGCCGCCCTGGCGCTGGCCTTCATGGGCGGACCCGCGCTCGTCGGATGCGCCACGGGCGTGCGCCGTCTGATCGAGGGTGCCCTTCGGCGGCGTACGGGCTGGAGCGCTGACCTGGCCGCCACCGCCGGCGCCCTGCACACGACCACCCTGCTGCTTGCCGCCCATCACGCCGGCCTTTCGGCATTGGCCCTCGTCGGTGTCGGTGTCGTGCTGTGGCCGGCCGCCGCACTGCTGACCGCAGTGGTCACTCCCGGCCGGACCCGGCATGTAGCAGCGGATTCCGTCGAGGGAGAGAGGACGGCTCAGATCGGGCGGGCACCGAGCGGGCGGCCCCAGTCGGCGGTCGCGGCGTAGCGGTTGAGGACCTCGGTGATCCGGGGCGCGGCTTCCAGGTTGAGCCCGCCGGCGGTGACGGTGACGCGGTGGCACGGCGGGGGACGGCCCTCGGGGTTGTAGTCGGTGTACTTCCCGTCGTCGTGTCGCATGAGGTCGGGGACGACGTCGACGAGTCCGAAGGCCTGGAGCGCCTGGTGGGTCTCGAAGGCCTCGCGGGTCAGGCCGTAGGCCCCGGCACGCTCCGCTCCGGTGACGTAGGGCTCCTCGTGTTGGGGGTTCTGGTTGACGTCGAGCCACATCAGGTAGGCGGCGATCTCGCTGGGGGTCAGCAGATGCACCCAGCCGTGGCTGAAGAACTCGGTCGGGATGGCGATGCACGGCTCCTTCGCCGAGGGCACCCGGTAGGTGATGGGGGCGTTGTCCGTGCTCTGGCCGCTGTCGCACAGCAGGCTGAAGTCGCGGAACGGCTGGTATGCGCCGCGGTGCGGCAGGTCGAGCAGGTGCTGGTCGTTGAGGGTCTTGAGAGCCTCGGTGATCTGCCGGAGCTTGTTCGCCTTCGGGCTGGCGACGTATCCGGTGCCACCCCGGTGGCGGGCGAAGGCGCAGACCAGCCGTTCGAGAGAGAACGGCTGCTCGCGGCCGTGCTCGATGGGGAGGTTGCAGTGCCACTGCCGGCCGGGGGCCGCCTGGCACGCGGCGGCGAACAGCAGCAGCAGGTGCAGTCGGCCGGTGACCCCGCGCGGTGCGATCAGACGTCCGGCCGGGGGCCGCTTCTCGCGGGGCAGGCCGTTGCGCTCCGTCTCGACCTCGAGCGGAACGGAATGACGGAGATACGGGCGGCGGACACGGACCGCCGTGGGAGCGCGACCTGAGGCCGACAGCTCTTCGGCGGCCGCGGAGGCGTCCGCGACCATGCCGCTGCCGGTGAGCGCCGCCAGCGTCTCGCGCCGGGTCTTCACCGCCTTCTCGGCCGCCGCGGCCGCATCCCGAACGTGCCGGACCACGGCACCAAGCCCCGCCCGGCACAGCATCTACCTGAGCGCAGCCGGCGGCGACCCCGTCCGCGCCCTGGCACTGTACGAGTGGAACACGGCCCTGACCTGCGCGGTCCTGCGTGACCTGAGCCACTTCGAGATCGCTCTGCGTAACGCGTACGCCGGAGCGCTGGACGCAACCTGGACCGGTGCGACGCACTGGCTCGACGACCCGGCCAGCCCGCTTCGGGCCCCGCTGATCCGCGTCAAGAAGGGCGGCCGGCGCGGCCCGCGGCAGGTCGACATCAACGACAAGACTCGCAGCGCCATCGACAGCGCCCGCAAGCGCTACGGTCGCACGGCCCCGCCGGGGAAGGTCATCGCCGATCTGTCGCTGGGAGTGTGGCGGTACCTGTCCACCTCCGCCCACGAGAAGACACTGTGGGTGCCCCACCTCCACTTCGCGTTCCCTCCCGGCACCAACCGCGCGACGGTCGACCAGCTCATCGGTGACCTGCACGAGCTGCGCAACCGGGCGGCCCACTGGGAACCGCTGCTGACCGTCCCCGTCGACGTGCGGATGAAGGACCTGCTGACGGTCACCGGCCTGCTGGGTCCCGACCTCGCCGCCTACATCCAGCACTCCAGCCACGTCGTTCCGATGCTCGCCCAGCGTCCGTAACCGCCGGCGGCGCGGCGCAAGGCCCCTTCGTCTGACGCCGCGCCCCGACCGCGATTCACCGCACTCGTGGCCGGCCCGATCCCGACAGCTGGCGGACGATCCCGCCCGAACTCCCGGCCGCGGGCCCGGATCGGAAATACCGGAGCCCTGCGTGTCACCGGACCCCGGTCCGCCGTTCCCCACACATGACCGACGCCACCACCTTCACCGGCGAGACGATTCCCCGCGCCGTGATCGACCAGCTCCTGGCCACCGCCGACTGCACCACCGGCGTCCGCGCCCTCGCGAACAACACCCTCACCGAAGAAGCGGCCTACAAGTACGGTCTGGCCTACGGGCTGTCCGGGGGCCGCGACCTTCACGACGATGCCCACAGCGCCGGCCTCGACAACCTCCTCGGTCACGCGGTGCCCGCGGCCGTCGCCTTCGCGCTGCACCACCTCGGTGCACTGCTGCCCGACCTGACGAGCGAGCAGTGGGGGCGGCTCGATGCCGCCTCCATCGCTCTGCACTCCCGGATCTGCGAGGACCTGACCGGAGCGAACGGCACTGGCGACGATGCGTGCCCGCCCCTCGTACTCGAACCGGCGGACTGAGCCCCGGGCCGCCGGGCGGAGGCGGGCACCGGTTCCCACCTGCGGCAAGGCGGTCACCGGCGTCGATGTCAGTGCTCGCCCCTATGCTGCGCCGCACAGCGAGGCACGACCCCGCTCACCCTTGGAACGCGGGGAGTTGGACCATGGCGCGCACCGGCAGACCGCGGAAGGACCCCCGCGAGCCGGAAGAGATCATGCGGGCGGCGGGCCTGGAGCCGCTGGAGCCCTACCCCGGCAGCGCCGCCCCGTGGCGGTGCCGCCATACGGCGTGCGGGCGGGAGGTCACCCCCCGCCTGAGCAACGTCACCAAGGGACAGCGCGGCTGCGTGTACTGCTCCGGGCGGGCCCGGCTCGAGCCCGAGGCCGCGGCCGGCGTGATGCGGGCGGCCGGCCTGGAGCCCCTGGAGCCCTATCCCGGCAGTGACCGGAAGTGGCGGTGCCGCCACCTCGCATGCGGACGCGAGGTCACACCCACCTACGTCCGGATCAACTCCGGTGCCGGGCCCTGCCGGTGGTGCGCACCGAACGCGCCGGTCGACCCGGACGTTGCCGCGGCCGACATGCGGGCCGCGGGCCTGGAACCCCTCGCCCCGTACCCGGGAGTGGACACGCCCTGGCCCGTCCGCTGCCGGACGTGCGGAGAGCCCGGGACCCCCACGCTGGGTTCCATCCGGCAGGGGCAGGGCGGCTGTTACCCCTGTGGCCGGCGCAAGGCCAACGAGTCGATGCGCCACGACGCCGAGACCGCGGCCGCGGTGATGCGGACGGCGGGCCTGGAGCCGCTGGAGCCGTACCCCGGGACCGCGTTCCCGTGGAAGAGCCGCTGCGCCAAGTGCGGGGCCATCGTCTCCCCGCGCCTGGGTTCCCTGACCGGCCGGAGCCGGCGTCCGGCCTGCAAACGGTGCGCCGACCGGGCCAACGGTGCGGCACAGCGCCACGACGAGGACCTGGCCGTCGCCGAGATGCGCGAGCACGGATTCGAACCCCAGGAACCGTACCGCGGGGTCAAGTACCCCTGGCGGTGCCTGTGCCACGGCTGCGGCACCATCACCTCACCGGCCTTCGGATCCATCCTCGCCGGCCAGAGCGGATGCCGACGCTGCGCCGACCTCCGCGCCGCCGCCGCACGACGGGAAGACCCCGAGCGCGCCGCCGCCTCCATGCGCGAGGCCGGCCTCGAGCCCCTGGAGCCCTACACCACGACCATGACGCCCTGGCGCTGCCGCTGCACCACCTGCGGCCGCACCTCGACCCCCACCCTGTCCAAGATCCGCAGCGGCCGCAGATGCAAGTACTGCGCCCGCTTCGGCTTCGACCGCGCCGCGCCCGCCCGCGTCTACGTTGTCACCCACGCGCAGCACGGCGCCGTCAAGATCGGTGTCGCCGGCGCTCTCCAGCGCAACGACCGCATCGCCCAGCACCGCCGCCTGGGATGGACCCTGTTCTACGAACACCACGTGCCCACCGGCGACGACGCCCTGGCCGTCGAGCAGACGATCCTGCGGCGCCTGCGCGCCGCCGGGCACGGCGTCTTCCTCACCGCCGTCCAGATGCCCAATGGCTGGACCGAGACGTTCGACGCCGCCCGCGTGAGCGCCGCGCAGCTTCGGGACGCGATCCGAGAACACCAGACCACGCCGGCCCCTCCCGAGCCGCTGACCCTGTTCTAGCCGCCCGGCTGGGGCCGGGGAGCGAGCCAACCTCGGCGGGCCGGGGCGGCGATGGGGGT
>NZ_JAAAXQ010000343.1 GCF_009916105.1 Streptomyces sp. GC420 | reverse complement strand
CCCTCCGACCCCTCCGCCGCCTCCACCGACGCGGGTGACGCGGGTGACGCGGGTGACGCGGGTGACGCGGGTGACGCGGGTGACGCGGGTGACTCCGACCCGTGCGGCCGTCGGGGGTTCAGAACGTAACGGCCTCCCCTGCCGCTGCGGCCGCCGGTTGCCGGGCGGCAGCGCCTGCCGGGAGCGTCGGGAACTCGCCGCCGTACGCCGGGCCGGCCGCGGAAACGCGCCGGCCCCAGCCGTGGCAGGCGGTCCGCCGGAGCGCCGCGGGACCACACCGTGACGATCCCCGCAGCCGGTCACCGGGCCGCCACAGGACCACTCCCTGACGATCCCCGCAGCCGGTCACCGGGCCGCCACAGGACCACTCCCTGACGATCCCCGCAGCCGGTCACCGGGCCGATGCACGGCCGCCGACCGGCCGGTGGCCGGGAAGGCCCGTGCCTCACACGCTGCCGGCCTTTCGGCGGCGAGCCCGGACGGCTCCGGACGGACGGCTCCGGACTTCCCAGGCGCCCGCCGGTCAGGCGTTCGTGCCGATGACCTCTCGCGAACGTCCTGCCGGGCGCCGCCACCCGGCCGGCCGGGACCCCACGCCTCCACCGCGATGCGGTGATCGCGGATCACACCCTCGTTGCGGCTGCCGCGCTGCCTGTGAGCGGCGCCACCCCGTGAGCGGCGCCACCGCAGCAGCGCCCGCGCACCCGGTGCGCGGGCGCCCGACGCACCGGGTGCCGTACGGCGACTCGCACCGCGGCACCCGGCGCACCGCATTCAGCAGCACCCCAGGCGCACCCCGCGCGGGCACGTCTCCCCGCGGGGCCCTGCGCGGGCTCGTGCTCGCGCCTCGCCGTATCAGGCCGGTACGTGGGCGGCGAGCCAGGACTGCTCGTCCTGCAGATCCCTGCGGATCCAGTCGCGCAGTTCGCCGCTGTCGGCCTCGCTGTGGACCGCGACGGCGTGGTCGGCGGCCGCCCGCACGACCTCTTCTTCCTCACCGATGATGACCAGCGTGCAGCCCACTTCGTTCGGCTGCTTCGTGCAGTCTGCGACCTTGCGGGACATGAGGCTCTCCTCTCACCCTCCATTGCCCGATTTTCCCGTTTCTCTTGAGCGTAGACCCGCGCCGCACCCCCGTCACCCTGCGTGAGATCGAGGGCGTTCCGGGCCCCGCGCAGGTGAGGCCGCGCACAGGGCACACATCACATACGAAGCGGCATAGGAGAGCCCTTCGGCCCGCCGAACCGAGTCCACCTGCGCAAACAACCCCTCACCCTCCCCCATCAATCAGGACATTCCACCCAAGTCACGAAGTCTCGTAGTAGAGGGGGTCTTTGCGACCCGAGAGTCATCCGGCTAAAACTGGTCCACGTCGCAGGGACGGCAGCCGAACGGCCGCCACCCAGCAGCCGGATCCGAACCGAACCGGACCGGACCGCCCGGAACCCCGGAGCGGATCCCGGACTGCGTGAGCGCACCACCTCGTACACGCCTTGTACGCGAGCGGCTCTCGCATGTCCTTGGCATGCCCGCGACCACATATCCCCGAACGAAAAGGCTCTCCGTGTCCAAGTCCGTCATCCGCCGCATCGCCCTCGGCAAGAAGACCCTCGCCGCCTCCGCCGTCGCCGCCGGTGCCGCCGGCATGCTGCTCGCAGCGACGCCCTCCCAGGCCGCCGGCTCCTCTGGTGCCCAGGCGATCGCCAAGCAGATGATCAAGAGCGACGCGCAGTACCAGTGCTTCAGCAAGATCGTCAGCCACGAGAGCGGCTGGAACCACAAGGCGACGAACGCCTCCTCCGGCGCCTACGGCCTGGTGCAGGCCCTGCCCGCCTCGAAGATGGCGTCCGCCGGTTCCGACTGGAAGACCAACCCGGCCACCCAGATCAAGTGGGGTCTGCAGTACATGAACGAGCGCTACGGCAGCCCGTGCGGCGCCTGGTCGTTCTGGCAGTCGCACAACTGGTACTGAGCCGACCGGCTCGCACCGGCGCGTACCTTTCCGGCGGCCGTCCCCACGGGGACGGCCGCCGGACGCCGTGTGTGAACCCTCGCACGGCAGCCCCGCACCTCCTCCCGGGAGACCACGGAGGCCATGGCGGCCGCGCCCGCGGCGGCCTTCGCTAGAGCCGCTGGATGATCGTGCCGGTCGCCAGCGCCCCGCCCGCGCACATCGTGATCAGCGCGAACTCCTTGTCGGCGCGTTCCAGCTCGTGCAGGGCCGTGGTGATCAGCCGCGCCCCGGTCGCCCCGACCGGATGCCCGAGCGCGATCGCACCGCCGTTGACATTGACCTTCTCCAGGTCCTGTTCGAAGACCCGCGCCCAGCTGAGCACCACGGAGGCGAAGGCCTCGTTGATCTCGACGAGGTCGATGTCCTTGAGCGTCATGCCGGCCTTGCCCAGCACCGCCCGGGTCGCGTCGACCGGGCCGTCCAGATGGAAGTGCGGATCGGCACCCGTCAGCGCCTGGGCGACGATGCGGGCGCGCGGCTTCAGCTTCAGGGCGCGGGCCATCCGCTTCGAGGCCCACATCACGGCCGCCGCCCCGTCCGATATCTGCGAGGAGTTCCCCGCCGTGTGCACGGCGGTCGGCATGATCGGCTTCAGTCGGCCGAGGGCCTCCATGCTGGTGTCGCGCAGGCCCTCGTCCTGGTGGACCAGCCGCCACATGCCCTGGCCTGCCGCCTGCTCGGCCTCCGTCGTGGGGACCTGGACCGCGAAGGTCTCCCGCTTGAACCGTTCCTCGGCCCAGGCGGTGGCCGCCCGCTCCTGCGAGATGAGCCCGAGCGCGTCCACGTTCTCCCTGGTCAGTCCTCGGTGGCGGGCGATGCGCTCGGCAGCCTCGAACTGGTTGGGCAGGTCGACGTTCCACTCCTCGGGGAAGGGCTTGCCGGGACCGTGCCGGGAGCCGCTGCCGAGCGGCACCCGCGACATGGCCTCGACACCGCAGCCGATGCCGATGTCGATCACCCCGGCGGCGATCATGTTCGCGACCATGTGATTGGCCTGCTGACTCGATCCGCACTGGCAGTCCACGGTGCTCGCCGCGGTCTCGTACGGCAGCCCCACCGCCAGCCAGGCCGTCCTGGCCGGGTTCATGGACTGCTCCCCGGCATGGGTGACCGTGCCGCCGACGATCTGCTCCACGCAGTCGGCGGGGATTCCGGTGCGGCCGAGGAGTTCGCGGTAGGTCTCGCCGAGCAGATAGGCGGGGTGGAGGTTGGCGAGCGCGCCGCCGCGCTTGCCGATGGGGGTCCTGACGGCTTCCACGATCACGGGTTCAGCTGCCATGAGCCTGCGCGTCCTCTCCTGGACTTCCGCGGGGCGTCCCGGCGCCCGCGGTCACGGAGACACAACTAGTACGCGTTCTAGTTCTTCAGGCAGTCTCACCACTGCTACCGGCGGTACGCAAGGGTCTTGCACGCCAACCACCCAAGTCGCGCGCACGCAACAGTTGGCGCCACGGGCCTTGCGACTTGTAGAACCCGTTACTACCTTCTCGCCAGCTTCTGATGGTCCATCAGATCGATCTGGAGTTGGTTGTCGATGCCATCCACGCCTCGCCCCGCGCTGCCCGAGGGGTTCGACCTCACCGATCCCGACATCTACCAGAGCCGCATGCCCCACCCGGAGTTCGCCGAACTGCGGCAGACCGCTCCCGTCTGGTGGTGCTCCCAGCCTGCGGGCGTCTCCGGGTTCGAGGACGAGGGGTACTGGGTCGTCACCCGGCACGCGGACGTCAGGGAGGTCTCGACCCACCCCGAGATCTACTCCTCCAACCTCAACACCGCGATCATCCGCTTCAACGAACGGATCAGCCGCGATCAGATAGAGGTCCAGAAACTGATCATGCTGAACATGGACCCGCCGGAGCACAGCCGGGTCCGGCAGATCGTCCAGCGCGGCTTCACCCCGCGCGCCATCCGCGCCCTGGAGTCGGCCCTGCGCGACCGCGCCCGACGGATCGTCACCACGGCGAAGGCCACCGCGCTGGCCGCCTCGCGCCCCGGCGGCAGCTTCGACTTCGTCACCGAGATCGCCTGCGAACTCCCGCTCCAGGCCATCGCCGAACTCATCGGCGTACCGCAGGAGGACCGCACGAAGATCTTCGACTGGTCCAACAAGATGGTGGCGTACGACGACCCGGAGTTCGCCATCACCGAGGAGGTCGGCACCGAGGCAGCCGCCGAGCTGATCGGGTACGCCATGAACATGGCCGCCGCCCGCAAGGAGTGCCCGGCCAAGGACATCGTCAGCGCGCTGGTCGCGGCCGAGGACCACGGCAACCTCGGCTCCGACGAGTTCGGCTTCTTCGTGCTGCTGCTCGCCGTCGCCGGCAACGAGACCACGCGCAACGCCATCACCCACGGCATGCACGCCTTCCTCACCCACCCCGACCAGTGGGAGCTGTACAAGCGGGAGCGGCCCTCCACCACCGCCGAGGAGATCGTCCGCTGGGCCACCCCCGTGATGTCCTTCCAGCGCACCGCCACCCGCGACACCGAGCTCGGCGGGCAGCGGATCAGGAGGGGCGACCGGGTCGGCCTGTTCTACTCCTCCGCCAACAACGACCCCGATGTCTTCGACCACCCCGAGGTCTTCGACATCTCGCGAGACCCCAACCCGCACCTCGGCTTCGGCGGCGGAGGCCCCCACTACTGCCTCGGCAAGAGCCTCGCCGTCCTGGAGATCGACCTGATCTTCAACGCCATCGCCGACGAACTGCCGGGGCTGCGGCTGGCGGGCGAGCCACGCCGACTGCGCTCGCCGTGGCTGAACGGCGTCAAGGAACTCCTGGTCAGTCCCGGCTGACCGGGTCCTCGTCGGGCGGCAGGGGCCTTTCCGTCCAAGCCACGCTCCCGCCGCCCGCCGCCACCGCGCCCACCGCGGCGGGCTCGTGCCCGGCCTCCCGCGCGTGGGCGTGCGCGGCCTCATGTGCGGACTTCTCCGCGGGCGCCCGTACGGACACCTGCGCGTGCGCCTCACCTGCCGACACCTGTGCGGCCTGCCGTGCGGACCCTTCCGCGTACTCCCGTACGGACGCGGTCTCCGGCACCAGCGTCCTGCGCGGCCCGGACAGCGCGTACGTCAGCCCGAAGCCCGCCGCGACGACGGCAGCGCCGCCCACGGCGTCCAGCACCCAGTGGTTGGCGGTCGCGACGATCGCGAACACCGTCATCGTGGGATGCACCAGGCCGAGCAGCTTCATCCACAGCTTCGGGGCGAGTACGACGACGACGACGCCGCACCACAGCGACCAGCCGAAGTGCAGCGAGGGCATCGCCGCGTACTGGTTGGTGACCTCGGTCATCGCCCCGTAGTCGGGCTGCGAGAAGTCCTGCGGGCCGTGCACCGTGTCGACGAAGCCCATGCCCGGCATCAGCCGGGGCGGGGCGAGCGGGAACAGCCAGAAGCCGAGCAGGGCGAGCAGCGTGGCGAAGCCGATGGAGGAGCGGGCCCAGCGGTAGTCACCGGGCCTGCGGGCGTAGAGCACGCCGAGGATCGCCAGCGGCACGATGAAGTGGAACGACGTGTAGTAGAAGTTGAAGGTCTCCTCCAGCCAGCCGATCTCCGTGACCGTCCGGTTGGCCCAGTGCTCGATGTCGATGCCCAGGAACCGCTCGGCGGCGAGCACCCAGTCACCGTGCTTCTCCGCCGTGCCGCGGCTGCCGTCCACGGAGGCCCTGACCTCGGAATAGGCCGAGTAGACGACCCGGATCACCAGCAGTTCGAGCACCAGGTTGGGGCGTGTCGTCACCCGGCGCCAGAACGGCGCGAGCGGGACCCTGGCCCAGCGGGCCGACACCGGCTCCACGTACACGGCGGGCAGCGGCCGCGCCCACACCTCGGAGGTCCTGGGCAGGAAGGGCACCACGCAGGCGGCGGCAAGCGCCGCGATCAGCGGACCGTTGCGCGCGAACAGCTGGATCGCCTCGATGTTCGGCAGCAGCATCGTCGGCTTGAGCGACATCACCAGGACGACCACGACCGGCCACACCGGCCGGTCCGACGCCCGGCGCCCGACCCGGCCGACCACCGCGAGCAGCACCCACAGCAGCTGGTGCTGCCAGGCGGTCGGGGATACGGCGACGGCGACGCAGCCGGTCACGGCGACAGCCAGCAGCAGCTGCCCGTCCCGTGCGTACCGCACCGCCCTGCGCAGGCCGACCACGGCGACGGTGGCGCCCAGTGCCAGGAGGAGGGCGATCTCCGGCGGTCCCTCGATTCCGAGGCGCAGCAGCGCCCCGTGCAGCGACTGGTTGGCGAGGCTGTCGGCGCTGCCGCCGAGACCGGCTCCCGCCAGGTGGTGCACCCAGTACGTCAGCGAGTCGCCCGGCATCGCCGCCCAGGCGAGCAGGGTGCAGGCGGCGAAGGTGACCCATGCGGAGGCGGCGGCCCGCTGCCGTCCGGTGAACCAGAGCAGCGGGGCGAACAGCAGCATCGCCGGCTGGAGGGCGGCGCCGAGGCCGATGAGCACACCCGACCGCTGCTCGCCCTTGACGGCGAAGCAGCCCAGCAGCACGAGCAGCACCGGGATGATGCTGGTCTGGCCGAGCGTGAAGGCGTTGCGGACCGGAAGCGACAGCATGAACAGGCTGATCGCGACGGGCGCCGCCAGCATCGACGTACGGCGCGAGACCGGCCCCGGCAGGGCGCGGGCGACGACCAGGCCGAGCACGACGACGAGCAGCAGCGTGGAGAACGTCCACGCGACACCCAGCGCCTGTTCCGCCGATCGGGTGAGCGGCTTGAGCACGAGCCCGGAGAACGGGGTACCGGTGAAGCCGGGTCTCCCGGTCGCCGGATCGGCGTCGTACAGCGAACCGGTGACGTGCAGCACGCCGCCCTCGCCGATCCAGGTCTCCAGGTCGGTCAGCCGCTCCCCGCGCGGCGTCCGCAGCACCGCCGCGGCCTGCCGTACGGCGAGCAGCGCGACCAGCAGCCACAGTGCCGCCTGCGCCACCACGACTCTGGAGCCTGCGGCCACCCCCGCCACGGGACCGCCCGGTCCCGGTCTGCTGTGCTCCGCATTCGCCACGCCGCGCCGAACCTCCTACCGATCCGGACCCGTCCGGATCACGCTCAGATCAAGGGAGACTGGCACACCCCCCGGGGAACAGACGCGGGAAACCCCCGATTCACCTGACCGTCGTCCCCATTTTGACGGCCTCATTCTCATACGCCGCGCACAGCTCGCACCACTGTTCATCCTCTCGGCCATGGGTGCGGCGCCGTGATCCGGCCGAAACCGTCCGGAACCAGCCGCCGCCCGTGGGCCGTCCGTAGCTCCGAGAACGGCGAGGGGGACGGAAGTGCGGCAGAGACAGCGTCAGAGGGTGGGGCACGGGCGGCTGCGGGACGGGCTGCGGCTCCGACGGCGGGACGGGCTGCGGCGGCGGGACGGGCTGCGGCGCGGACGGCGGCGGGAACCGCTGGTCGTCGTGATGATGCTGCTGGGCCTCCAGCTGAGCTCACTGATCAGTCCGGCATACGCGTGCGGCTGCGGGGCCATGGTTCCCGGAGACGGCATGTACGTGGCCGTCGACCGGGAGATCTCGGCGGTCCGCTGGGACGGGCGCACCGAGCAGATCATGATGCGGCTCGCCGTCACCGGTGACGCGTCGGAGGCCGCCTGGATCATGCCCGTTCCGAACCGGGCGACGGTCGGGCTGGGCGACAACGCGCTGTTCGACGCCCTGGAGGGACGGATCGCGCCGGAGCGGCGCGCCCGCACCCATTTCTGGCCGGACGGCGACGACTGGCCGCTGAACCGGTTCGCCGAGGAGAGCGACGGCTCCGGCGCCCCGGCCCCGGGAGGCTCCGTCGGCGTGGTCGGCCGCGAACGGCTCGGCCCCTTCGACGTGGCCCGGCTGACCGCCACCGACCCGGACGCGCTGGGCGACTGGCTGGAGGACAACGGCTTCCGGCTGCCGGACGCCCTCGCCACCGAGGTGGAGCCGTACGTGGACGCCGGATGGGAGTACGTGGCGATACGGCTGGCCCCGCGGGAGAGCGGCGAGACGCTGAACGGCAGCCTCGACCCGCTGCGGCTGCGCTTCGCCAGCGAGGAACTCGTCTACCCGATGCGGCTGTCGCGGCTGGCGCGGAACCCGCAGACGCTGGGGCTCTACGTCCTGGCCGAGCACCGGATGGAGCCCCGCTCGGCGATCGGCGGCGCCGAGCCCGAGCTGCTGTACGCGGGCGCGCTGGATGCCGGCGCCGGTGCGGAGTCCGGTGCCCCTGCTGGGGCGGGGTCCGGTGCCCTTGCTGGGGCGGGGTCCGCTCTGCGGGACTTCGTGGGCGGCCGGGACCGCGTCTTCCTCACGGCTTACCTCCAGTCGTTCCCCGAGCCGGGCAGGATCAGCGGCGACCACGAGTTGCGCAGGGCGGCCGCCGACACGCCGTACCGCCGCGTCACGTACTACGACGGCGGGGTCACGACGGTCGCCGGGGTCCCGGTCTGGCTGCTGACGGTCGGCGTACCGGTGCCGGCGGCGGTGCTGCTCCTCGCCCTGCGGGTGCGGGCAGGACGGCGCCGCGCCGCCCCCGCGGCCACAGATCGTCGCGCCGGGTGGCCAGGGGCGACAACGTCGCCGAGGCCGCCGGCAAATCCTGAGCTCGGCGTTCGTGGCGAGCCGTGGTGCGAGGTCGGTGTCGACGCCCTGTATCAC
>NZ_JAAAXQ010000342.1 GCF_009916105.1 Streptomyces sp. GC420 | reverse complement strand
CCTACAGGCAGCCCGCTCTCTCCGGCCTCCCCCCGCCGGCCCCTCCCAGGCCGGCCCTTGAGCCTGCGACGGGCGCATCACGCCCGCCGGGCGGCCCTGCGACGGGCGCGCCACGGCTGCCCACCGGCCGAGAGCCCCGGCGGAGGCACGGCCCATCGCCGTGACCGCGCGGAGGCCCCAGGTGCCCTGGGCAGGGCCGAGCCCACGCACGCGCAGCGCAGGCCGCCCCCGGCGGCCGAACCCGTGGCCGCTGCGCCGTACCGCAGCCGGGGCCGGAGACCCGGGACGTCCCCGTGCGGGGACCGGGGGACGTTCCCGTGCGAGTACCCTCCGCCGTACCGGGCGCCGGAGGCCGGCCGCCCGGCCGCCCGGACCATGCGGGCACCCGGAGGCGGGGCCGCCCCGGCACCCGATCCGCCGCGCCCCCGCCGGGCTCCCTGCGTCCCTTCGGCGCCGAAGGGGCTGCCACCGGGGCCCGGCGGATCACGCCGCGCCGGGACGGTCCGGGCCGCGCCCCCACCGGCTGCCCGACGCGGCGGAAGCCGTGGCTCGTGCGCCGTACCGAGGCCGACGGCCCGGTCGGCCCCCAGCCCGCGTCCGGCGCGAGGACGCCCTCACTCGCACCGGCCTCCGCATCGGCACGCAAGGCTCCGCGCCCGTCGTACCGGGCCGGAGGCCGGGCGCCGGCGCCGGGCTCCGGAGGGCGGACCGGGGGCCGTCACACGCTCCGGAGACCGCCGAAGCGGCGGCCGGCGCGGGCCCCGGCACCCCCGGGAGTCGGGCCACGATTTCCTGCACGACATGTCTCCGTTACCGGTGATTCAGACAATCTTGCGACGCTCGGTGAATGCATCCCGCTGTGCCTGATCCCCCGGACGCCCGCGCGGACGGGCCCCCGGACCGGAGCATCCGTCTCGCCCCGGCACAGTCCGACGCGCCCATATTCCTGAGCACGCGGAACAATGACTACATGAGCCAGTCGAATGCCCAGGCAGCCCAGCAGGCAGCGTCGGGTCAGCACCCGCAGCCGTCCGTCGCCTCCATCGCCGCGCACCGCCCGCACACCGTGGCGGCCGTGGTCTCCGACCTGGAACCCGACCTCGACGCCGATCTCGACGCGTACGAGGAGGACGGCACCGCCGCCGAGCTTCCCCAGGGCCGCTTCCTCGACCGGGAGCGCAGTTGGCTCGCGTTCAACGAACGGGTGCTGGAGCTCGCCGAGGACCCGACGACCCCGCTGCTGGAGCGGGCGAACTTCCTGGCGATCTTCGCCTCGAACCTGGACGAGTTCTTCATGGTCCGGGTCGCGGGCCTGAAGCGCCGCATCGCCACCGGCGTGGCCACCCGCTCCGCCTCCGGCCTCCAGCCCCGCGAGGTGCTGGACCTGATCTGGACCCGCTCCCGGGAACTCATGGCCCGCCACGCGGCCTGCTTCCAGCAGGACGTGGCCCCTGCGCTCGCCGAGGAGAACATCCACCTCATCCGGTGGCCCGACCTCACCGAGAAGGAGCAGGCACGCCTCTTCACCCTGTTCCGCCAGCAGATCTTCCCGGTGCTGACACCGCTGGCCGTGGACCCCGCGCACCCCTTCCCGTACATCTCGGGCCTGTCGCTGAACCTGGCCGTCGTCGTGCGCAACCCGGTCAGCGGCTACAAGCACTTCGCCCGGGTGAAGGTGCCGCCGCTGCTCTCGCGCTTCCTGGAGGCCTCGCCGCAGCGCTTCGTGCCGCTGGAGGACGTCATCGCGGCGCACCTCGAGGAGCTGTTCCCCGGCATGGAGGTCCTCGCCCACCACATGTTCCGGGTGACCAGGAACGAGGACCTGGAGGTCGAGGAGGACGACGCCGAGAACCTCCTCAAGGCGCTGGAGAAGGAGCTCACCCGCCGCCGCTTCGGGCCCCCGGTCCGCCTGGAGGTCGAGGAGACCATCGACCCGTACGTCCTGGACCTCCTCGTCCGCGAGCTGAAGGTCTCCGACGCCGAGGTGTACCCGCTGCCGGGCCCGCTGGACCTGACCGGCCTGTTCGGCATAGCGGCACAGGACCGGCCCGAGCTGAAGTACCCGAAGTTCGTGGCCGGCACCCACCGGGACCTCGCCGAGGTGGAGTCGGCGTCCGCGCCCGACATCTTCGCCGCGCTCCGCGAGCGCGACGTGCTGCTCCACCACCCGTACGACTCCTTCTCCACCTCGGTGCAGGCGTTCCTGGAACAGGCCGCGGCCGACCCGGACGTCCTCGCCATCAAGCAGACGCTGTACCGCACCTCGGGCGACTCCCCCATAGTCGACGCGCTCATCGACGCCGCCGAGTCCGGCAAGCAGGTCCTCGTCCTGGTCGAGATCAAGGCCCGTTTCGACGAGCAGGCCAACATCAAGTGGGCGCGCAAGCTGGAGGAGGCCGGCTGCCACGTCGTGTACGGCCTGGTCGGCCTGAAGACCCACTGCAAGCTGTCCCTGGTGGTCCGCCAGGAGGGCGACACGCTGCGCCGCTACAGCCACGTCGGCACCGGCAACTACCACCCCAAGACGGCCAGGCTCTACGAGGACCTGGGGCTGCTGACCGCCGACCCGGTCGTCGGCGGAGACCTGTCCGACCTGTTCAACCGGCTGTCGGGGTACTCGCGCCGCGAGACGTACCACCGGCTGCTCGTCGCCCCGCGCTCCCTGCGGGACGGGCTGATCGCCCGGGTCGACAAGGAGATCCAGCACCACAGGAGCGGCCGTCCCGCCTACGTCCGCATCAAGGTCAACTCGATCGTGGACGAGGCACTGATCGACTCGCTCTACCGCGCCTCGCAGGCCGGAGTGCCGGTGGACATCTGGGTGCGGGGCATCTGCGCCATCCGCCCCGGGGTCCCCGGGCTGTCGGAGAACGTCCGGGTCCGCTCCGTGCTCGGCCGCTTCCTCGAACACTCCCGGGTCTTCGCCTTCTGCAACGGCGGCGAGCCCGAAGTGTGGCTGGGCAGCGCGGACATGATGCACCGTAACCTCGACCGCCGTATCGAGGCGCTGGTCCGGGTCAGCGACCCGGCCCACCGCGCGGCCCTCGACCGGCTGCTCCAGACGGGCATGGCCGACGAAACCTCGTCCTGGCACCTCGGCCCCGACGGGGAATGGACCCGGCACTCCACCGACGCGGACGGCCAGCCACTGCGGCACGTACAGGAGATGCTCATAGACGCCCGGAGGCGCCGGCGTGGCCCAGCAACACCGTGAAGAGACCGCCGGTGCGGTGCTCACCGCCCATCTGCAGGAGCAGGCGACCGCCTTCCTGCGGAGCCTGCGCCTGCACCGCGAGAGCGGCTCGGACGCGGAGGAGGCCGCCGAGGCGGCCCGCGCGCTGCGCCGCTCCGCGCGGCGCATCGGAGGCGCCCTGCACACCTTCCGTCCGCTGACGGACGGCGCCTGGGCCGACCACCTGCGCACCGAACTGGCCTGGCTCACCGCCACGCTGGGCCGCGAGCACACCTACGCGACGCGCCTGGAACGCCTCCTGACGGCGCTGAACCGGCTGTCCGGCACCGTGCCTGTCGCGGCGCCGCCCGTCCCCGCCACGGAGTTCGCGTCAGGCGCCTCCGGCCGGTCAGCGGACGGGCTCCTGCGGGCGGCGGGGGGCGGGCCGCACACCGGCGGCGGCCGGCCGAACGCCTCCGGGGGAGCCCCGGCGGCGGTCACGGCCGGGCTCGGTGGCGGCGCCGGCGACGCGGGCGGCATGCCTGCCGGTCCGGGCACGGCCCGGGCAGGGGCGCGGCGGGGCACGCGGCGGGCGCCGCCGCCGGTACCGGGCGCGCCACGGCCAGGGACGAGGCTGTCCCCACGGGGGCGCTCACCGTGGGCGCGGCGCGGGCCGGTGCGCTGCTGGAGCGCCAGCTGACCCTGGCGCGGACCCGTTCGCACTCGGCGGCCCTGCAGGCGCTCGGCTCCTCGCGGTTCCACGCCGTGGCGGACGCCGTGGCCCTGCTGGCGAGCGAGGTGCCGCTCGGCCCGGCCGCCGGCGAGGCGCCGGAGCAGGTGCTGCCGCCGCTCGCCGCGGAGGTGGAGCGACAGCTCGAGGAGGCGGTGGCCGCGCTGCCCCTCGTACGCGCCGGGCATCCGTACAACGCGGACGCCCTGGTGCACGGCCTCGCCGCGACCCCGGCGGCCGACTCCCCGCCGGCCAGCGAGCAGCAGGACGCGCCCTGGCACGTGGTGCGGCGGCAGCTGCGGCTGCACCGCTACGCGCGGGAGGTGCTGGCCGGGACGGAGGGCGAACCCGCCCCCGACGTACGGCTGATCGCGGCGGGGCAGGCACTGGAACGGCACCGCGACGCCGCGGAGGCGGCGGCGGCCGCGGCCTCCGCGGCGCGTACGCCCAGGATCGCCCCGGCGACCGCGTACGCCCTCGGTGTGCTCCACGCCGACCAGCGGCACGAGGTCGAGGCGGCCCGCTTCGCCTTCTACCGGATCTGGGAACGGACGGCGGTGAACGTGCCATGACGACGGACGACGCGGCCGGACGGCCGGACACGGCCGGCGGCGCCGGGGACACGGTGCGGGCGGCGGGCTGCGTCCTGTGGCGCAGGTCCCCGTACGACGAGAACATCGAGCTGTGCCTGGTCCACCGGCCGAAGTACGACGACTGGTCCTTCCCGAAGGGAAAGCTGAAGCGGGGTGAGGACCCGCTGGCCGGCGCCGTGCGCGAGGTGCGGGAGGAGACGGGCATGGAGTGCGTGCCCGGCGTCCCCCTGCCGACCTGCCGCTATGTCGCGAACGACCGCCCCAAGGAGGTCCGTTACTGGGCCGCCGAGGCGGTCTCCGGTTCCTTCGGGGCGAACGACGAGGTCGACCGGGTGCTGTGGCTTGCTCCCGTGGCCGCCAGGCACCGGCTCACCCACCCGCGCGACCGGGCGCTGGTCGACGCCCTGCTCGCCGCGACGGCGCGGGCGGGCCGCCGTACGACGCCGTAGCGAGGCCGTCCGCTCAGCCCGCGTTCCCGGGCAGCAGCCCCCGGGCGTGCTCCTCCCCGTCCGAGCGGGCCTTCGAGCGTGCCCTGCGCGCCGGCCCCCGCCAGCCGCAGCTGCATCGCGCCACGCAGAAGCGGCCGGTCTCGACAGTGGTCGTCTCGTGGGACCCGTCCTGACGCACACCCGGAACGTTACCCGCGGCAGCTGTGCGTTACCGCGCCCGGAGCCCCCTCGTTATCGGGGGGAAAGAGCTCTCGGAGGTCTCGAAGCGTACGTGTACGCGTTGGGGGCAGGCAGGCGATGACGGGGCAGCAGCACGGGCGGCGCACGGCGATCGCGGCGCTGGCGACGATCTCGGCGATGACCGCGATGACGACAACGGCCTGTTCCGGCAGCGGGGCAGCCGCCCAGGCCGAGAGCCGCGGCGACCCGGCGCCCATCGCCACCATCCGTAACGCCCCGGACGTGCTCGTGCGCACGGGCAGCTCCAAGACGCGTACGTCCATGGAGATGGCCACCGGCGGCACCCGGGTCACCATCACCGGCGACGGCGGCTACGACTACGCCAGGCGGCTCGGCAAGCTCCGCGTGATCCTTCCGCCCGACCCCTCGGGAACGCCGGAGCACCACCCGATCACCGAACTCCTCGCTCCCGGTGCCCTCTACATGAAGAACCGCGGCGCGGGCGTCCCCGACGACAAGTGGGTACGGGTCGACACCACCACCCTCCCCGACGGCAATCTGGTCACCGGTGGCGCCACCGACCCGGTCAGCGCCGCCGAACTGCTGCGCGGCGCCCGGCGGGTCACCTACCTCGGCGAGACCGAACTGCCGGAGCTGCCCGGCACCAGGCTGCGCCACTACCGCGGCACCGCCGACATGGGCCGCGCGGCGAAGGCCGCCCCCGTCCACGCCAGGGGCGCGCTCGCGGCGGCGGCGAAGGGGTTCGCGAAGAGCACCGTGCCCTTCGAGGCGTACCTCGACGAGCAGGGCAGGATCCGCAAGGTGCGGCACCGCTTCAGTTTCGCCAACGGGCAGGACGACCGGATGGTCGCGGTGGCGTCCACGACGCTGTACTACGACTTCGGAGTCCCGGTCCGGGTCAGGCTTCCCGCCTCCGAGGACATCTTCGCCGGGCGGATCGCGATGTCCTGACCGGCTCGCGCCACCCCGCGCCGCCCCGGCACGCCCGCGCCACCCCCGCACACCCGGGCCGTGCGTACGGCCGTTCCGAGCCACGCGCCCGTCCCGTCCGACCGCACAATCGGACGGTCGAAATGGCCCGTCCGTGCCATGCGCGTTGCGTGTCCCGCTCCCTACGCTAGGAAACCGGCCGGACGGCAGGCAGCAGGATTGAGGTGAGGCACGTGGCCCTGATGCGCGGTGGTACGGCGGTGGTCCAGGATCACGTCGCCCTCGCGGAGATCGAGCTGTGCGGGGAGTTGATCATCGCGGCCTCGGCCGCGGAGGAGGAACGCCTCAGCCCCGACCGGATCGACGAGGTGCTGAAGGTCACGGCAGAGCGCCGCGAGACGTCCTGAGGGGGCGCGGGACCGTGACGGCCCGCGGCTCGCTCAGGTGCGCAGCAGGCGGGCGATCGCCTTGGTGGCCTCCTCGACCTTCGCGTCGATCTCCTCGCCGCCCTTGACCGCGGCGTCCGCGACGCAGTGCCGCAGATGCTCCTCCAGCAGCTGCAGCGCGAAGGACTGCAGCGCCTTCGTGCTGGCGGAGACCTGCGTGAGTATGTCGATGCAGTAGACGTCCTCGTCGACCAGCCGCTGCAGGCCCCGGATCTGGCCCTCGATCCTGCGCAGCCGCTTGAGGTGTTCCTCTTTCTGATCGTGGTACCCGTGCACACCCCGATCGTGATCGGTGACCGCGCCGGCCTCGGTGGTCGTCATCCCGTCCTCCCGTTGTCCCTCAAGGGGTTTGATACCCCTCGTAGGTATACGTGGTCGATTTTACGGGATCGCCCCGTGAGACCCCGTGTTGATCGGCTTGCTTCATGGGCGACACTGGGGACGGCCGCTTACCCGTGGCCGGATGTTGCACCTAGCATCAGCCTGACCGCATTCAAAGCAATCCGAGGATCCCACGTGCGATTTCGTCTGACCCCGAGGGAGACGAGTTTCTACGACATGTTCGCCGCATCCGCGGACAACATCGTCACCGGCTCGAAGCTCCTCATGGAACTGCTCGGGGCGGACTCCTCCGCCCGGGCCGAGATCGCGGAACGGATGCGGGCGGCGGAGCACGCGGGAGACGACGCGACCCACGCGATCTTCCACCAGCTGAACTCCTCCTTCATCACGCCCTTCGACCGGGAGGACATCTACTCCCTCGCCTCCTCGCTCGACGACATCATGGACTTCATGGAGGAGGCCGTCGACCTGGTCGTCCTCTACCAGGTCGAGGAACTGCCCAAGGGTGTCGAGCAGCAGATCGAGGTGCTGGCGCGGGCCGCCGAGCTCACGGCGGAGGCGATGCCGAACCTCCGTACGATGTCGAACCTCACGGAGTACTGGATCGAGGTCAACCGGCTGGAGAACCAGGCCGACCAGATCCACCGCAAGCTCCTCGCGCACCTCTTCAACGGCAAGTACGACGCCATGGACGTACTGAAGCTGAAGCAGATCGTCGATGTGCTGGAAGAGGCCGCCGACGCCTTCGAACACGTGGCGAACACGGTCGAGACCATCGCGGTCAAGGAGTCCTGACCACCGGTGGACACCTTCGCGCTCCTCGTGACGATCGGCGTCGCGCTCGGTTTCACGTACACCAACGGCTTCCACGACTCGGCGAACGCCATCGCCACCTCGGTCTCCACGCGGGCGCTGACCCCGCGGGCGGCGCTGGCCATGGCGGCGGTGATGAACCTCATCGGTGCCTTCATGGGGAGCGGGGTCGCCAAGACCGTCAGCGAGGGCCTGATCGAGACACCGCACGGCGACAAGGGAATGGGAATCCTCTTCGCCGCGCTGGTCGGGGCGATCGTCTGGAACCTCGTCACCTGGTACTTCGGCCTGCCGTCCTCGTCGTCCCACGCCCTCTTCGGCGGCATGGTCGGCGCGGCGCTGGCGGGCGGGATCGGCGTCATCTGGTCCGGGGTGTTCGAGAAGGTCGTCATCCCGATGTTCGTCTCACCCTTCGTCGGCCTGATCCTCGGCTATCTGGTGATGGTCGTGATCATGTGGCTGTTCCGCAGGTCGAACCCGCACAAGTCCAAGCGGCACTTCCGCATAGCCCAGACCGTCTCCGCCGCGGGCATGGCCCTCGGCCACGGTCTCCAGGATGCCCAGAAGACCATGGGTGTCGTGGTGATGGCCCTGGTCATCGCCGACGTCCAGCAGGCGGGCGACGAGATCCCGGTCTGGGTCAAGGTCGCCTGCGCGGCGATGCTCTCCCTCGGTACATACGCGGGCGGCTGGCGCATCATGCGCACCCTGGGCCGCCGCATCATCGAGCTCGACCCGCCGCAGGGCTTCGCCTCCGAGACCACGGCCGCGTCCGTGATGTACACGGCGTCCTTCATGTTCCAGGCCCCCATCTCCACGACGCACGTCATCACCTCGGCGATCATGGGCGTCGGCGCGACGAAGCGGGTCAACGCGGTCCGCTGGGGCGTCGCGAAGAACATCATCCTCGGCTGGTTCATCACCATGCCGGCAGCCGCGGCGTTCGCGGCGGCAGGTGGACGCCGCGCAGGTCCACGTCGGAGTCGCGGGACGGGAAGCCGTAC
>NZ_JAAAXQ010000341.1 GCF_009916105.1 Streptomyces sp. GC420 | reverse complement strand
GGTTCGGGCGGGCCACGCGGCTATGCGGCGTCCTCGGCGCGAGTGTGGGCGACCAGGGCGTTGGCGTGCCCGTGGCCCATGCCGTGCTCCGTCTTGAGCCAGGAGACCAACTCCATGTGCTTGGTCAGGGGAGAGGCGCGGATGAGTGCCTTCCACTCCTCGACCGGTCGGCCGTACTTCTTCTCTATCGCCGGGAAATAGCTGGCGGGGCCCTTCACCTGGTCGGCCATGTCGCGGTACGCCGTCCCTTCCTGTCTGTCGCCCGACGTGATCCGGGCTGGGTGTGTGTCCGTTCATTGGACTGTCGTGGCCCGCTGAACTCATCGGTGCCGTCCGGGCATTCATGGGGCCGGTGTCCGTCCCGGCCCGCAGGCGCACACGGTCCGCCGCCGCGGAAGACGGCAGTACGCCGGGGCCGCCGGGCACGGACCGGCGGCCCCGTCCGCGACCGAGGCGCTCAGGACGCGGTGCAGTCGACCCGGACCGGGGCCGCGGCGGCGTGGCGGTTGTCGGCCTTGCTGCCGCGGTTGTCGAGGACGACGGAGATCTTGTTGGCCGTGATCGGGAACGTACCCGCGGAGACCCACTGGCCCAGATGCGCGGGCTGGTTGATCTGGAAGGTGCCGACCTTGTTGCCCGACGTCTGGGCGAAGTAGCGGTAGACGGTGTAGTGGGCGGGAGTGCCGCCGACGTACGAGATGTCGCGGACGTTCGGGATGTACACCCGGACCGCGCAAGTGCCCTTCTCCACCGATCCGGTGGTGAACTTCCACTGCGCCCAGACACCGTTCGGAGAGGAACTCCCCGACATGGGCAGGCTGTAGTAGAAGCCGCTGCACCCGTACGAGGTGGTGCTTCCACGGCTGCCGCGCCAGCCCACGGCCCCGTCGTGGTACATGTCGCCGCCGGCGAAACCGGGTGTCTCGCAGCCGGGTCCGATGAGGTGTGCGTAGGTGACGGGCGCGGGGGTCGGCTTGGCCGAGGTCCGCTGGGAGGGGGTGGGATCCGCCTCGGCGTCGTCCGTCTGCTTCCGGGAGGTTCGCGTGCTGCCCTTGGACGTCGAGGTGTTCTTCGCGGTGCCGGACTTGTCACCCCGGCCCTCCCCACCGGTGCCGGACTCGTGTATGCCGCCGACCGGACCGGTGCCGCCTTCCGCCTTGCCGCTGGTGCCCGGACCCTTGCTCGGGCGCCGTTCCCCGCCGTCGTCCGTGCCCGGGACGGAGACGCGTTCCTCGTCGGGGACGATGCCGGGGGCGGAACCGTAGGGGTTCATCGAGCTGCCGGCCGGGGCCCCGGCGGCCTTCCGGCGGTGCTCGTCGTCGGAGCCGGTGATGAGGAAGGGCACCGCGACGAGGATCAGACCGCCCAGGACCGCGGCGGCGATCAGCGGCTTGCCGGGCCGGCCCAGGGGCGGAGCGGAGGTGCCTCCCCCGGAGGCGCCGGAACGTGCCGCGGTGGTGAGTCGGCTCTCGGGCGCCGACTCGGCGTCGCCGCGGGCCTGGGCGGCCGCCGCCCCGCCCTCCGTCGCCGCGGTGGCGGCGGTGGCGGCGGGCGTGCCGGCCGTCTCGGTGGTGGCGGTGACCGTTCCGGCAGTGCCGGTGGCGGCCGTCGCGGCGGTGGCCGCGGCGGCTTCGCCGACCGTGGCGGCCGCGGAGCCCAGCCCCACCTCCTCGGCGGACGCCGTGCTCTCCTCCACGGCCGTCTCGGTGGTCGGGGCGGCGACGGCAACCGCCGTGGCCACCGGCGAGACGGCCACCGGGACGGCCGCCGTGCCGGAGGACGAGGTGGCGACGGCCGGGGAAACGGCCGCGGCAGGTGAAGCGGGGACCGCCGTGGACGCCGGGGCGGCCGAGGCGGTCGCGGGGAACAGGCCGGCGGTCGGCTCCTCGGTCAGGACGGCGAGCGCCGCCGCGCGTCGCACCGGGGAGTCCTCGGCGCTCTCACCTGCCGGGGCGGACTCTTTGCTTGCCATGACTGATCTGCCTTTCTGGCGCGAGGAAGAGTGCTGAGCCGACGCGGTTCACCGCGCCGACAGGGAGTGTGGGAACGGGCCTGTGCACCGGTCCGGCCAGGGAACCGCCCCGGCCGTGCCCGGGCGGCGGGCGGCGCTGTCCAGCCGTTCCACGGCTTCGGGTGAGGGAGCCCGGAACCGATCGGTGTCCGTGGGCAGTTCGGCCAGCAGGACCCGGGCGGGCAGGTCGGCCTCCGCGTCATGACGCGCCAGGACGGTGAACTCGGTCCCGGCGGCGAACAGGGCCTGCACACCGCTCCCGTCCCGGCCGAGCACCGACGTGCGGCGGGCGGTCACGGGCCGGATGACGTACCGGACGTGGGACAGGGGCGGCAGGGGCGCGTTCCGCGCCTCCAGATGGACGACGTCCAGGGGAGCGTCGCACCCCAGCACGGCGCCCGGCACCACCTCGTCGGGGACGGCCGGCTGCGCCACGGCCCGTACCAGGGTGCCCCGGAGGGCGGGCAGGCGCCGGAGCCCGGATGCCAGGCAGGCCGCGTACGGGCGCAGCGCCTCGCCGTTCTCGGCGAGCGCACGAGCCCCGAAGGCGCTCTCCGGGGAGGAGGAGAGGTACAGGTGAACGGCGATCAGATCGACCCGCGCGGCCTCCTCGTCGCCTGCCCGCAGCGCGGGCAGCCTGATGAGCGCCTGACTCACGGGTCCGCTGTGCTTCTCCCAGACCTCGGCGGCCAACTCCCGGAACGCCCGGCGATCCGGCTCGCCGCTGAGGCGTTCGGACGCGCTGCCATGTCGGGAGGAGGCCGGGGCGGCCGAGGGCCGGGCCTCGCCCGGGGCGGCGGGCGCCGGGGCCGTCCGGCGCCGTTGACGGGCGCCGGGGGCGGCGTGGCAGTACCCGTCGGCGGCTGCGAGGTGGCCGGGGCGGTAGACGTCCCACCGGTGGCCGCGGGCGGGAGCGGGGGCGAGGGTGCGCCGCTCGGCACGGGTTCCGCAGGCCGGGCGCCGGGGGACCGCTCGCCGCCCTCCGCGCGCTCCGTGCGCTCCGAGCTCCCTGTGATCCCCGTGCCGGATCCTTCCCGCAGGTCCGGGGCGGACCCGCCGGAGCCTGCCGGGCTGAGGCTCGGGGCTGCCCCCGGCGCGGACCCTGCCGGGCCGAGGCCTGCCCCGAGGGCGCCACCGGCCCCCACCGCGGACGCCCGGCTCTCGCACGGCAGGGGGGCGCCTTCGCTCGTCCCGGTCATGTCCGTCCCGGTCGCGGGAGCCTCTTCCACCACGGCGTGCGAAGCACGCCGTGCCGCCTCGGACTTCGAGGGTGAGGGCTCCGGCATCGCGGCTGTGTCGGCTCCGGCTGCCGGGTCGGCTGCCGCTCCGGTTGCTGCTCCCGTTGCCGTGCCGGACTCCGTCGCGAGCGTGCCCGGGCGGGGCGCGGCCGTTGTGCCCTGTGCCCCGGTGTCCCTCTCGGGAGGAGCGCCCGTCTCCCGGGGCTCCGGCGCGCTCCCGGACCGTGCCGGGCCGCCCTCCTGCCGGGGTGCCGCCAGGGTCAGACCCGCGTGTACGGCGAATCTCCGCAGCTCGGCGACGAGTTCGGGGCGCGCATCTCCGAAGACGGCGAGTTCGGCGTGGCTGTGCGCGAGACCGGCGAGGAGCGTGGCCAGGTCGTTCAGGCACCCTTCCCGTACGGCCTTCCCGGCCAGGCAGTCCGGGGCGATCTCCACCCGCAGGGCCCGGGAGTCGGCGGCCCGGTCCCGTACCTCGGCCGGTGGCCGTGGACTGGTGCCGAGCCAGAGCCCGGAGCGCACCGCCACCACCCAGGCGCCGGACGGCAGCCGCAGGCTTGCCGGTTCCGCCTCGGGGGCCCCCGCCGTCCCGGGGAGCGTCCACGCGGCGGGGCGAGGGGCGGGGCGGGCACCGTCGTCCCCGGTGGGATGACAGACCACCGCGGTCAGCGGCGGGCACCAGGTGAACTCCCCCTCGGGAGAGATGAGGCGTACGGACTCCCTTCCGTTCTCGCCACCGACCGCTCTGTCGGCGGCGACCGGGAGTCCGAGGCTCACCTCGATCTCCGAGCCGAGGAGGTCGCACACCTCCTCGGCGAGGTTGACCCCGTCGCGGCCGTCGGCCGGGACGAGCCGCACGGAACAGCGGGACTCGGCGGGCAGACAGGCGAGGAGGGTGGCCAGGTCCTCCGCAGCGACGGGCTTCGCACGGGGGGCGCCGATCAGCACACTCAGCCGTTCGGGGTGCACGGCGACCGCGTAGGCGGGCTCGTCGGGGCGCGGCGCGGCGGTGTCCGCCGGATACAGGGCCAGCCCGGCCGGGACCGCACGGACCACGCTCTGCCCCATCGGTCCGAGGAGGACCCGGGTCAGGGCGCGCTGCCAGCGCGGTGCGGGCAGGCGGACCCCCAGCGCCTCGGGGGCCGCCCCCGGGGCGAAGCGCCACCAGCCGCCGCCCGGGGTTGCGGGTTCCGGGACGTGGAGCAGACCGCCGGGGGTGATGACGGCGGGGGCGTCGGGCGCCTCCACGGGCACCTCCCAGGCGTCGGCGAGGCGCTGGGCCAGGGGCCCGTGCTCGCCGGCCGGGGCGGCGGATCCCGACAGCACCAGCCGGATGGCGAGAGGTCGCTCCTCGCGCAGCCGGGCCAGCAGTGAGCCCAGTTCCTCGCCGAGGTTGCCGGCCGCGCTCTGGGGCACGTCGACCACGACGACCGGCTGCCGGGGGTCGGCGGACAGTTCGCGCACGAGTTCGCGGACCGGGGAGTCCGGCACGGCCGAGGAGCGCAGCAGGAAGCGGTGGGGGAACTCGTCCGTCACCGTGTGCGGCGGCGCCGGTCCGTCGCCCGGGGCGGGGTTGCCCGTCGTACCTGTGGACGCGGGGTCGCCGGCGCGGCGGCCGAACCGGCGCAGCAGCCGCCCGGATCTGCCGCCCGGGGCACGCTCCGCCCGCCCGCCTTCATTCTGCCGCACGCGCCCTCCCCGGTCCGGTTGCCCTGATTCGATCATGAGCGGCGTTCGTTCCGGGAGGTGGATCCGCGGGGCCTGCCGGTGAGCCGGGTGAAGGTGGCGTTCGAGAGAGCGGAACGGCGGTTGCCCGAGCCGCCCGAGCTGCCGGAGGGGTTGGAGCCGTCGGGGGCGCCGGAGTCCGGGCCGGTGTTGTCGCCGAGGCTCAGATCGGCCATGAGCGACAGGCCTCGCTGAATCTGGGGGTTCCGCCTGCCGCCGTTCGCATCGTCGCCGGGTCGCTCGCGCTTGCCCGGACCGCCGGGGCTGTCCGTGCGCGGGGTGCCGGGAGGGTCTTGCGGAGGATCCTGGGAAGCCCTTGTGGGCCGGTCTGCGACCCACCCGCCGTTCGAGGGGTCCCAGCGGATGTGCAGCCCCGGTGCGCCGCTGCCTCTACCGCGCGTCGGCCGAACGGTGCGGACAGTGCCGTCCGGTGCCGTGAGGCTGATGGGACGGGCGAGAGCCTCGGCGTACAGGAAGAGCAGGAGGGCGGCGGTGCCGTCGAGTGCGGTGAAGGGGGCGAACCCCGCACCGGACGCCCGATCGGCGCCGTGCGCCGCGTACTCGGCCAGTGTGTGGGCGAACGGGTGCAGCCGACCGGTGGTCAGGCGCACGAAGAAGTCCTCCACGGTCGTGCCCCGCGAGGCGAGCCCACTGATCAGGCCCTTCACTCGCTCATCCGACCGATACTGCAGGTAGATCCGACCGAGCATGCTGCGGACATCGTCGTCCCAGGTGAGTGGCCGCTGGGTCGGGATCTGGGCGGACGCGGCGCCGTCGACGACCCGGGTCTCCACAGCGGGCGCCTGGGGCGCCCGCACGGTTCGCGGCTGCAGCGCTTGCGTGAGCGCGGCGAAGAAGGACCCACGCGGCTTCTGGATCTGCCCCGCGGCGGTCAGGTGCATGGCGGCCAGCCGGGCACCCGCGCCGCCCTCAGGCGCCGGCGGCCGGGGCCGGACCAGGTACAGCCGGGCGAAGAGGCGCATGTGGCGCAGGAAGGTCGAGGTGTCGTCGCTGAGCGCCAGTTGGTGGGCGTGCAGGCGCATCTGGGTGGGGGCGAGGCCCGCCCAGAGGTGTGTGTGGCCGGGTATGGCACGCGACAGGGCCCGGCTGATCCGCTGCTTCTGCGGGTCACCCAGCCGGGGGTCCAGCTCGGTCGCCGCCGTCTCGGCGGGAGGCTGGTTGTTGACCGCGTTCGAGGCGCTCCCGGTGACGATCCGGGCGCTCCTGTTGACCGTTCCGGAGCGGAACACGGGTGCCAGAGGGTCCTTGGCCGACGTCCCCGTGCTGGGATCGCCGTTGACGCCGTCCCGGAAGGGAGCGAGGCTCAGGCCGGAGCGCATGGCCCTCACCTCCGGTCCGCGGGCGGTGTAGGCGTCCCCTTCGCCGCGGTTGAAGAGGCGGGCCATGGGGTTCGGGAGGATGCCGTGGTCCTGAGGCAGCGGCCCCCCGAGGGCGCCTGTCAGCAGTCGTGACAGATCCGTCTGGGTGGCGTTCCTGGTGAAGGCGACGTGGAAGGCGGTACCGCGGGTGGGCGGTGCCAGGTTCTCGGCGGCTATCCGAAGCGGAGCGATCGTCTCCTCGTACTCGTCCGCGTAGGGGGTGGTGTGCGTGGCGGGCGTGTTCCCGATGCCGAGTTCCTGGGTGATCTCCCAGGCGGCGAGCTCCATCAGGCTCTCGCTGAGCTCGTGGAACTCGCCGCCGCCGGTTCCGAAGCGGATCGGCCCCACCCCGGTGCTCTCCAGCAGAACCGCGACCCCGTCGACGAAGAGGTTCGGTTCCGGGGAGTAGGGGAGCTGCGGAGCGATCCGCACCTGCCGGTCACGGGTGCGCATGTCGCGGGCGACGGCGTGGTCGAACTCCAGCAGCCTCGGATCGTCGCCATCGGCAGGCGCGGTCAATATCGTGGGTTGGCGAGGGGCCTTGCTCTGCGGTGTCTTGGCGGCGGCCTTGAGCTTCTTCTCGTAGTCCTCGCGGCTCTCCCTGTTCGCCTGCTCCACCCGGGGCTCCGTCTCCTCGACGAGCCGCTTCCTTCCCTCCGGGTCGGCGGGAGCGACATATCCGCCGGACATCATGAGCGGACGCAGGGGCGGGACACTCTCCGGCGGTTGGGCCGCGATCTCCTCCGGCGTCAGGATCCTGAAGCCCTCTTCCCCCTGCGGTCCGGTGATCGGTTCGGCGAACTCGGCGCCGTCGGTGCTTCCGGTCGTGGACGTGGCCGCGCCTTCGGAACGAAGTTGCGCGTCGAGCTGGGCGAAGATGTGGGTGCCGTCGGGGGTGAGGTGCGGGTAGTCGTCGAAGTCCATGAAGGCGACGTAGGGGTGGGTGCCCCGTGCCATGAGGGCGCGCAGCGCCTTGCGGTTGGTGTCGCTGACGAGGAGCGTGTTGCGGGCCGTGCCGTAGGGGAAGTTCTCGGGCCACGGGTTGAGCGGGGTGGGAACCAGCGCCAAGGGCAGGGAGGACGTGGTGCTCTTGGCGGCATTCTGGATCGCCGTGTGGATTTTGGCGGCTGCCGCACCGCGCATGGCGGCCTTCTTCGCCGCCAGCTTGGTCGCGGACTTCTCGCCGCCGTTGACGCCGACGACGACGGCGACCCGGCCCCGGTACCGCCCGTCCAGACCGTTCTCCACCTGCCGCAGGAACCGCTGGAGCGCCTCGGGATCCCTGCTGATGACCTCATGGCTGACCATGGCGTTGACCACGTACGAGATCTCGTGGCGGCTCTCGACACTCGCCCTCACCCAGTTCCGGTAGGCGTCGGCGGAGAGCGTGCCGGCGGGCGCGTTCCGCGCCAGGCTGCCGAAGGCCGGGTTGACGTACGCGTACGGGGCGATGTCGGGTGACTCCCGCCACTCGGTGGTGGGCGAGTCGTCGAGGTCCATGGCCTGGGAGCCGGAGCCGGAGCCGGAGCCGGAGCCGGAGCCGGAGCCGGAGCCGGGGGCCTGGCTGGTGGCCGGGTGCGACGCGTCGTCGGGGGCCAGGCGGCTGCCGCTTCCGGACGACGTTGCGGCGACGGTGTGGAGCGGGATGACGGCGTTGCCGCTGACGTTCTCGATGGCGGCGAGGTAGTCCTCGGGGAGGCTTTGCAGGTCTTCTTGGCGGGTGCGGACCATGAGGCCTTCGGCGCGCACCCCGCTCGCCCGGTCGTCGCGGCGGAAGATGTGGGGGTCTTCGTCGTCGGCGTCGGAGTATTCGTCGGCGACGCCGAGGTAGTGGAGGAGCTCGTGGGTGACGGTGGCGTCGCCGTGGTTGACGTCCCAGTGGAGCTGGTCGGCGCGGCCGGGTTCCGGGGTGCGGGACAGGGTGATGGCCTCACCGTGGGCGGGAGCGTGGACGAATTCGGCGGTGACGTGCAGCTGGTCGCCGGACGCGGGAAGGCGGTAGCCGCGGTTGACGTACGTGTCGAGGACTTTCTGCACGCGGGTTTCGTGAGCGGTGAGATCGGCGGGCGTGAGGCCGTCCGCGAGTCTGAACGGGACGGTGACGAAGAAGTGGCGGACGGTGCGTCCGTCGCCGAGCTGTTCGCGGCGCACGTGGTTGCGGATCAGGGTCACGGAGCCGTCGAGGCGTCCGGGGCGGGGGTTGAGCTGGCGCAGTTTGGGGTCGAAGCGTTCGGTGTGCACCGCGGCGGTCTTGGTGCCGTGGAAGGAGCGCAGGTCCGGCGCCTGCACCGGGTTCGTCACCAGCTCACCCCGCTTACGCCGACCCGGTGTCTCCTCGGCCGTGTCCCCGTTCCCGCCACGGGAGTCAGCGGTGTCGGGGGAGGCGGAGGGGGAGGTGGCCGCAGGCGGCTGCTCGTCCACGCCCCCCGAGCCGGAGGGCTCGACCGGTGCCGCGGTGTTCTGAGG
>NZ_JAAAXQ010000340.1 GCF_009916105.1 Streptomyces sp. GC420 | reverse complement strand
GGCGAAGGCTGTGTCGCGTGTCCGGGGACAGGGTCGGGGGGCCCGGAGCGGGAGAGGGTCCGCAGTTCGCCGGTCACGTCCGTCACGGCGCGGGCGACGAGGGTCGGCATGCGTGCGTGGGCCCGCTCGCGCAGCCGTGTCACCGCGGCGTCCGCGGCCCGCGCGGCGCTTTCGTCCCCGCGCGCGGCCTCCGCGCGGCGGCGGGCCGCCGCGTTGGCCCGCACCTCGGGTGCCGCGGCCTGTGCGGCGGCAACGATGTCGGCGGCCCGGCGGGTGGCCTCCTCGCGCCGTTGCCGGGCCCCGCGCACCGCCTCCGCGCGAATCGCGTCCGCTTCCTCGGTGGTGCTGTCGAGCAGGGCCAGCGGACCCTCGAGCTCGGCGGCGAGTTCCGCCGAGCGGTCGACGGGGACCGCTCCGCCCGGCGCCGCGCCGGGCGAACCGGCGGGGCGGAAGCGCGCCAGGAAGTCCCGGAAGCCCGCCATGGTCTCGCCTCCATCCTCGCCCGGGTGAGCGCCGCGCGCGTCCTCGGTGCCGTGCTCGCTCACCGCATTCCATCCTCACGTTAGGAACGGGCCGGGTGCCACGGCAGGGTCTGTCCGACCCCGGGCAGGGGCCGGACGGCCCTGTTCACGGCGTCGGTACCGCGGGAGGTTAGGAGCGGGGAACTGTCCCCCTTCGCAGCCGGGGAGGTCGTCATGGTCGACCGTGAGCAACGCGAACAGAGTCTCGCCGCGGCACAGGCCCGAAGGGATCTGCCCGCCGGCACCGCACGGCGCTTCCCGGGGTCGGCCGGTGACCAGGACCTGATGGTGCGCTACCTCCAGGCCGTCGCCGCCGGCGCGCACCACCGGGCCGTGAAGACGGCCGCTGCCACCCCGCCGTCCGCCAAGGCCCCCGTCGTGGTCTCCTCGCTCCGGCGGCGGCCCGAGGCCACCCGCGGCGCGCCCGTCCTGCACGTGGACGACGTGATGCGGGGCCAGGTGGCGTCGGTCCGTGACGACACCCCGTTCCTCGACGTCGCCCGGCTCGTCGCCACCCAGAAGTGGGGTGCGGTCCCGGTGGTGGACGCCGAGCGGCACATCATCGGCGCCGTGACGGAGTCCGACCTGCTGGCGATGGCCGCATCGGGCCGGTCCCGGCCCGGCGGCACACTGTCCGCGCTGCTGCACGGACGGCGGGACGGCGACGGTCGTGGAACCACGGCACGTGACGTGATGACCAAGCCGCCGGTCAGTGTCCACCCGCGGACGCGGGTCACCGACGCCGCGCGGATCGCGGCCCGCTCCAAGGTCAGGCAGCTGTTCGTGACCGACTACAAGGGCCGCCTGGTGGGGGCGGTGAGCCGCAACGACCTGCTGAACGCCCTGGTGCGGGACGAGGCGCGGGACGAGGCGCGGGAACGCCCGCCGGAGTCCTGACGCCGACGGTTCCCGACGCGGCGCGCCGACCGCACCGGCCGCTGCCCGCGGGGACCGGAAGCCGGGCCGCCCGGCGGCACTGCCGGGCCGCTCGGCCCTACGGTTCCGGGCCGCGGTGCGCCGACAGTGGAAGGGTGAGGGGACGAGGGTTCCGCGGACGGCGCCGCCGGACCGGACAACTCCCCCGCCCATGACCCCGGAGGTGTGTGATGGCCGGACCCATCGTCGTCGGAATGGACGGTACGCGGGAGAGTCTGGCCGCCGCCGAGTGGGCGGCCGATGAGGCAGCCGTGCGGCGGCTGCCCGTACTGCTGCTGCATTCCTGGACCTCGCAGCCGCTCGATCCCACCGTGCCGCAGGCAGCCGCCAGCAAGCAGCGGTACGGACAGGAGGTGCTGCGGAGGGCGGAGGCAGAGCTGCGCCACCACCACCCGGACCTCACCGTCACCACCGAGCTGGTGCGGGACCCGGCGCCGAAGGCGCTGGAAGCGCTGTCCGGGGACGCCTCGCTGCTGGTGCTGGGCTCCCGCGCGCACAGCGCCCTGGCGGGATTCCTGCTGGGCTCCACCGGTCTGCATGTCCTCGGCCGCGCATCCTGCCCCGCGGTCGCCGTACGCCCGCCCAGGGCGGGCCGCAAGGTCGCGGCGGACACCGCGGCCACCACGGTGCCGGCGGACGCGGCGAGCACGGCCCTCGCGGACGCGGCCGGGGAGGACCGCGACGAGGTCGTGGTCGGACTGCACGACCTGAGCCCGAACGCAGATCCGCTGCTCGGCTTCGCCTTCGCCTTCGCGAGCCTGCACGGGGCGAGGGTACGCGCCGTACGGGCCCGCAGCCCGCTGGCGCTCCTGCCCCACTCCCCCGACGCCGCGCTGTTCGCCGACGCGCACGAAAGGTTCGGCACGCAGGAGCACGGCCGGCTCGACGACGTTCTGGCGCCCTGGCGCGAGAAGTTCCCCGGGCTGACCGCCGTCGGGCAGATCGAGATCGGCGGCGCTTCCGAGGTGCTGCTGTCGGCGGCTTCGCGGGCCCGGCTGCTCGTGGTCGGCCGCAGGCTGCACCATCCGCCCATGACCTGGACGCTGGGGCCCGTCGCGCACGCCGCGCTGCACCACGCGCGGTGCCCCGTGGCCGTCGTGCCGCACGCGTAGCGCGGCTTCCTCACGTCCGGGGTGCGCGCGCAGCCGGCTCGCGGTCCATGCGCGCGTGCGGGGCAGGGGCAGGGGCGCGGTCAGACACGGGCGTCTCTCTGGGTGCGTCGGCTCAGCCGCGGTGCGCGGTGTCGCGGTGCGCGGTGTCGCGGTGTGCCGTGTCGCGGTGCGCGGTGTCGCGGTGCGCGGTGTCGCGGTGCGCGGTGTCGCGGTGCGCGGCCGGGCCCGCGTGAGCCGCACGGCCCGCGTGGCCCGCGTCCCGCTCGGGCAGGCCGATCAGGAGCAGCGTCACGTCGTCGTCATGGGCGGCCGTGTCCGGAATGAGCGCGCCGACCAGCCGGGCTGCCGCCCGGTCGAGGACGTCCGGGTCGGCGGGGCTGTGCTCGATCGCGGCGCCGAGGGCATGCGTGAGGAGGTCGATCTGGGTGTCCAGGTCGGTGCCGGGCCTCTCGACCAGACCGTCGGTGTAGAGGGCGAGCGTGCTGCCCGGCGGCAGCGGCCGGGTCGCCTGCAGGTACGGCACGCCGCCGTCCGGGCCGTTGACGCCCAGCGGCACGTTGACCGGTGCCGGCAGCCGGTGTGCGGGGCCCCCCGGCGGCATGGCGATGACCGGCAGGTGCCCGGCCGAGCACAGGGTGACCTCGTGGGCCTTCTGGTTGATCAACAGGTAGCAGCAGGTGACGAGCTGGTCCGCGAGGTCACTGACGAACGCGTCCAGGCCGGTCATCAGCCGCCCGGGCGGCATGTTCGTGCGGGCCAGGGCGTGGGCGGCGGCACGCAGTTGGCCCATGACGGCCGCCGCCTCCAGGCCGCGGCCCATCACGTCGCCGATGACGATGCCGGTGCGGGCCTCGTCCAGGGGGATGATGTCGAACCAGTCGCCGCCGACGCCGGGGTCCTGGACGGACGCAAGGTACCGGTGGGCGCTGGGCAGGTACGGCAGGCGGGGTGGCTCGCCCATGAGGCTGTGCTGCAGGGTGTAGGCGATGCGCCGGTGCTGCTCGTAGCGCTCGGCCCGTTCGGCCTCGGCCCGTCTGCGATCCGTGATGTCCCGGACGGTCAGGAACACCAGGGTGTCCTGTTCGGCCTGGAAGGTGCTGACGCTCACCTCGGCGGGGAACTCGCTGCCGTCGCCGCGCAGCCCGCACAGGCCCCTGTCCAGAACCGTCGGCCGCGGGTCGGGCTGCCGCAGGTACGCGCCCAGGAGGGCGGCGTGGTGCCGGCGCCGCGGGCCGGGCACCAGGTCGTGGACGCTGGTGCCGACCAGGTCGGCCGGCGCGCGGCCGAACAGCGGCTCCACCTGCGCGTTGGCCATGACGACCGTGCCTTTGCCGTCCGTGATCAGGGTGGCGTCGGGCGCGGATTCCAGCAGCGCGAGGAAGCGCCGGTTGGCCCGCTGGACCTCGCGCTGGGCGGCGACCCGTTCGGTGACGTCGGTGGCGACCCCGCAGACGGCGTAGGGCTCGCCGGACGGATCGTTGAGCAGGAACAGCGTGGTCAGGAAGTCCCGCGGGCCGTCCGGCATACCGAGACGCTCCTCCCGCTGGACGACCCTGCCCCCGGCCAGCATCTCGAGGTCGGCCGCGCATACCTGCCGGGCGGTCTCCGGCGCCGGGAGTTCCTGGTCCCGGTGGCCCAGCACCCGCTCGCGCGACAGGCCCATGCTCTCCTCGAAGGTCGTGTTGACCGCCAGGTAGCGGCCGTCCAGGTCCTTGATGAACACCACCGCGGGCGTGTGGTCCATGAAGTCCTGCACCAGTCGGTTCTGCCGCACCTGCCACTCGGCACGTGCGTGGGCCATTTCGATACGGCGGCCCACGGTCAGGGCGGCGAAACCGACCACGGCGAACACCGTCACATGTCCGCAGACCAGCAGCGCGATGGCCAGACGAATGTCGTACAGCCCCGCGTCCTCGCCCGCCAGGACGATCCAGCCGAGCAGCGGCGGCACGACCAGAGTGGCGGTGATCATGCGGCGGCCCAGCGCGCCCGTGGTGCCGGCGTTCGTCAGCAGCCCGGCGGGTCCTTCGCCCGGCCGGACGAGAAAGGCCGCAACGCCCAGCAGCACCAGCGCCAGCGCGGTGTGCAGGGCCATGCCCGTGTAGTCGCCGAACCGGTCCAGCTGCGGCACGTCGTAGGCGAACCCGTAGATCCGGAGCATGCCCAGGGTGAGAACGGCCAGGGCCGGGATCTGGCCCGTCCAGGCCGGCAGCCGGCGCCCGCTGCCGCACAGTGCCGCCGCGCCCCCGAGCATGAGCCCCAGGGCCGTGTTGGGTGCCATCCGCCCCGGGGTCGTCGTCTCCACCGGCGGGTTCTCGTCCTCGAACAGGAGCTCGTCGATGCCCAGACCCGTCCCGGTGAAGTACTCCACCGCCGTGAGCGTGCCGATCAGGGTGGCCACGGCGGCAGCGGCACGAGCGGCTGCCGCCGTCCGCCGGCTCATGGGTCCGCCGGCCACCACGAACAGGGAGAGGCCCAGCGCCAGCAGGCCCACCGCGGTGTTCGGTTTCATGGTCGCGCCCTCGCCCGGCAGGACGCTCTTCAGGACTTCGCTGCCGAGGATCCAGCCGGCGAGGCCCACCGCGCCGAGCGTGGCGGCGACGAGTGCGGCGGTCCGGGCCACGGCGCGGGCGCCGGCCAGCGTCGGCGCGTGGAACGGCAGCCCCTCGGCTCGCCCCACGCCCGTGGTGCCGGGCACCGCGGGCGCCTGTCGCTCCGCACTCATCACAGGATTTCGTGTCCTTCGGTACGCGATGTCCCTGTCAGCATCATCAGCCTAAGTACTTCGGAGCGGACGCGTCCGGATGCGGGCGTCCGGATGCGGGCGTCCGGATGCGGGCGTCCCGATGCGGGCGTCCGGCACAGGTGCGCACGGGAGCCCATCAGCGCCCGCACCGGTACGCACAGGCGCCGGTCAGCGCCCGCTCCGGTGGGGTCCGGGCCCGCGCCCGTGAGGCGCCCGCTCCGGCATCCGCACTCCCGCGGACCCCCGGGCCGCCTCCGTGCGCCCCAGCCATTACCGTGGAGGATGGCGCCCGGCGCTCTGCCCGGGCGACCGTCCGGAGGAGTGAACGATGGACCGGGACCGGGAAGGGCCTGCGGGATCCGAGCAGCATCTGCCCAGACTCCGTCTCGACGAACTGCTGGAGGAGCTCCAGGTCCGCATCGACGCGGTGCGCGGCACCCGGGACCGCTTGCACAGTCTGCTGGAAGCGGTGCTCTCGATCGGCAAGGAACTCGACCTGCCGCAGGTGCTGAGGAGCATCACGGAGGCAGCCGTCGCTCTGGTGGACGCCGAGTACGGCGCTCTGGGGGTCGTGGGCGACGACAAGACCCTTGTCGAGTTCGTGACCGTCGGCCTGAACGACGAGGACGGGGCGAGGACGGGTGAGCCGCCCTTGGGGCACGGAATCCTCGGCGAGCTGATCCGCCACCCCCTGCCGCTGCGGCTCGACGACATCTCCGAGCATCCCGCCTCGTACGGCATTCCCGAGGGCCACCCGCCGATGCGGTCCTTCCTCGGGGTGCCCATCAAGGTGCGGGACGAGGTGTTCGGCAACCTCTACCTCACCGAGAAGCGCGGCGGAAAGAGCTTCGAGGCGGAGGACGAGGCGGTCCTGTCGACACTGGCCGTGGCCGCCGGAGTCGCCATCGAGAACGCCCGGCTGTACGAGGAGGCGCGGCGCAGGGAGCGCTGGCTGCGGGCGAGCGCGGAGGTCACGGCGACCCTGCTGTCGGGCATGCCCAGCGTCGACGTGCTGGAACTGATCGCCGCACAGGCGCGGGAGATCGTCGCCGCGGAGGTCGGGATCATCGCGGAGCGCGTACCGGGCGAGGAGGCACTGCGCCCCGCGGTGGCGGTCGGAGCGGGTGCCGACCGGCGCGGCGGCCTGGTCATGTCGGTACGGGACGACTTCCTCGGCGCCGCGCTGAGCACGTCGGAACCCGTCGTCAGCGGCGACGTCACCCACGATCCGCGCAGCCTGGCCGAGGAGGCGCAGTGGGCGGGTCTCGGGCCCGTCGTCGCCGTTCCGCTGGGCACCAGCGGAAAGTCCCGCGGCGTGCTGGTGCTGGGACGGCTCGCGGGTGAGAAGCCGTTCAGCGAGGTGGAGACCGGGCCGCTGCTCGGTTTCGCCGGCCAGGCGGCGCTGGCGATGGAGCTCGCGGAACGGCGCCGGGACGCGGAGCAGGTCGCACTGCTCCAGGACCACGACCGCATCGCCCGGGACCTGCACGATCTCGCGATCCAGCGGCTGTTCGCGACCGGCATGACGCTGCAGAGCGCCCAGCGTTTCGTCCAGCATCCGCAGGCCTCGGAGCGTCTGGCACGGGCGATCGACGATCTCGACGACACCATAAAGATCATCAGGGCCAGCATCTTCGGTCTGCGGACACACGGCTCACGGACGCAGGAGGTGAGCGGGCTGCGCGGCCGGGTCGCGGCCACCGTGCAGGATTCGGTCGCCTCGTTCGGCTTCTCGCCCGCCCTGCGGATGGAGGGCCTGATCGACACCGGGATCCCCGACGAGGTCGCCGACCACGCGGTCGCCGTGCTGGGCGAGGCGCTCAGCAACGCGGCCCGGCACTCCGGCGCGCGGGCCGTGGACGTCCATGTACGGTGCACCGAGCGCGAACTGACACTGACCGTGTCGGACGACGGCTGCGGCATCCCGCCGGGCGCGGCCCGCAGCGGTCTGCGGAACATGGAGGAGCGGGCGACGGCGCTGAACGGCGCACTCACCCTCGGCGACCGGCCGGGCGGCGGCGCGGTGGTGGTGTGGCGGGTTCCTCTGGGCGGTGACGGCGGAGGGCCGGTCCGGGCGGTGCGCTGACCGCCACGGCCGGCCGCCGCCGCGCCCGTCACCGTACGAGGACACGCTCCCCCGACCGGGGCACCACCGCGTTCCAGCCCAGTTCGTGGCGGATTCTGTCCCGCAGGGCCTCGGCGCCCTCGGGCTCGCCGTGCACCAGGTACGTGGTGTGCGGGGCGGGAGCGCCGCGCAGCCAGTCGAGGATCTGCCGGCTGTCCGCGTGGGCGGAGAAGTACGGCACGTCGGCGACCTCGGCGCGCACCGGCACGTACTCGCCGAACATCTTCAGCGCGACCGCGCCGTCTACCAGGTCCCTGGCCCGGGTGCCCGCAGCCGCGAACCCCACGACGACGACGGCGTTGCGCGGGTCCGGCAGCAGCCGCCGCAGGTGGTGCAGGACCCGGCCGCCGGTGGCCATGCCGGACGCCGAGACGATGACGGCCGGGCCCCGGGTCTCGTTGATCGCGACGGACTCCTGGACGGAGCGGGCCGCCAGGAACGGCCCGGGGCCGAGCGCGGCCCTGCCGGCGTCCGTG
Organism: Streptomyces sp. GC420; assembly: GCF_009916105.1. Taxonomy (GTDB): domain Bacteria; phylum Actinomycetota; class Actinomycetes; order Streptomycetales; family Streptomycetaceae; genus Streptomyces. The sequence goes on along the minus strand of NZ_JAAAXQ010000340.1, from coordinate 982 downwards.
ATCTCGGGGCGCAGTTCGGGCAGCCGGGCGGCGATCGCGTCCCGGTAGACGTCCAGCGCGGCCAGCGCCATGGGGCTGTCGACGTACACCGGCACCGAGGCGGGAATCACCCCGTCGCGGCGCAGTCCGGCGAGTTCGTGCAGGACGACCTCGGTACGGTCGAGGGCGAAAGCCGGGACGACCACGGTGCCGCCGCGGGCGAGCGTACGGCCGATGACGGCGGCGAAGGCGGCGCGCGCCGCCGCCTCCTCGTGCTGCCGGTTGCCGTAGGTCGACTCCATGAGCAGGACGTCGGCGCCCGAGAACGGCTCCGGGGGACGCAGCAGGGGGTGGCCGGGGCGCCCCAGGTCGCCGCTGACGGCCAGGGTGTGCCCGTCCTCCAGGGTGAGCCGGGCCCAGGCGGATCCGAGGATGTGCCCGGCGGGGTGGAGGGTGAGCCGGGTGCCCTTGGCGATCTCGGTCTCGGCGCCGGCCGGAACGGGGGCGAGGAGGCTCAGGGTGCGGTCCACGTCCGCGTCGTCGTACAGCGGTTCGGCGGGACGGTGCTTGGACCAGCCGTGCTCGTTGGCGTGCTGCGCGGCCTCCATCTGGAGTCTGGCGCTGTCACGGAGCACGATCTCGATGAGCCGTGCGCTGTACTCCGTCGTGACGACCGGGCCCCGGAAGCCCTGGCGGACCAGGCGGGGCAGGTAGCCGCAGTGGTCCAGATGGGCGTGTGTCACCACGACCGCCTCGATGTCCTCGGCGTCGCAGGACAGGGTGCGCCAGTTGCGCCGGCGCAGTTCGGCGAGGCCCTGGAAGAGCCCGCAGTCGACGAGGACGCGGGCGTGGTCGCTCTCGACGAGGAACTTGCTGCCGGTGACCGTGCCGACGCCGCCCAGGAACGTGAGCAGGGCGGGTCTCGGGGTGATCCCGTCCACGGCGGCATTCACGCTGTTCGGCATGGTGGCAACCTCCGGTTGCGGTAGGGGCGGGCGCGAGG
>NZ_JAAAXQ010000033.1 GCF_009916105.1 Streptomyces sp. GC420 | reverse complement strand
GGGCGCGGTCACTCGGTGGGTGCCGGCCGGTGGCCGGGGGCGGGCGGACCGGGCCCGGTGGTACTCAGGCCCCGTCGGGGTCCGCCCGGTCCAGCGCGGGCCGCTGCATCGGCCGGGTGGTCAGCAGGTGGTCGGCGGCGGCGGTGTCCGTCACGAGGCTGGTCACCAGGCCGGAGCGGAGCACCGCGTCGATGGCGGCGGCCTTGCGCTGGCCGCCCGCGATGGCGACCACTTCGGGGATGCGCCGCAGCCGGTCGGCCTCGACGGTGATACAGCGCTCACCCAGGTCCCGGCCGACCCGGCGGCCCTCGGCGTCGAAGAGGTGCGCGGACATCTCGGCCGCGACGCCCAGGGAGGCGTAGTGCTCTCGCTCCTCCTTGGTCAGCATGTCGTGGACCGTGGAGATACCCGCCTCCCAGGACCCGATGGAGACGGCCGCGACGGTGACCTTGTCGAAGTACTCGAAGGCGCGGGCGATGCCGGTCTGGCTGCGCAGCGCGGCGGCCGTCGCCGCGTCGGGGAGAAGCATGGGCGCGTAGATGGGGTGGGCGTCGCCGCCTGAGACCTGGGCGGCGCGGCGCACCGCCTCGACCGAGCCGCGCTCCGCCGTGCCCGCGTCGTACACACCGGTCAGCTGTACGACCGTGCAGGGCGGCAGCCGGTCGAGGGCGGCGGCCATGTGGATCGTGGACCGGCCCCAGGCCAGGCCGAGCACGTCACCCTCGGTGACGAGCTCGCCGAGCAGGTCGGCCGCCACCTCTCCGAGGTTCTCCGGGTCGGCGGAGTCGGCGGAGTCGGCGTCGGCCGGCGATTCGACGACGACGGCGTGCCGGAGGCCGTAGCGGGCCCGCAGTGCGTCGGAGCGCTCGGCGTCGAGCTCGGCGGGCACCCGGATCTCGATGCGCACGAGGTCACGTTCGAGGGCGGTCTCCAGGACCCGGGCGACCTTGAAGCGGCTGACGCCGAACTCCTCCGCGATCTGGATCTTGGACTTGCCCTCGAGGTAGAAGCGTCGGGCCATGGCCGCCGCCTGCACCAGCTCAGCGGGTCCCATCCGCAGGGCCGACCGTCCCGCCGACGAAGCAGACACCGCGATCTCCTCACTGCTGTTCACACTCTGGACTCGCCGTTCATCCTGTCAGATCCGGCGGCCCTCGGTTCACCCGAGAGGGTGTGCGTTCACCAAGCTGTGGCTCAGTGGTCGCATGCCCAGGCGGCGGAGGCGGTCACCTCCTCGGCCCGGCGGCGCAGGGCGCGAACCGCGGCGGACGGGTCGGAGGCCCCGTACACCGCGGAACCGGCGACGAAGACGTCCGCGCCGGCCTCGGCGCAGCGCTCGATGGTGGACTCCGCCACCCCTCCGTCGACCTGCAGCCACAGCTGGAGGCCGTGCTTGTTGATGAGCTCACGGGTGCGGCGGATCTTGGGGAGCATGATGTCGAGGAAGGCCTGGCCTCCGAAGCCCGGCTCGACCGTCATGATCAGCAGCATGTCGAGCTCGGGGAGCAGGTCCTCGTACGGCTCGATGGGCGTCGCGGGCTTGAGCGCCATGGAGGCCCTGGCACCCTTGGCCCTGATCTCGCGGGCGAGGCGCACCGGCGCAGCGGCGGCCTCGACGTGGAAGGTGACCGATCCGGCGCCGGCCTCGACGTACTGCGGGGCCCAGCGGTCCGGGTCCTCGATCATCAGGTGGCAGTCCAGCGGGGTGTCCGTGGCCCGGCTGAGCGACTCGACTATCGGCACGCCGAGGGTCAGGTTGGGGACGAAGTGGTTGTCCATGACGTCGACGTGGAGCCAGTCGGCGCCATCGACGGCCTTCGCCTCGTCGGAGAGGCGGGCGAAGTCCGCGGACAGGATGCTGGGGTTGATCTGCACGGCCATGTCCCAAGACTGCCATGAGCCCGGGCCCCGGCGTCCCACCGGGTACGGACCAATGACCGCCCGTTTTTCCCGTTCCATTCCATGATGCCCGAGACCGGCACGGTCCGGCCCCCTCGGGCTGCGGCAGCGCACACGCCGGAACACGTCCGGGACACCGGGACACCGTTCCGGTGTGCGCGCGGAGCCGTCGTGATCGATACGGTTCGGGCGCGTGAGATGCGTGAGGCCGCCGCCGGAACGCGGGATGTCGTCGCGGACCCGGCGGCGTACCGCCGGGAGCCGCTCCCGAGCACCACGGCACGACGCCGCCGAGGCGACCCGACCGACTCGGGGCGGCGCGCCGCGAGACGGCGGGCGCGGGGACAGGTTCGGGCCCGGGCACCGGCGGCGGTCGCGGTGGGGTCGCCGGTCGCGGTGACGTGGGCAGTGGCGGCCCGTCACGCGGCCAGCCCGCGTCGCGCTCCCGGCCCGCCCGCCGGGCCGGCACTCCCGGCGCCGTCAATTACCCGCCTCCCGTGGGTCCGGGAGATCGATTCACCTCCGGGCCGGGTTCCGCTAGCCTGTCGCCCATGCACGGGGAATTAGAACAAAGCTCTAGTCTGAGCGGCAGCGGAGCCACGCCTCTGGACCCAGGTGATCCCCGGCGCATCGGCTCGTTCACTCTGCTGGGACTGCTCGGTTCCGGCGGTATGGGCCGCGTCTATCTGGGCACCGCGTCGGGACGGTACGTCGCGGTCAAGCTGGTGCTCCCGGCCCTGGCCGAGGACGAGGACTTCCTGCGCCACTTCGGGCACGAGCTCGACAATCTGGCCAGGCTGCCCCAGGGCGTCAGCGCGCGGCTGCTGGCGAGCGACCGCGTCTCCCAACCACCGTGGTTCGCCACCGAGTACATCCCGGGGACCACTCTGAGCGAGGCGCTGCGGCTGCACGGCGGCCCACTGCCGGGCGGGAGCCTCTGGCGGTTGCTGCGCGACGCTGCGGACGGTCTGCGCGCGGTGCACGCCGCCGGCATCGTGCACCGCGACCTCAAGCCGTCCAACGTCATGCTGACTCTCGACGGCGTCACCCTGATCGACTTCGGGGTGGCGCGGGCGTCCGACCAGAGCAGGCTGACCAAGAGCGGCATGGTGATCGGGACTCCGGCATACATGGCCCCGGAACAGGCGGTAGCGGAGCGGCAGTTGACGGGCGCGGCCGACGTGTTCGCCCTGGGCGGCCTGCTCGCCCGCGCGGCGAACGGGCGCCCGCCCTTCGGCACCGGGTCCGGGCCCGAACTGCTCTACCGGATCGTCCACACCGAACCCGACCTCGGAGAGCTGCCCGACACCGACCCCGGCCTGTGCGCCGTCGTCGAGTCCTGTCTGGCCAAGGACCCGAAGTCCCGTCCCACGGCTGCGGAGTTGCTCGATCTCGCGGCCGGACACGTACCGTCCGCGGCGCTCCCGGCGGCCGCGACGGCCGCGACGGCCGCGACGTCCTCACCGTGGCCGCCGGCCGTCACGGAGCAGATCGCCGAACGGGCCGCGTTCGCCGCGCGGCCTCCCGTGATCCGCCGGCCGGAGACCGAGTCCGGGTCCCAGCCCCCACCCGGGTCCGGGCCCGGGCCCGAGGCGCCCACGGCGGAGCTCACCTCCCCGCGGCCCACGGCACCCGAACCCGGGCAGGCCGCCCGGCCCGCCGCCGCGGCGGAGCCGGACCCCCAGCCCGCACCCGCCCGGGACAAGTCCCGAAAACGCCTCTCCCGCACGCTGTTCGTGGTGATCCCCGTCGTGGTGAGCACGGGAACGGCACTGATGGTCACCCTCGCGCCGTACGGCTCGTCCCCGCAGGGAGCGGCTCCGGGCGCCTCGTCGTCACCGTCCTCCGGCCCACCGTCCGGAGACCTGCCCACACCCCGTGCGTCCGCGCATCCTTCGGCGTCGTCGTCCCGCTCCGCCGGGTCCTCCCCCGCGCCCGGCTCCGCCCCGTCGTCGGAGCTCCCCCGCGGGTCGGGGGCCGGTGACGGCGGCACGGGCCGCTCCGGCGGCGCGGTGGCCGCGGACGGGGCCGCCGCCTCCGGAGGTTCGGGCGGCTCGGGTACGTCGGGGGACTCCGGCGCTACCGGCGGCTCGGGCAGCGGCGGCGGGCAGGACACCGCAGCGCTCCCCACCGGCCGGCACCGCCTCAAGAACTCCTCCGACGGCCAGTGCCTGGCGGACTTCGCGTACGCCGGTGTCAACCAACCCGCGCCCTCGCGCTGCGGCGCACCGGCGACCAACACCGGCACGCTCTCCTACGAGTGGACCTACTCGGCCGCCTCGGGCAGCACCTTCCGGCTCGTCAGCAAGGCATCCGGCAAGTGCCTGTCGGCGACATCGACGAACGGTTTCCCCGCGATCCAGAGCTGCGACGGATCCTCCGCCCAGGTCTGGCGGATCGGCTCCACCACGTCGGGCGGCGACACGATCAAGAACCCCGCCGGCGGCAAGTGCCTGGCGATGTCCGGCGCCAACGTGATCACCAGACCTTGCGACCCCGCCGACACCACCCAGCTGTGGCGGAACGCGTGACGTCCGGTCCGGCCGCCAACACAAGCGCGCCAAAGTAGAGACTCATTCTAGAATTCAATTCCATAAAGCCCTACTGTGCGAGCATGGACTATCGACGTACAGCCGTTGTCACAGGCGCCAACCGCGGGATCGGCTTCGCGGTGGCCGCCGAACTCACGCGCCGCGGCCACAGGGCTGTACTCGTCACCCGGAGCCGGGAGAACGGCGAGCGGGCGGCCGCGGCGCTCGGCGGCGCCAGCGGTCTGGTGGTGGGCGATCTGTCGGTGCTGTCCGGAGTGCGCTCGGTGGCGGACGAGTTACTGAGCCGGTACGACCGAATCGACGTGCTGGTGCACAACGCGGGCGTGTGGCCGTCCCGCCTGGTGCGTACCCCGGACGGATGGGAGCAGGCCTTCGCCGTGAACCATCTGGCGCCGTTTCTGCTCAACCACCTGCTGGAGGGGCGCCTGCTTGAGAGCCGGACCAGGGTCGTCCAGGTCAGCGCCGGCCTGTACGTCAAAGGACGGCTCGATCTGGACCTGACACCCACCGGTGCCGACTTCCACCGGATGCGGACCTACTGCACCACCAAGCTCGCCAACCTGCTCACGATCCCGCTGTTCGCCCGGCGCTGGCAGGGAGCGGGTGTGCGCATCGACGCCGTACACCCGGGCGTGGTCAGAACCGGTCTCGGAGATTCCGGCGGGATTTCCGGCCTGCTCCTGAAGGCGGTCAAACTGTCCTGGGCCGCACCCGAACAGGGCGCCGGGCCGGTGGTGGGGCTGGCCCTCGAACCCGGCTCGGCGTCGGGGCGCTACTTCGACGCCGGCCGGCAGCTGCCCCTCGCACCGGTCGCCGCCGATCAGATACTGGCTGGGCGGGTCTGGGAGCAGGCCATGTCGCTGACGGAGCTGCGCCGCGCCGCCTGAGGACGCCCGGCACACTGCCGGCCGCGTCCTCTCCCGGCGGTCGGACCGGCCCTCCGCGGGCGGTCCCCGGCAGGACCGGGCGGCCTAATCCGGCCGCAGGGAACGCCAGATCCGGTCGGGAAGAACGGCCGCCGCCTGCTTCAGGTCGATGTCGTACGTACTGGACAGCCAGCGGCGCGCGGCCTCCTCGACGGGGCCCATGACCAGCACTTCGAGCACGGGAGCGGGCAGGGGCGCGATCTCACCGGCTTCGACGCGCCGCGCGATCCACCCGGCGATCGCCTCGAACTTGACCGCCTTGGCCGCACGGATCTCCTCGGCGTGCGCGGCAAGATAGCCGGAGTAGGCGGACGCGTGCAGAAAGAGCGCGGCGTCGCGGCGTTCCTCCGTGAAACGCAGGTACTCCTGCACGAGCGCGCGTATTCCGGTCCGTGCGGTGCGGGTACGGGTCAGCGCGGCGCAGACGCTGTCCAGCAGCTGTTCCAGGCACCGGATGTAGAGGCCGGCGGCGAGACCGTCGAAGCTGCCGAAGTGGTGGTACAGACTGCCCAGACTGACTCCGCTCGCCGCGGTGACGGCGTTCACGGTGAAGCCCTGCCGGCCCGACGCCGCGTACACCTCGAGCGCGGTCGTGAGCAGTCGGTCGACGGTCGCCTCTCCTCGTTGCTGCTTAGGAGGCATACTTCGATCCCGTCGTCATGCGCGACACCCTATTGCACCTGGTGCGAGGAGGATTTCCACCGGCCCCCGCGTCCGGCCGCCGGACCGCTCAGCGGAGGCCGTTGATGCGGATCAGGTTGCCCGCGGGGTCGCGGAAGGCGCAGTCGCGAACGCCGTACGGCTGCTCGGTCGGTTCCTGGACGATCTCGGCGCCGCTCCCCCGCAACCGCTCGAAGGTGCCGTCGAGGTCCTTGGTGGCCAGGACGATGATGGCGTAGGTGCCCTTCGCCATCATCGCGGCGATGGTGCGGCGCTCGTCGTCGGTGATGCCGGGGTCGGCGGCCGGCGGATGCAGGACGATCGACGTCCCTGGCTGTTCGGCGGGACCGACCGTGATCCAGCGCATCCCTCCGTAACCGACGTCGTTGCGGACCTCGAACCCGAGAACGTCGCGGTAGAAGGCCAGCGAGGCGTCCGGGTCGTCGTGCGGGAGGAAGCTCGAGTGAATCGTGATGTCCATGACGTCACGCTAGTGGGTCGGTGACCGGCGCCTCTCGGTTCCTGATCGGTCTGGTCACCTGTTTCGCCACGCACGACGGCATCCCGGTCGTCGCGTGCGCCGCGTGGCGCCGGTAGGCGCTGGGCGGCATGCCGACCAGTTCGGAGAAGCGGGTGCTGAAGGTGCCCAGCGACGAGCAGCCGACCGCGAAGCAGACCTCGGTCACGCTGAGATCACCGCGGCGCAGCAGCGCCATGGCGCGTTCGATGCGCCGCGTCATCAGGTAGCTGTACGGCGACTCGCCGTAGGCGAGGCGGAACTGGCGGCTGAGGTGCCCTGCCGACATGTGTGCGCCGCGGGCGAGCGCCTCGACGTCCAGCGGCTGCGCGTATTCCCGGTCGATACGGTCGCGGACGCGGCGCAGCCGCGCGAGGTCGCGCAGGTGCTGTGCCGCGTCGGGACTGCTGCTCACAGTGAGATCGTGCCACGTCTGCGCGGGAGTTGCCCAGCGCCGCCGGTGTCCGGCCCGCTCCGTGTCCGCCCTCGCGAGGCTCCTGCGCGCCGTCCGTCCTGCGCCGGCGCGTCCCGTCGCCACCCGCGGCGCCCCTCACCAGCCGCCGGCATCCCCCGGGGCCGAACCGCCGCCCACCGCGATGTCGCCCAAAACGAGTGGCTCACCTCCGCCCTGCCGGCCACGGCCGGGCGGCGCCACCGGGGCCGTGCGGGGGCAGGACGTCCGCACCGTGATACCCACGCCGCCCGTGGCGCGGGCGCCGGGCCCGCGGACCGCGACGCCGTCGGGGTGCCCGCGACCCGGTGCCGGGCTGCCGGCTTCACGCACGCCTCCGCGCGGGCCGGCAGCGTCCGCGTCGCCGTCTCGCAGACGGATCCTCCCGCCACATCGCCGGCCGGGTGGCGCGAGAGGGTCAGGCCGTGCGCCTGAGCAGGGCGAGGTACATCGCGTCCGTCCCGTGGAGGTGCGGCCACAGCTGGACGTCGGGACCGTCGCCCAGCGCGGGGACACCCGGGAGCAGCGGGCGGGCGTCGATCCACTCGGCGCCGCCTTCCTTCTTCAGGACGTCGTCGACGACCACCCTGGTCTCCGCGAGGTGCGGTGAGCAGGTCGCGTAGCCGACGACACCTCCGACCCGGACCGCCTTCAGTGCCTCCCGCAGCAGCCCGCGCTGGAGGGAGGCGAAGCCCTCCAGGTCCGAGGGGCGGCGCCGCCAGCGGGCCTCGGGGCGGCGGCGCAGGGCGCCGAGGCCGGTGCAGGGCACGTCGACCAGGACCCGGTCGAAGGTGCCGGGCCGCCACGGCGGCCGGGTGCCGTCGGCGGCCACGACCTGGTACGGGCCCGGGTTGCCCGCCAGGGCCTTCCCGACGAGCCGTGCCCGGTGGGTCTGCTTCTCGGAGGCGAGCAGGAACGCGCCGCGCCCGGCGGCGAGCGCGGCCAGCAGCGCCGCCTTGCCGCCCGGGCCCGCGCAGCCGTCGAGCCAGCGCGTGTCGGAGCCCTCCAGCGGCGCGTCGGCCAGGGCGAGCGCCACGAGCTGGCTGCCCTCGTCCTGCACGCCGGCGCGCCCCTCGCGCACAGCGTCCAGCGCCCCCGGCTCCCCGCCCTCGGCGAGTCGCACCGCGTACGGCGACCAGCGGCCCGGGACGCCGCCCTCCGGGCCGAGCGTGTCCAGCAGTTCGGCGGCCGTGGACCGCCCCGGCCTGGCCACCAGGGTCACCTCGGGGCGCTCGTTGTCCGCCTCCAGCAGGTCCTCGATGCCGGCCCGGCCGCCGCCGAGGGAGTCCCACAGCGCGGAGACGATCCAGCGCGGGTGCGAGTGCACCACGGCGAGATGGTCCTCCGGGTCCTCGTCGTAGGGCGGGGCGACCTTCTCCAGCCAGCCGTCGAGGTCGTCCGCCGCGACCTTGCGCAGCACCGCGTTGACGAACTTCGCGCGCCCGTCGCCGAGGACGACCCGGGCCAGCTCGACGCTGGACGAGACCGCCGCGTGGGTGGGGATGCGGGTGCCGAGCAGCTGGTGCGTGCCGAGCGAGAGCACGTCGAGCACCGGCGGGTCCACCTCGCGCAGCGGCCGGTCGACGCACTCCGCGATGATCGCGTCGTATGTGCCCTGGCGGCGCAGGGTCCCGTACACCAGCTCGGTCGCGAGCGCGGCGTCCCGGGTGTCGAAGTCGCCCTTCTCGCGGGCCTTGCGCAGCAGCGGGGGCAGCACGAGGTTCGCGTAGGCGTCGCGTTCGTCGACGGCACGCAGCGCCTCGAAGGCGAGGATCCTGACGGGGTCCTTCTGCGGGCGGCGGTACGGCTTCGAGGACTTCGCGGCCTTCGCGGGCCCCGACGGGCGCGACTGGGGACGGCGACGCGGCTGATCGTTCACGTACAAGGTGCTCCGGATCGGGAAGTGAGACACGCGGTGGGACCCACCGGCGGTACGCCTCCCAGCCTACGCGCCCAGCCGTTCCCCCTCGGCGATGCGCACCCCGCGGGCCCAGTCGGCCCCCTTCATCGGCTTCTTGCCCTGCGGCTGCACCCACAGCAGCTCGACGGCGTGCGAACCGGAGCCCGCGTACACGTTGTTCTTGCCCGCCGACAGCTGTCCGGGCGTGAGTTCCGTACGGTCGGGGGCGGGCGCCACCTGCACCAGCTTCAGCCGCTCCCCGCGGAACAGCGTCCACGCCCCGGGGGCGGGCGTGCAGGCCCGCACCACCCGGTCGACGCGCAGGGCGGGCGCGGACCAGTCCACCTCGGCGTCCTCGACGTTGATCTTCGGGGCGAGGGAGACGCCCTCGGCGGGCTGCGGCACCGCCTTGAGGGTGCCGTCCTCGATGCCGTCCATGGTGGCGGCGAGCAGCCCGGCGCCCGCGAAGGCCAGCCGGGTCAGCAGGTCGCCGCTGGTGTCCGTGGGCCGTACCGCCTCGGTGACCGTGCCGAAGACCGGACCGGAGTCCAGCCCCTCCTCGATGAGGAAGGTCGAGGCCCCGGTGATCTCGTCGCCCGCCATGACGGCGTGCTGCACGGGCGCTGCTCCCCGCCAGGCGGGGAGCAGCGAGAAGTGCAGGTTGACCCAGCCGTGCCGCGGGACGTCCAGGGCGACCCCGGGCAGCAGCGCGCCGTACGCCACCACGGGGCAGCAGTCGGGCGCGATCTCGCGCAGGCGCGCCAGGAAGTCCTCGTCGCGCGGCCTCGCGGGCTTCAGCACCTCGATGCCGGCCTCCTCGGCGCGCTGCGCGACCGGGCTCGCGACCAGACGGCGGCCGCGTCCCGCGGGCGCGTCGGGCCGCGTGACCACGGCAGCGACCTCGTGCCGGCCGGAGGCGATCAGGGCGTCCAGGGCGGGGACGGCGACCTCGGGGGTGCCTGCGAAGACGAGCTTCATGGGTGACTGACTGCCTCTCAGGCGGTAGGGGCACGTGCGGGGATCATGCAGCGCACCAGTCTATGGGCCGTGGATCGAGGGGGCGTACGCACCGGCGCGCGCCCTGTGCGCCCGTCGGCACGCCCCGGCACCGTGACCCTGACGGCGGGTGGCGCGTTGGTCAAGAAAGAGTTGACCACAACGGGCCGCCGACAGCGGCCCGGTCCATTTCAACGCCGGTTCGAGAGGCTTGTTCATGGCCGACCACGCAACGCACGACGCCCAGGCACGGGCCAGCCTGCACCTGCTGGTGCGGGACATCGAGCGGGTCCGCCGGCAGGTGGACGCACTGCGCACCCTCACCGCCCAGCTCGGCAATGTCTACCGCCCGCGCCGCTCCGGCCCTTCCACGGGCTTCGTCGTCTACGGGCGGGCGCCGGCCCCGACCGTCCGTCTCGCGCAGGAACTCAGGGACAGTGTGGAGACCCTGGTGACCGCCGCGGTCGACTTCGACCGCTCGCTGGGGTTCTCGTGGGACGCGGTGGGCTCGGCGCTCGGGGTCACCAAGCAGGCGGTGCACCGCCGTTACGGGGCGCGGCGCGCCACGGCCGCCCAGCCGGGCGCGGTCGAGGCGGAGCCGGCACGGGAGACCGCGGGCGCCGCGGTCCGCACGGAGACCCCCGGCCCGCGCTCCCCGCTGCCGGGCGTGCCCACCGTGCCCGCCGCCCGCTCGATGCCGCAGCAGCCCACGTCGAGCGGTTCCGCGTCCCGGGAGCTGTCCCGGGAGCTGTCCCGTGACCTGCCGCGCGATCTTCCCCTGGAACTGTCCCGCGACGACGCCCGGCCGAGCGCACTCCCCAGCCCGCGCAACGGCTGACTCCAGTGCCGCCGCGGCCGGACGGGCCCGTCCTCCGGGGCCCGTCCGGCACCCGCAGGCGCGGCCGGGCCGCATCGGCCAGGGGGCACTCCCGCCACCGGCGACGACCTGGGCAGCCGACCACCGGGCCCGCACCCCGGGCTGCCCGACTCCACGCGGTACACCACCGGCCCCCGCATCGTGTTCCCGGGCCGGCACCCACAGCCCGTGCCAAGACGGCACACCCAACGGCACACCCTCCGGCAGGACCGCGCAACGACCCGGGCCCCGGCCCCGGCGGCCCGTCGCCGCGCGGCACACCACCGGAAGACGGCCCGGGCCTTCCCGTACGACTCTCCCGCGCGACGGAAGCCGGCACCGGGCCCGCGGCCGGCCGCGGCCGCCGGCCACTCTCGGTGCCGCACGGGGCGCCGGCGGCCAGACACCGGGCCGCCACGGTCCCCGGCCCACTCGCCACCCTCGTACGACCGCCGACCCGTCAGCCGATGTCGGGCGGGTCGATCCTGATCCGTACCCGAGTCCCGTTCCCGCGCGTCATCCGCGCCGCCTGGGCCGCCTTCAGGGACTGGGCCAGCGCCGCGCCCCGCCCCGTCGGCACCCGGATCAGCGCACGCTCCCAGGTCTCCCCCGGCGGCGCGTCCCCCGGCATGCGCGGCCGTCCCGGAGCCGGCCCCGCCAGCGGCACCGGCCCCAGCACCTCGGCCTCCGCGGGCAGCCGGGCCTCCACCAGGAACTCGGTGACCGCCTCGGGTACGCCGGTCACCGAGGCCATCCGGGACACCGGCGGGAACCCCAGCTGGGACCGGTCCGCGAGCTCCCGCACCGCGTGCCCCACCGGGTCCCAGCGCACCAGCGCCTGCACCGGCCGCAGTGTCGGCTCGGCGACGACCACCACCGTGCCGCCCTCGCCCTGCGCCCGCACCAGCGAGGCGGCGCCGATCCAGCGCCGCAGTGCCTCCTCCCCGGCCCGCAGGTCCGGGCGCCCCAGCATCGCCCAGCCGTCGAGCAGCAGCGCCGCCGCGTAGCCCGGTCCTTCGGGGACCGGCTCGGCGCCCGGGGTGCTCACGACCAGGGCGGGCAGGTCGGGCACGGTGTCGAGTACATGCTCACGCCCCGAGGTGCGTACCGGCACCGCGGGAAAAGCCCGCCCCAACTCCTCGGCGGTGCGCCGCGCCCCCACGATCTGGGCACGCAGCCGCGCGCCGCCGCACTCCGCGCAGTGCCAGGCCGTCTCCGCGCGGCCGCACCAGCCGCAGCGCAGTTCGTGTTCGCGCGGCGCCTCGAGCGGCCCCGAGCACTGCGTGCACCGGGCGGGCGCGCGGCAGCGCTCACAGGCCAGCCGGGGCGCGTAGCCGCGGCGTGGGACCTGCACCAGCACCGGGCCGGTACGCAGACCGTCCCGCACCGTCTGCCAGGCGAGGCTCGGCAGACGGGCGGCCCTGGCAGCCTCGTCCCTGGCCAGGTCGCCGTCGCCGACCGTGCGCACCAGGGGCGCCGCCGCGCGCACCCGCTCGCGGTCCGCGGCGAGTGGCAGCGCCCAGCCCGTGTCGACGAGCTGCGCCGCCTCGACCGTGCAGCTCGTGCCGCCGAGCAGGAAACCGCAGTGGTCGTGGGCGGCCCGCAGCAGCAGCACCTCCCTGGCGTGCGGCTGGGGCGCGTGCGGCTCGCTGTGGCTGGAGTCGCCATCGTCCCAGATCACCACGAGTCCGAGGTCGCGCACGGGCGCGAACATCGCGGCGCGGGTCCCGACGACGGCCCGGACGGAGCCGCGCCGGACCGCGAGCCACTGGCGGTATCTCGTCTCCGGGCCCGCCTCGGCCGTCAGCACCCCGTGGTGCCCCTCGCCCATCAGCTCCTTGAGGGCGGCGTCGACCCGTGCCACGGACCGGCCGTCCGGCATGACGACGAGCGCCCCGCGCCCGGCGGCCAGCGTCGCCGCGACGGCCCGGGCGAGTTCGGCGGGCCAGTGGGGCCCCGGCAGCGCGGTCCACACCGCTCTGGCAGGCGCGCCCCGGCCGAGCGCCTCCAGGAACGCCGGTCCCGTGCCGTAGCGCGCCCAGGTGCCCGCTTCCGGCATCCCCGGAGGCGGCAACGGCTCCGGCGAGGGCCTGGACTCGGCGCGCGCGTTCCTCGGCGGCACCGCCAGCTGCAGTACGTCGGCGAGGCTGCCGGCGTAGCGGTCGGCGACGGCCCGGGCGAGCCCCAGCAGCTCGGGGCTCAGCACCGGCTCGGGGGACAGCACCTGGGCCAGCGCGGCGAGCGGGCCGCGGTAGTCCGAGTCCGCGCGCCGCTCGACGATGAACCCGTCGATCAGGCCGCCGCCCTCGCGCCGTCCCTGCCGCACCCGGTGCGTCCCGGCCCCGAACCGCACCCGCACCCGGACTCCGGGCTGGGCGTCGGCGTCCATCTCGGCGGGCACGGCGTAGTCGAAGTACCGGTCGAGGTGCAGGACGCCCTTGTTGACCACCACCCGCGCCACCGGCAGCTCGGCCGCCACCGCGGCCCCGCGCCAGGTCCGCGGCTTCGCCCTGCGCACCGTCTCCCGGATGAGCGCAAGCTGCTCCGGCTCCCCCGGCCGCCCGTCCTCGCTGCTCACAGCCCCATACCTACCAGACCCCGCTGACACCGGCTTTCCACGTCCCGGCCTGGCCCGTGGCGGCCCGTGCGCTCTCCGCTCCGGAAGAGCCCGGCCCCCCGCCCGGCGCCGGCCTGCCGTTCACCGGCCCGCCCGGCCGCTTCCGCCCGTTCCGGGGGCAGGCGACGCACCGGGGCCCGGCGCTCCGCGTGCGGTGGAGTGCCGGGCCCCGGGCCGGGACGAAGAGGGCCGGTGTCCTACAGGCCCGTCGCCGCGCGCAGCGCGTCGACGCGGTCGGTGCGCTCCCAGGTGAAGTCGGGGAGCTCGCGTCCGAAGTGGCCGTACGCCGCGGTCTGGGAGTAGATCGGGCGCAGGAGCTCCAGGTCGCGGATGATCGCGGCCGGGCGGAGGTCGAAGACCTCGGCGATGGCCTGCTCGATCTTGTCGACGTCGACGGTGTGGGTGCCGAAGGTCTCGACGAAGAGGCCGACGGGCTCGGCCTTGCCGATGGCGTAGGCGACCTGGACCTCGCAGCGGGCGGCGAGGCCCGCGGCGACGATGTTCTTGGCGACCCAGCGCGTCGCGTAGGCGGCGGACCGGTCGACCTTGGACGGGTCCTTGCCGGAGAACGCGCCGCCGCCGTGGCGGGCCATGCCGCCGTAGGTGTCGATGATGATCTTGCGGCCGGTCAGTCCGGCGTCGCCCATGGGGCCGCCGATCTCGAAGCGGCCGGTGGGGTTGACCAGGAGGCGGTAGCCCTCGGTGTCGAGCTTGATGCCGTCCTCGATGAGCTGGGCCAGGACGTGCTCGACGACGAACTCGCGGATGTCGGGCGCGAGCAGCGACTCCAGGTCGATGTCGGAGGCGTGCTGCGAGGAGACGACGACGGTGTCCAGGCGGACGGCCTTGTCACCGTCGTACTCGATGGTGACCTGCGTCTTGCCGTCGGGGCGCAGGTAGGGGATGGTCCCGTTCTTGCGGACGTCGGTCAGCCGGCGGGAGAGCCGGTGAGCGAGGTAGATCGGCAGCGGCATCAGCTCGGGCGTCTCGTCGCAGGCGTAGCCGAACATCAGGCCCTGGTCGCCCGCGCCCTGGCGGTCCAGTTCGTCGCCGTCACCCTCGACCCGGGCCTCGTACGCCGTGTCGACGCCCTGCGCGATGTCGGGGGACTGCGAACCGATGGACACCGACACGCCGCAGGAGGCGCCGTCGAAGCCCTTCTTCGAGGAGTCGTAGCCGATCTCGAGGATCTTTTCCCGGACGAGCGTCGGAATGTCGGCGTAGGCCTTCGTGGTCACCTCGCCGGCCACGTGCACCAGGCCGGTGGTGATCAGCGTCTCGACGGCGACGCGGGACGTGGGGTCCTCGCGCAGCAGCGCGTCGAGAATGGTGTCGCTGATCTGGTCAGCGATCTTGTCGGGGTGACCCTCGGTCACGGATTCCGAGGTGAACAGGCGGCGGGACACATCGCTCCCTGGGGTTGCAGCGGCTGCTGGCTGATCATTTACGGACCGGCAGGGGGCTGCCCCCGCGTGGTTCCGGAAGTAGTTTATCTGTCGCGGTGGGTCTGCGGGCAGAGAGAGTCGTCTAGTGGAATGCCGTGACCTGCGGCACGGCATTGTGTGCTACGACGATCCGCCTCCGCCAGGCATCCGCGCGCGGGTTTCCCGTTCGTTTCGCGCCGGTTCACTCACCCGTCGTACAGGAAGTGCCCCGACCGGCGTCCGGCCGGTCAGGGCAGGCGGGGGACGACCAGGTCCCAGACGGTGTCGGCGAGGGATTCCTTGGGTCCGTGCGGCACGGGCGTCTCGGCGCCGTCGGCCGCGAGGACCACGGCTTCGTTCTGCTCGGAGCCGAAGGTCTTGCTCTCCCCCACCTCGTTGACGACGAGCAGGTCACAGCCCTTGCGCCGCAGTTTCTCGCGGCCGTTGGCGAGGACGTCGTCCGTCTCGGCGGCGAAGCCGACGATCAGCTGCCCCGGCACGGCGCGGTCGGCGGAGATCTCGGCGAGGATGTCCGGGTTGCGGACGAGCGCGACGGGCTCGGGGTCCCGGCCGTCCTTCTTCTTGATCTTGCCCTCGGCGTAGGCGGCGGGGCGGAAGTCGGCGACGGCGGCGGCCATGACCACGACGTCGGCGTCCGCGGCGGCCTTGACGACGGCCTCGCGCATCTGCAGGGCGGTGCCGACGTGGACGACGTCGGCTCCCGCCGGGTCGGGCAGGGCGGCGTTGGCCGAGACAAGAGTCACCCGGGCGCCGCGCGCGACGGCGGTGCGGGCGAAGGCGTACCCCTGCTTGCCCGAGGAGCGGTTGCCGAGGAAGCGGACGGGGTCGAGGGGCTCGCGGGTGCCGCCTGCGCTGATCACGACGTGCCGGCCCGCGAGGTCGGGCACGGGCGCGCCGCGCTCCAGCACCCGGCGGCAGACCTCGAAGATCTCGCCGGGCTCGGGGAGGCGTCCCTTGCCGGTGTCGGCGCCGGTGAGCCGGCCGGTCGCGGGCTCGATGACGACGGCGCCCCGGCGGCGCAGCACGGACACGTTCTCCCGGGTGGCGGGGTGCTCCCACATCTCGGTGTGCATGGCGGGGGCGAAGACGACCGGACATCGCGCGGTGAGGAGCGTGTTGGTGAGCAGGTCGTCCGCGAGGCCGTGGGCGGCCCTGGCCAGGGTGTCGGCGGTGGCCGGAGCGACCACGACGAGGTCGGCCTCCTGCCCGGTCCTGACGTGCGGCACCTCGTGGACGTCGTCCCAGACCTCGGTGGAGACGGGGTGGCCGGAGAGCGCGGACCAGGTGGCCGCGCCGACGAAGTGGAGCGCGGAGGCGGTGGGCACCACCCGCACGTCGTGGCCGGACTCGGTCAGCCGGCGCAGCAGCTCGCACGCCTTGTAGGCGGCGATGCCGCCGCTGACTCCCAGAACGACCTTGGGCTTGTCCACCACGTCTCCCTGACTCCCCGTTCACCGGCTCGGTACACCCTCTATGACACACCACAGGCCCGGCGGACGCGCCGCCGGGCCTGTGGTGAATGAGCTGTGTGCCGTGCGCCTACTGTGCCGGGGCCTCGATGGCCTCGGAGGTCAGCAGACCCGCGTTGATCTCGCGCAGGGCGATCGAAAGCGGCTTCTCGTGGACGTGGGTGTCCACCAGCGGACCGACGTACTCGAGCAGGCCCTCACCGAGCTGCGAGTAGTACGCGTTGATCTGACGGGCACGCTTGGCCGCGTAGATGACGAGGCTGTACTTCGAGTCAGTGGCCTCGAGGAGCTCGTCGATCGGCGGGTTGATGATGCCCTCGGGCGCGGTGATGGAAGAGGACACGCTCTACCTTCCGAAAAGTGGACAAAGATTGAGACAATGCTCAGACAACTTCCATCAAGGCTAGCAGCTCGCGCGCGACGTCCTCGACGGAGGTGTTCACCAGGGTCACGTCGAACTCCGGCTCCGCCGCGAGTTCGACCTTGGCCGCCCCGAGCCTGCGCTCGATGACCTCGGGCGACTCCGTGCCGCGCCCGGTGAGCCGGCGGACCAGCTCGTCCCAGCCGGGCGGCGCGAGGAAGACCAGCTGCGCCTCGGGCATGGACTCTCGGACGAGCCGGGCGCCCTGGAGGTCGATCTCCAGCAGCACCGGCTCACCCGCCTCCAGCCGCTCCATGACGGCGGCGCGGGGCGTGCCGTAGCGGTTGCCCGCGAACTCGGCCCACTCCAGGAGCTCACCGTTGGCGACCAGCTTGTCGAACTCGTCGTCCGAGACGAAGAAGTACTGGACGCCGTGCTGTTCGCCGGGGCGTGGCTTCCTGGTGGTCGCGGAGACCGAGAGCCAGACATCCGGATGGACCTTGCGCATATGGGCGACGACCGTGCTCTTGCCGACCCCTGAGGGGCCGGAGAGCACGGTCAGCCGCGGACGATCGCTCATGGACCGATTATCCAGGTTCCCGGGAGTGCCCGGGAACGTCAGGAGCCGGTGCTGCCGAACTCACGCTCAAGCGAGGCGATCTGGTTCGAGCCGAGACCCCGCACGCGGCGGCTCTCGGAGATGCCCAGACGCTCCATGATCTGCTTGGCGCGGACCTTGCCCACGCCCGGCAGCGACTCGAGGAGGGCGGAGACCTTCATCTTGCCGATGACATCGTTCTCCTGGCCCTGCTTGATGACCTCGTGCAGAGAGGCGCCGGAGTGCTTGAGTCGATTCTTGACCTCGGCCCGCTCCCGGCGAGCCGCGGCGGCCTTTTCGAGCGCGGCTGCGCGCTGTTCAGGGGTAAGGGGCGGAAGTGCCACGCCTACGTCACCTCGGATGTCGAACTTGTCGGATACGGACCGGTGAGGAACCTAGTCGCCCCACACCTGGGGAGCAACGAGCAACGCGCGCCCGTCCACTCGCCTCGGAGACTAGCGGTCGGGGGCGCTCCAGTCAGCGAGAACTCCGGAAAAGTCCTGGTCAGCCTCTGCCGAGCGGTACATTCCAGACAATACGCCCAAGATTTGGGTCAGGAATTTGTCAAGACCGCCTCCCTGACCTCGTCGGCGAGGCGCTGAGCCGCTCCTCGGAGCGCGGCGATGTCAGGACCGTGCCGCAGGACACCACGGCTGACACTCGGCACCACTTTGTCAACGGCGGGGCCGAAGACACCCGGCAGATCGGCGGGCGTGGCCCCCTGGGCCCCGATTCCCGGGGCCAGCAGCGGCCCGCCCATGTCCAGGTTCGCGCCCGTGTCGCCGAGGGTGGCGCCGACCACCGCGCCGACCGGGCCGAGCGGGGTGGCACCGGCGTTCTCGGCGGCCATGTGGTCCAGCATCACCTGGGCCAGCGAGCGCCCGTCGGCGGCCGTGGCGCGCTGCACCTCGGCACCCTCCGGGTTGGAGGTGAGCGCCAGCACGAAGACACCGGAGCCGGAGGCAGCGGCGGCGTCCAGCGCGGGCCGCAGCGAGCCGAAGCCGAGGTACGGGGAGAGGGTGACGGCGTCGGAGAAGAGCGGGGAGTCCTTGTCCAGGTAGGTCGCGGCATAGGCGGCCATGGTGGAGCCGATGTCGCCGCGCTTGGCGTCCATGAGCACCAGCGCCCCGGCGGTCCGTGCCTCCTCGACCGCCTTCTCCAGCACGGCGATGCCGCGGGAGCCGAACCGCTCGAAGAAGGCCGACTGGGGCTTGAGGACGGCGACCCGGTCGGCCAGCGCCTCCACGACGGTGCGGGTGAAGCGCTCCAGGCCCGCGACGTCGTCGTTCAGGCCCCAGGCGGTCAGCAGGGAGGCGTGCGGGTCGATGCCGACGCACAGCGGCCCGCGGGTGTCCATGGCGCGGCGCAGGCGTGCGCCGAAGTGCTCCTGGATGCCTGCCGGGGCGCTTGCCGGGGTGCTGCTCGTTCGGGAGGTCATGCGTCCGCCTTTCGGTGGTCGGCGCCGACGGCCTCGGCGAGGGTGGCATAGGGGGAGGCCGCGAGGCGCTCGGCGAGCCCCTTGTGGATGCGGCGGCACCAGAAGGGCCCCTGGTAGATGAGGGCGCTGTAGCCCTGGACGAGGGTGGCGCCGGCGAGGATGCGCTCCCAGGCGTCGTCGGCGGTCTCGATGCCGCCGACCCCGACGAGGGTGATCCGGTCGCCGACGCGGGCGTACAGCCGCCGCAGCACCTCCAGGGACCTCGCCCTCAGCGGCGCCCCGGACAGGCCGCCGGTCTCCGCGACCAGGGCCGGGGCCGAGCGCAGGCCGAGGCCCTCACGGGCGATGGTGGTGTTGGTGGCGATGATGCCGTCCAGGCCGAGCTCGACGGCCAGGTCGGCCACGGCGTCCACGTCCTCGTCGGCCAGGTCGGGCGCGATCTTGACGAGCAGCGGGACGCGGCGGCCGGTGACCGCGCGGTCCGCGGCCGCCCGGACGGCACTGAGCAGCGGCCGCAGCGGGCCGACGGCCTGGAGGTCGCGCAGCCCGGGAGTGTTGGGCGACGAGACGTTGACGACCAGGTAGTCCGCGTACGGGGCGAGGCGCTCGGCGGAGGTCACGTAGTCCGCCGTCGCGGCGGACTCGGGGACCACCTTCGTCTTGCCGATGTTGACGCCGACGACGGTCCTGAAGACGGGGTTGCGAGCGGCCAGGCGCCCGGCGACGGCGGCCGACCCGTCGTTGTTGAACCCCATCCGGTTGATCAGCGCCCGGTCAGGCACGAGCCGGAACAGCCGCTGCCTCGGGTTGCCCGGCTGGCCCTCGGCGGTGACCGTGCCGATCTCCACGTGGTCGAAGCCGAGCATCGACATGCCGTCGACGGCGGCGGCGTTCTTGTCGAAGCCCGCCGCGAGACCGAACGGCCCGTGCATGCGCAGGCCGAGGGCCTCGGTGCGCAGTTCCTCGCGGCGGGGGGCGAGGACGGCCGCGACGAAGGTGCGCAGCACCGGGATCCGCGCGGCGAGCCGGATCCAGCCGAAGGCGAGGTGGTGGGCCCGCTCGGCGTCCAGCCGTTTGAAGACGAGCTCGAAGAAGAGTTTGTACATGTTCCGATCCAGACGCGGTGGAAGGACGGCGGGCTCAGGCTCGCGGAGAGGGCCGTGAGCGGAGGGGCGCGCCCCTGCCGACGGGGAGTCGCGCCGAGGGGGCGGGGCCGCGCCGGCCTGCGGCTGCCGCGGCGTGGCCGACCGGCACGCCGGCTGTCGGCTGTCGGCTGTCGGCTGTCGGCTGTCGGCTGTCGGCTGTCGGCTGTCGGCTGTCGGCTGTCGGCTGTCGGCTGTCGGCTGTCGGCTGTCGGCTGTCGGCTGTCGGCAGAGGCTTCAGGGCCCCGGGGAACCGGGCCTCCGGCAAGGGGGACACCGTTCGGTGTCCCCCTCGGTGGCCCTACTCCGCCCGGGCCGCGGTCAGACGCTCCGCGTGTTCCTGGAGCGAGCGGACGCCCACGTCGCCGTGGTTGAGGGCGTCGATGCCCTGCACGGCGGCGGCCAGCGCCTGCACGGTCGTCAGGCACGGCACGGACCGGGCCACGGCGGCCGTACGGATGTCGTAGCCGTCGAGGCGGCCGCCCGTCCCGTAGGGCGTGTTGACGATCAGGTCGACGTCGCCGTCGTGGATGAGCTGGACGATGGTCCTCTCGCCGTTCGGTCCCGGGCCCTCGCTGTGCTTGCGCACGACGGTGGCGCCGATGCCGTTGCGCCTGAGGACCTCGGCCGTGCCGGAGGTGGCGAGCAGCTCGAAGCCGTGCGCGACCAGCTCACGGGCCGGAAAGATCATCGAGCGCTTGTCGCGGTTGGCGACGGAGATGAACGCGCGGCCCTTGGTGGGCAGCGGGCCGTACGCGCCTGCCTGCGACTTGGCGTACGCCGTGCCGAAGACCGAGTCGATGCCCATGACCTCGCCGGTGGAGCGCATCTCCGGGCCGAGGACTGTGTCGACGCCGCGCCCCGAGGTGTCCCGGAAGCGGGACCAGGGCATCACCGCCTCCTTCACGGAGATCGGAGCGTCGAGCGGCAGCTCGCCGCCGTCGCCGGACGCCGGCAGCAGGCCCTCGGCGCGCAGTTCGGCGATGGTGGCGCCGAGCGAGATCCTGGCGGCCGCCTTAGCCAGCGGCACCGCGGTCGCCTTCGAGGTGAAGGGGACGGTGCGGGAGGCACGCGGGTTCGCCTCGAGGACGTAGAGGATGTCCCCGGCCATCGCGAACTGGATGTTGATCAGGCCGCGTACGCCGACGCCCTCGGCGATGGCCTCCGTGGAGGCGCGCAGGCGCTTGATGTCGAAGCCGCCCAGGGTGATCGGGGGCAGCGCGCACGCCGAGTCGCCGGAGTGGATGCCGGCCTCCTCGATGTGCTCCATGACACCGCCGAGGTACAGCTCCCGGCCGTCGTAGAGCGCGTCGACGTCGATCTCTATGGCGTCGTCGAGGAAGCGGTCGACCAGCACGGGGCGGGTCGGCGAGATCTCGGTGGACTCCTCGATGTACGAGGAGAGCCGGGCTTCGTCGTACACGATCTCCATGCCGCGGCCGCCGAGCACGTAGGACGGCCGGACGAGGACGGGGTAGCCGATCTCGTCGGCGATGGCCTTGGCCTCGGAGAAGGTGGTGGCGGTGCCGTGCTTGGGCGCCGGCAGACCGGCGTCCTTCAGCACGCGGCCGAAGGCGCCGCGGTCCTCGGCGGCGTGGATGGCCTCCGGCGGGGTGCCGACGACGGGCACGCCGTTGTCCTTGAGCGCCTGGGCGAGGCCGAGCGGGGTCTGGCCGCCCAGCTGGACGATGACGCCGGCGACCGGGCCCGCCTGCGTCTCGGCGTGGACGATCTCGAGCACGTCCTCCAGCGTCAGCGGCTCGAAGTACAGCCGGTCGGAGGTGTCGTAGTCGGTGGAGACGGTCTCCGGGTTGCAGTTGACCATCACGGTCTCGAAGCCGGCGTCGCTCAGCGCGAAGGAGGCGTGGACGCAGGAGTAGTCGAACTCGATGCCCTGGCCGATGCGGTTGGGGCCGGAGCCGAGGATGATCACGGCGGGCTTCTCGCGGGGCGCGACCTCGCTCTCCTCGTCGTAGGAGGAGTAGAAGTACGGGGTCCTCGCGGCGAACTCGGCCGCGCAGGTGTCGACCGTCTTGTAGACCGGGCGGATGCCGAGCGCGTGCCGGACCTCGCGGACGACCTCCTCGCGCAGACCCCGGATCCCGGCGATCTGGGCGTCGGAGAAGCCGTGCCGCTTCGCCTCGGCGAGGAGTTCGGGGTAGAGCCTCTCGGCGGCGGCCAGCTCGTCCGCGATCTCCTTGATCAGGAAGAGCTGGTCCACGAACCAGGGGTCGATCTTCGTCGCATCGAAGACCTCCTCCCGGGTGGCGCCGGCCCGGACGGCCTGCATGACGGTGTTGATGCGGCCGTCGGTGGGGCGCTCGGCCGCGAGCAGCAGCGCTTCCTTGTCGCCCGGGTCGCCCGTGAAGGCGAACTGGCTGCCCTTCTTCTCCAGGGAGCGCAGCGCCTTCTGCAGGGCCTCGGTGAAGTTCCGGCCGATGGCCATGGCCTCACCGACCGACTTCATGGTGGTGGTGAGGGTGGAGTCGGCGGAGGGGAACTTCTCGAAGGCGAAGCGGGGTGCCTTGACGACCACGTAGTCGAGGGTCGGCTCGAAGGAGGCCGGGGTCTGCTCGGTGATGTCGTTGGGGATCTCGTCGAGCGTGTAGCCGACGGCGAGCCGGGCCGCGATCTTGGCGATGGGGAAGCCGGTGGCCTTGGAGGCGAGCGCGGAGGACCGGGAGACGCGCGGGTTCATCTCGATGACGATGACCCGGCCGTCCTCCGGGTTGACGGCGAACTGGATGTTGCAGCCGCCGGTGTCCACGCCGACCTCACGGATGACGGCGATGCCGATGTCCCGCAGGATCTGGTACTCGCGGTCGGTGAGCGTCATCGCGGGGGCGACGGTGATCGAGTCGCCGGTGTGCACACCCATCGGGTCGAAGTTCTCGATGGAGCAGACGACCACGACGTTGTCGTTCCTGTCGCGCATCAGCTCCAGCTCGTACTCCTTCCAGCCGAGGATGGACTCCTCCAGGAGCACCTCGGTGGTCGGGGAGAGGGTGAGGCCCTGGCCGGCGATGCGGCGCAGTTCGTCCTCGTCGTGCGCGAAGCCGGAGCCGGCGCCGCCCATGGTGAAGGAGGGCCTCACGACGACGGGGTAGCCGCCGAGGGTCTCGACGCCCTTGAGGACGTCGTCCATGGAGTGGCAGATCACGGACCTGGCGGACTCGCCGTGCCCGGTCCTGGCCCGGACCGCGTCGACCACGAGCTTGAACTGGTCGCGGTCCTCGCCCTTGTGGATGGCCTCGACGTTGGCGCCGATCAGCTCGACGCCGTACTTGTCGAGGGTGCCGTTCTCGTGCAGCGAGATGGCGGTGTTGAGCGCGGTCTGGCCGCCCAGGGTGGGCAGCAGCGCGTCGGGGCGCTCCTTGGCGATGATCTTCTCGACGAACTCGGGGGTGATCGGCTCGACGTACGTGGCGTCGGCGATCTCCGGGTCGGTCATGATCGTGGCGGGGTTGGAGTTCACCAGGATGACGCGCAGGCCCTCGGCCTTGAGGACCCGGCAGGCCTGGGTGCCGGAGTAGTCGAACTCGGCGGCCTGACCGATGACGATCGGGCCGGAGCCGATGACCAGGACGGACTGGATATCGGTGCGCTTAGGCACGCTGGCCCTCCATCAGGGAAACGAAGCGGTCGAACAGGTAGGCGGCGTCATGGGGTCCCGCTGCCGCTTCGGGGTGGTACTGGACGCTGAACGCCGGCTTGTCGAGGCACTGGAGGCCTTCCACCACGTTGTCGTTCAGGCAGACGTGGGAGACCTCGACACGCCCGAACGGGGTCTCGGAGACCGCGTCGAGCGGGGCGTCCACGGCGAAGCCGTGGTTGTGCGCGGTGACCTCGACCTTGCCGGTCGTGCGGTCCTGCACGGGCTGGTTGATGCCACGGTGGCCGTACTTCAGCTTGTATGTGCCGAAGCCGAGCGCCCGGCCGAGGATCTGGTTGCCGAAGCAGATACCGAACAGCGGGGTGCCGCGCTCCAGCACGCCGCGCATGACGGAGACGGGCCCGTCGGCGGTGGCGGGGTCGCCGGGGCCGTTGGAGAAGAACACCCCGTCGGGTGCGACGGCGTACACCTCGTCCAGCGTGGCGGTGGCGGGCAGGACGTGCACCTCGATGCCGCGTTCGGCCATGCGGTGCGGGGTCATGCCCTTGATGCCGAGGTCCACGGCGGCGACGGTGTACTTCGCCGTGCCGACCGGGACGGCCGCGCCGTCGGGGCCGATGGCGGGGACGACGTACGGCTCGGTGGTGGCCACCTCCGCGGCCAGGTCCGCGCCCTTCATCTGCGGGGCGCGGAGGACCTTGGCGAGCAGTTCCTCCTCGCCCCCGACGGCGTCGCCGGAGAAGATGCCGACGCGCATCGCGCCGCGCTCGCGCAGGTGGCGGGTCAGGGCGCGGGTGTCGATGCCGGAGATGCCGACGACGCCCTGGGCGGCCAGTTCCTCGTCCAGCGAGCGCCGCGAGCGCCAGTTCGAGGGGACCCGGGCGGGGTCGCGGACGACGTAGCCGGCGACCCAGATCCTCCTGGACTCGGGGTCCTCGTCGTTGACGCCGGTGTTGCCGACGTGCGGGGCGGTCATGACGACGACCTGGCGGTGGTACGAGGGGTCGGTGAGGGTCTCCTGGTAGCCGGTCATGCCGGTGGAGAACACGGCCTCGCCGAAGGTCTCCCCCACGGCTCCGTACGCGCGGCCCCGGAAGGTGCGGCCGTCCTCCAGGACGAGTACTGCGGGCACCTTCCCGGTGCCCCTGGTGGAGGTCGTCATCGTGCGCCTTCCGTCGTGTTGTGCAGGGTGGTGATGGCTTCGGCCCACGCGATGTGCTCGGCGGCGCGGTCGGAGCGGAAGCCGGAGTCGATCAGGCGGTCGCCGTGCTCCCAGGTGACGACCAGCAGTCCGCCCTCGGCGAGGACCTTGCCCGCGATGCCCTTGTCGAGCCTGGCGCCGCGCAGCGCGGTGGCCGGTACGAAGAAGTCGGCGGCACCGGGCCGTACGACGTTCAGGCCCTCGTCGGTCAGGGTCAGCTCGACCCGGCTGCGGGTGCCGAGGCCGTGGGCGACGATGCGGTCGAGCCACTGTCCGGCGGTGGTGGAGCCGTGGTAGCGGCCGGTCATGGTGAGCTTCGGCTCGCCGAGGGCGCCGGGCGCCCGGTGCAGGGCGGGCAGGTCGGACTGGAGGGCGCCGCGCCACTTCCAGCCCTGCCGCATGAGCCAGTACAGGAGGGCGACGAAGAGCAGCAGCCCGGCCAGCCAGGCGATGCGGGCGGCCCAGTCCGTCACCTCCGCCGACTGCTGCTGCGCGGCCGTCCAGGCCGGATTCATCAGTGCAGGTGTCACGCCAGCTTCCCGTCCACGACCGTCGCCCGGCCCCGCAGGAAGGTGTGGGTGACGCGTCCCGGCAGCTCACGGCCCCTGTAGGGGCTGTTGCGGCTGCGGGAGGCGAAGTCCGCGGGGTCCACCACTCCACGGTATGACGGATCGACCAGGGTGAGGTTGGCGGGCTCACCAGCCGAGACGGGCCGGCCGTGGCCCTCCAGGCGGCCGATCTGCGCGGGGCGGAAGGACATGCGGTCGGCGACGCCCGCCCAGTCCAGCAGACCGGTCTCGACCATGGTCTGCTGCACGACGGACAGCGCGGTCTCCAGACCGACCATGCCCATGGCGGCGGCGGCCCACTCGCAGTCCTTGTCCTCGTGCGGGTGCGGGGCGTGGTCGGTGGCGACGCAGTCGATGGTGCCGTCGGCGAGTGCCTCGCGCAGCGCCATCACGTCCGCCTCGGTGCGCAGCGGCGGGTTGACCTTGTAGACGGGGTCGTAGGTGCGGACCAGCTCGTCGGTGAGGAGGAGGTGGTGCGGGGTGACCTCGGCGGTGACGTTCCAGCCCTTGGACTTGGCCCAGCGGACGATCTCCACGGAGCCCGCGGTGGACAGGTGGCAGATGTGCACGCGGGAGCCGACGTGCGCGGCGAGCAGCACGTCGCGGGCGATGATCGACTCCTCGGCGACGGCGGGCCAGCCGCCGAGGCCGAGTTCGGCGGAGACGACGCCCTCGTTCATCTGGGCGCCCTCGGTGAGACGGGGTTCCTGGGCGTGCTGGGCGACCACGCCGTCGAAGGCCTTCACGTACTCCAGGGCGCGGCGCATGATCACGGCGTCGTGGACGCACTTGCCGTCGTCGGAGAAGACCTTCACGCCGGCGGCCGAGTCGTGCATGGCGCCCAGTTCGGCGAGCTGCCTGCCCTCCAGGCCGACGGTGACGGCGCCGACCGGCTGGACGTCGCAGTAGCCGTGCTCGCGGCCGAGCCGCCAGACCTGCTCGACGACGCCGGCGGTGTCGGCGACGGGGAAGGTGTTGGCCATGGCGTGCACGGCGGTGAAGCCGCCGACGGCTGCGGCGCGGGTGCCGGTCAGGACGGTCTCGGAGTCCTCCCGGCCGGGCTCGCGCAGATGGGTGTGCAGGTCGACCAGGCCGGGCAGCAGGATCAGGCCCGCGGCATCGACGACCGTCGCGCCGCCGGCGTCGAGGCCGGTGCCGACCTCGGCGACGGTCCCGCCGTCGACGAGTACGTCCTGCTGCTCGCCGCCCAGCACCCTCGCGCCGCGGATCAGGGTCTTGCTCATGTTCTTACTTCTCCTCGGTACGGGCGTTGGCGGCGGAGTCGGAGCCGCCCAGCAGCAGGTACAGGACGGCCATGCGGATGGAGACGCCGTTGGCGACCTGCTCCACGACGGTGCAGCGCTCGGAGTCGGCGACCTCGGCGGTGATCTCCATGCCGCGGACCATGGGGCCGGGGTGCATCACGATGGCGTGCCCGGGCATCCGCGCCATGCGCAGGCCGTCGAGCCCGTAGCGGCGCGAGTACTCCCGCTCGGTGGGGAAGAACGCGGCGTTCATGCGTTCGCGCTGCACGCGCAGCATCATCACGGCGTCGGACTTGGGCAGCACGGAGTCGAGGTCGTAGCTCACCTCGCAGGGCCAGGCCTCGACGCCGACGGGCAGCAGGGTGGGCGGCGCGACCAGCGTGACCTGGGCGCCGAGGGTGTTCAGCAGGTCGACGTTGGAGCGGGCGACCCGGCTGTGCAGCACGTCGCCGACGATGGTGATGCGCCGGCCGGCGAGGTCCTGGCCGAGGCCGGCGTCGCGGCCGACGAGCCTGCGGCGCATGGTGAAGGCGTCGAGCAGGGCCTGCGTGGGGTGCTGGTGGGTGCCGTCGCCGGCGTTGACGACGGCGGCGTCGATCCATCCGGAGGTCGCCAGCCGGTAGGGGGCGCCGGAGGCTCCGTGCCGGATGACGACGGCGTCCACGCCCATCGCCTCCAGCGTCTGGGCGGTGTCCTTGAGGGACTCGCCCTTGGACACGGAGGATCCCTTGGCGGCGAAGTTGATGACGTCGGCGGAGAGCCGCTTCTCTGCGGCCTCGAACGAGATCCTGGTGCGGGTGGAGTCCTCGAAGAAGAGGTTGACGATCGTACGGCCGCGCAGGGCGGGCAGCTTCTTGATGGGCCTGTCGGCGAGGCGGGCCATCTCCTCGGCGGTGTCGAGGATGAGAACGGCGTCGTCGCGGGTGAGGTCGGCGGCCGAGATCAGGTGACCGGGAGTCCGGGGATTGCCCCCGGGGAAGAGCGGCATCTGGGTCTGCTCCGGTGTGTGGTGGTTCAAGGCATGCGGGCGCGCGGGCGCACCCCGTACGGACCGCTGGGTTCGTTACGGGGGGAGCTACCGCTCGCGGGCCGGGGCGGTCCCGTGGACACCGAGGAGCACGGCGTCCCGGCCGTCCTCCTCGGCGAGCTGGACCTTGACCGTCTCCCGCAGCGACGTCGGGAGGTTCTTGCCGACGTAGTCGGCGCGGATCGGGAGTTCACGGTGGCCGCGGTCCACGAGGACCGCGAGCTGCACGGCGCGCGGCCGGCCGATGTCGCCGAGCGCGTCCAGGGCGGCCCGGATGGTGCGGCCGGAGAACAGGACGTCGTCGACGAGGACGACCAGCCGTCCGTCGACGCCGTCGGCGGGGATGTCCGTGGGGCCCAGGGCGCGCGCGGGGCGGAGCCTGAGGTCGTCGCGGTACATGGTGATGTCGAGGGAGCCGACCGGAATGCCGCGGCCGGTGATCTCCTCGAGTTTGGCGGCGAGCCGCTGGGCGAGGTGCACGCCGCGGGTCGGGATGCCGAGGAGTACGACGTCGTCGGCGCCCTTGGCGCGTTCGACGATCTCGTGCGCGATGCGGGTCAGTACCCGCGCGATGTCGGGGCCCTCGAGAACGGGGCGGACCGGATCGGGACCTTGCGGCCCGGTGTTGGCGTCCATACGAAACGGACCTCCTTCTCCGCCTCACGGGACGGACCTTAAAGGACGTCTTGACTTACGCTCCTTACCGTATCAGGGGCTGCCGCGGGGGCCGGAGCGGCGTCCCCGGGAGTGCCGGGCAGGACCATTCGGCTTGACGCACCCAAGTCACGCTGCGTAACCTCACAGTGAGTTACCAGCCACGCGGCGCAGCCGCCTGTTGATAAGCGTCCGGGGAGCCATATGTCCAGCGAATACGCCAAACAGCTCGGGGCCAAGCTCCGCGCGATCCGCACGCAGCAGGGCCTTTCACTCCACGGCGTGGAGGAGAAGTCCCAGGGGCGCTGGAAGGCGGTCGTGGTGGGGTCGTACGAGCGCGGCGACCGCGCCGTGACCGTGCAGCGCCTCGCCGAGCTGGCGGACTTCTACGGGGTCCCGGTGCAGGAGTTGCTGCCCGGCACGACTCCCGGCGGCGCGGCCGAGCCCCCGCCGAAGCTCGTCCTCGACCTGGAGCGCCTGGCCCATGTGCCGGCCGAGAAGGCGGGCCCGCTGCAGCGCTACGCCGCGACGATCCAGTCGCAGCGCGGTGACTACAACGGCAAGGTGCTCTCGATCCGCCAGGACGATCTGCGCACTCTCGCCGTCATCTACGACCAGTCGCCCTCGGTCCTGACCGAGCAGCTGATCAGCTGGGGCGTGCTGGACGCCGACGCGCGTCGCGCCGTCCAGCACGAGGACGCCGGCTGAGCGCTGCGGCACCACAGCAGAAACGTGCCTCCAAAGTCAACGCGCGTTGACGGCTGTGAGCAGCGCGGACAACGGCGAAGGGCCCGGAACGCTGATGCGTTCCGGGCCCTTCGCCGTACTCGTCGCCGTATTCGCTCCCCGTCGCCCGGTCCGGGCGGGACCCCGGTGCGGCTCCACGGGCGACGGTGCGCCGCTCGCTACTGCTCGTCCCTGCGCAGCGAGGGCTTCAGGTTCTTGAACCTGCCGAGCATGCCGTTGACGAAGGACGGCGACTCGTCGGTGGAGAACTCCTTGGCGAGCTGCACGGCCTCGTCCATGGCGACGGCGTCGGGCGTCTCGTCCTCCCACAGCAGTTCGTACGCCCCCAGCCGCAGGATGTTCCGGTCGACGACCGGCATCCGGTCCAGCGTCCAGTCCACCGCGTAGGTGGAGATCAGCTCGTCGATGCGGTCCGCGTACTTCGCGTACCCCTCGACCAGCTGCATCGTGTACTCACCGACCGGCGGCTGCCGGGTGTCGTTCCGCGAGTGCCGGATCCAGTCCGCGAGGACCGTCTGCACGTCCACGCCGCGCTGGTCGGCCTCGAAGAGGATCTGAAAGGCGCGCTTGCGTGCCTTGTTGCGGGCAGCCACGGTTAGCTGTTCACCCGACCGAGGTACTCGCCGGAGCGGGTGTCGACCTTGATCTTCTCACCGGTGGTGATGAACAGCGGCACACCGATGGTGGCGCCGGTCTCCAGCTTGGCAGGCTTGGTGCCGCCGGTGGAGCGGTCGCCCTGCACACCCGGCTCGGTGTACTCGACGACGAGCTCGACCGCGGCGGGGAGCTCGATGTAGAGCGGGTTGCCCTCGTACATCGCGACGACGGCCTCGAAGCCCTCGAGCAGGTAGTCGGCGTTGTCGCCGACGACCTCGGGGGAGACGAAGACCTGGTCGTAGGTGTCCATGTCCATGAACACGAAGGACTCGCCGTCCTTGTACGAGTACTGCATGCCGCGCTTGTCGACGTTGGCCGTCTCGACCTTCACACCGGCGTTGAAGGTCTTGTCGACGACCTTGCCGGACAGCACGTTCTTGAGCTTGGTGCGCACGAAGGCCGGGCCCTTGCCGGGCTTGACGTGCTGGAACTCGACGACGGACCACAGCTGGCCCGCGTCGAGCTTGAGCACCATGCCGTTCTTGAGGTCGTTCGTGGTGGCCACGGTTGCGGATTCTCCTGGAGTGACGCTGGTGGACGACCCAGGGCCCCGCGCGCCGCGGCCGATACCGCTACAGCGCGAGCAGCTCCTTGGTCGTGATGGTGAGTAGCTCCGGTCCGCCGTCCGCCTCGGGGCGCACGACGAGCGTGTCAGCGATCCGGACCCCGCCCCGGCCCGGGAGGTGGACCCCCGGTTCGACGGTGACCGGCACGCAAGCGTCCAGTTTACCCATGGCCGAAGGGGACAGCTGCGGGTCCTCGTCGATTTCGAGCCCCACCCCGTGTCCCGTGACAGGCGCCAGACCCTCCTCGTGCCCCGCTGCGGCCAGCAGCTGCCGGGCGGCGAGGTCCACGTGGCGGCACTCCGTGCCCGGGGCCAGGGACTCCCTGGCGGCCCGCTGAGCGGCGAAGACGAGATCGTACAGCTCGATCTGCCAGTCGGCGGGGGTGGTGCCGATGACGAAGGTGCGGCCGATCTCGCAGCGGTAGCCGCGGTAGTTCGCTCCCATGCACACGGAGAGGAGATCGCCTTCCTCGACCCGGCGGTCGCTGGGGCCGTGACCGATCCGCCCGGCGTTCGGCCCGGTGGCGACGGACGTGGGGAAAGCCGGGCCGTCGGCACCGTGGTCCACCAGCCTGCGCTCCAGCTCCAGCGCCAGGTGACGTTCCGTACGGCCCACGAGGATCGACTCCAGCAGCTCGCCCAGTGCCTGGTCGGCGATCTCTGCGGCGATGCGCAGGCAGGCGATCTCCTCCTCGTCCTTGACGAGGCGGAGCTGCTCGACCGCGGTGCCCAGGTCGGCGAGCGCGGTGCCCGGCGCCACGGAGGCGAGCGCCCGGTGCCGGGCGACGGTGAGGTGGTGCTCCTCCACGGCGAGGGAATCGACGCCCGAGGCCGCGGCGAGATCGGCGGCGGCCACGGCGGGGTCGCCGTCCGGCGCCGGCAGCACCATCAGCCGCAGCAGTTCGTCGGGCCGGCCCTCCGCGGGTTCACCGGAGGGCGGACTCGCGCACAGCAGCGTGTCCTCCTCGGGGCCGACCAGCAGAGCCGCGCCCGCGGGGGCGGCCCCCGTGAGATAGCGGACATTCGCCGGGCGGGACACCAGGGCGGCCGTGCTCCCGGTGGACAGGCACCGGTCCCGCAGCCGTGTGCGTCGCGTCGCGTACACCTCTGACATGGCCCGAGCCTAAGAGCCTTCGCGGGATCCGGCCTGTCGAGCGCGGCCGAGCGGGGCCCCGCCCCCTCGGTCGCGCTCGCGGGCCTCGCGCGCCGGCCGCCCGCACCCCCGGAGGGTCCCCGCGGGGCACGGCCGGGGCGGTGGGCGGCGCGGGCGTCACCAGGCCGGCGGGCTGGCGATGCTCCGGGCCAGGACCTCGTCCAGCATCCGCGCCGTCGACGGCACGTCGAGCGAGGAGTTGTCGATGATCGGCAGCCCCGAGCCGTACCACCCGGCCATCCGGCCGTGGATGCGGGCGACCTCCTCGTCACCGAGCCGCCGGTTGCCGCTGCGCTCCGCGTTGCGCTCCAGGACGATCTCCAGTCCCGGCAGCAGCACGACGGGCAGCAGCCCGGGCCCGACATGCCGTTTCCAGCCGCCGAGGCCGACCACCGGCCGGTCCGGGAAGACGGCGTCGTCGAGGATGCAGGAGATGCCGTTGGCCAGGAAGTTGCGGGCGGCGAAGCCGCAGGTACGACGGGCGAGACGATACTGCGCCTCGGAGTGGTCGTTCCATCCGGACTGCGGATCGGCGAATCCGGAGCGCACCCATTCCCGCACGTCGTCGAGGCTGATGCTGGCCGTCGGCACGCTGCGGTGCTCGGCCCAGTAGCGGGCGACGCTGGTCTTGCCTGCGCCCGCCGGGCCGATGAGCAGCACGGCGAGCGTGGCGTTGCCGGTGCCGCTGTGGGCCGGTGCCTGCGCGGGATGCGGCAGCGGGACGGGGCCGCCGGGCGGCAGGGTGACGTGCCCGGTGGCGTCCCGGGTGGGCGGTGCCTGCTGCGGCGGGGCGCCGTTCCAGCCGCCGGGGGCCTGCGCCGGAGGTCCCGCGGGCGGCGGCGGACCCTGCGGGACGCCGGGCGGCGGGCCCTGGGGAGGCGGGTGATGCCCCGGGTGGTGCCCCGGGGAGCCGGGGTGCTGGGCCACCGGCGCCCAGCCGTCCGCGGGTCCGCGGCCGGGCTCGTGGGGCGGCGGCAGCGGAGCCCCCACTGCGTGCTGCATCCGGTGCCACTCCGTCTCGTGCGGTGCCGTGCTCCGGCTTTCTGGTGGGCTGTGAACTATGGGTGTGCGCGCGGCGGTTGGCCGCTCCCGGGGAACGGTACCTCCCCCCGCGCGCACAGTGTGAACGGCGGGGGGCCACCGTAAGTGCCCGGACAGCGCCTCAGCCAGTGAGTTCGTCCGCCAGGGCCCGCAGCGCCAGCCGGTAGGAGCCGACCCCGAAGCCCGCCACGGTACCGCTCGCGACGGCCGCGACGACCGAGGTGTGACGGAACTCCTCCCGGGCGTACGGGTTGGAGATGTGCACCTCGATGAGCGGCGCCGTGCGCTGGGCGGCCGCGTCGCGCATTCCGTACGAATAGTGGGTGAACGCACCCGGGTTGAGAACGACCGGAATGGACTCGTCCGCGGCCTCGTGCAGCCAGCGGATCATCTCGCCCTCGTCGTTGGTCTCCCGCACGTCGACGTCGAAGCCGAGTTCCTTGCCGAGGGTCCGGCAGGTCTCGACAAGACCGGCGTAGGAGGTCGAGCCGTAGACGTCGGGCTCCCGGGAGCCGAGCCGGCCCAGGTTGGGCCCGTTCAGGACGAACACCCTGCGGGTCACGCGGAGACCTCCCCGTACGCGGCGAGCAGGATCGCCGGGTCCGGGCCCTCCAGCACGGTCGGCTTCGCCAGCCCGTCCAGGACGACGAAGCGCAGCAGGTCGCCACGGGACTTCTTGTCGACCTTCATCGTCTCCAGCAGCTTGGGCCACTGGTCGCCGCGGTACGTCAGCGGCAGACCGACGGACTCGAGCACGGTGCGGTGCCGGTCGGCCGTCGCGTCGTCGAGCCGCCCGGCCAGCCGGCCGAGTTCGGCTGCGAAGACCATGCCGACGGAGACGGCGGCGCCGTGCCGCCACTTGTAGCGCTCGTTCTTCTCGATGGCGTGCGCGAGGGTGTGCCCGTAGTTGAGGATCTCGCGCAGGCCGGACTCCCTGAGGTCGGAGGAGACGACGTCGGCCTTGACGCGGATGGAGCGCTCGATGAGTTCGGCGGTGTGCCGGCCCGTGGGGGTGCGGGCGCCCTGCGGGTCGGCCTCGACCAGGTCGAGGATGACCGGGTCGGCGATGAAGCCCGCCTTGATGACCTCCGCCAGGCCGCTCACGTAGTCGTTGACGGGAAGGGAGTCGAGGGCCGCGAGGTCGCAGAGCACCCCGGCGGGCGGGTGGAAGGCACCGACGAGGTTCTTGCCCTCCGCCGTGTTGATCCCCGTCTTGCCGCCGACGGCCGCGTCGACCATGCCGAGCACGGTCGTCGGTACGGAGATCCAGCGCACGCCGCGCAGCCAGGTCGCGGCCACGAACCCGGCGAGGTCGGTGGTGGCCCCGCCGCCGACGCCGACGACCACGTCGGTGCGGGTGAAGCCGGTCTGGCCGAGGGCCTTCCAGCAGTACGCCGCCACCTCGGCCGTCTTGGCCTCCTCTGCGTTGGGCACCTGGATGGCGACGGCCTCGTAGCCCTGCTCCGCGAGGTCGGCGCGCAGCGCCTCACCGGTCTCGGCGAGTGCCTCCGGATGGATCACCGCCACCCGCCTGGCGCGGTCCCCGATCAGTCCCGGGAGTTCACCCAGCAGCTGCCGTCCGACCAGTACCTCGTACGGGTCCGTGCCGGGCGTGGCGCCGACCTGGATACGGGTCACGGACTGGTCGGTCATGCGCTCCTC
>NZ_JAAAXQ010000339.1 GCF_009916105.1 Streptomyces sp. GC420 | reverse complement strand
TAAGAGACAGCCGGAGTCCGGCGTGTCCGTCGCGGTGGCAGCGGTTTCTCCGGCGGCCTCGGGGCTCTCCGTGCCCCCATGGCTCTCGGAGTCCCCGGAGTGGCCGGAGTCCCCGGCGTCCGCTACAGCCGGCTCCGGGGACTCCGGCCACTCCGGGGACGCCGGAGACGTGGCGGCGGGGTTGTCGGCCTCGTCCGCGCCCGTGGCCTGCGGAGCCGGAGCCAGGGCCGGAGGCAGCGCCGGGGCCGGGCCAGGCTCCGGCTGTGGTTCGGGAGCCGGAGCCGGGGCCGCGGCGGGTGCGTCGCCCGAGGGCCCGTCCTGCCCGGCCTCCGCCGTCCCGGACGCCTCCGGTGCGTCGCCGCCCGCCGCGCCGGCCTGCCGCTCCTCGATCTCCCGCTTCAGCGCGGAGGCCGAGAAGCGCATGGTCGCGGGGCTGTCCACGTCCCCCGTGTTCCCGGCGGCGTCCGTGCCGCCCTCCGCGGCCGGGGCCTCGGGAACAGCCGGCGCAGGTGTCGCCGGCCAGGCCCCGGGCGCGGCCGGCGGCTGGGGAGCCTGCTGCTGGGCCCAGTTGGGCTCGAAGCCGCTGCCCGCGGGCAGCCCGGGGACCGGCGGGCCGTTCGGCGCGGGGGGACCGGGAACCGCGGGAGCCGCCGGCGCGGCGGGGGGCGTCGGAGCGGCCGGAGCCGCCTCGCTCTCCTGCGTGCCCGCGGCGGACTGTGTGCCGGACGCCCCCGAGGCGTTCTGCGTGTACCAGGCGGGCGGCGTGTAGTCGATGGTGAACTCGCCCGTCATCTCGACGGACTCGGCGTCGGACTGATCATCGACGGGAGTGCTCCAGCCCCGGCTGATCTCGTCCCGATCGCTGTTCACAATGCCTCCTGGTTTGGTTGAGCACGCTCATGCCGTGTCGGGAGCCGACCGATACCGCGTCAGGTCCGCACGGCTCTCCCCCGTATGGCGCGGCCGCCCTCCCCGCGCGTGCCGCAACTTCTGCCCCTGCCCGCCCGGTACTGCTGCCGTGCCCGTCCCAGCCTAAACGTCAAGAGCGCCACTCCGGCAGGCCCGCCCGTAGGGGGAGCAGCAGCCCCGCCCTTCACGAACCGCCCGCAGTGCGCCGCAGACACGGGCAGCAACCCCTCACCCTGTTCAAAAGCGGCGAAATACGGCAGCGTCGAAGTGAGACGGCACCCCGGGGCCGTCCGCCGTACCGGACGACACATTCCACCCGGCAACACGCATAGTAGGGGCCCGGTACGACAGCCGGGGCATGGGCATTCCCAGGTGCGGTGCTCACACTTGAGGCCGCATGGGGAGATTCGGGCACTCATGGCATCCGGCATCCCGGTGCGACGGAATCCACCCCCACGGCACCGGAGGCCACCGCCCTGGTGCCGTCACGAAGTCGCGCTCCCGGGAGGCGCTTTCGCCTTCGGTGTCTTCGGCGGCCGAACCATCGCGCACTCCCGCGCAACGGTCACAGACCGCCGCTCGCGGCCCGTGCGGAAGTATCCCCGCCTGATGCGTGTGCCTGACGTACTGTCAGCGAACCTGTCACTTGCGGCCTGCCCACCGCCGTCCGTCCGGCGGCGGGCCGACCGACGGGGCCGGCCGAAATCCCGGTGACGCCCCGGCCCGCCGCCCCCGGACACGCGGCTACTTGAGGTCGAACTCCCCGTCCCGCGCCCCCAGGACGAACGCCCGCCACTCCGCCTCCGTGTAGCGCAGGACCGTCTCCGGGTCCTTCGACGACCGCATCGCGACGGCGCCTCCCGGCAGATGGGCGATCTCCACGCGCTCCTCGTCCTCGTCCTCGCGCGGTGCGCCCACCCACTCCACGTCGGAGATGTCGAGAGCGTAGAGCTCGTCCTTCTCCTGCTGCGTTCCCATGCCGCGTTCCTTTCCGATCGATCGCGGTGCCGGACACCATGGTGCTCCGTACGGGCCCCCGGCGAGGACATGTCCACGAAAGGGGGACGTGCGCCGCGCACACCCGGTACGCGCCCGGGAACCCACCCGGGGCACCTCGCGCTCCACGGGGCGCCGCCGGCGCCCCGGGCCGTCCCCGTCAGTCCATCCGGCGGGCGACACCCAGCAGACCGGTCTCGGCGTCCGTGGGGCGGGTGAGCACCCACTGCCGCTCACCGCCCGCGGACCACAGCGTGACGCCGTCCGCGAGTGTCGGCAGCACATCGACCTCGCCGCGCGTCAGCCCCAGGATCCGGCCGATCTGGCCCGCCTCCTCGGGCGAGACCCGCTGTACCCCCACCAGCGCGGAGTTCCGCATCAGGCGCGGTGCCACAGGGCTCATGTACGGCAGGAGCGTGAGCACCGACTGCCACGGCGAGGACACCACACGCCCGCGGGGCGGCCGCATGCCGCAGTCCCGGATCACCAGCACGGGGCCGCTCACCGTCGCGCCCATGGGCGGAACCCGGCCCACCTCGTGCAGAGTGAGGCACTCCAGACCCGCGCCGGCCGCCCGTGCCAGCCCCGTCCACAGCGGCGCGCGCGCCGTCTCGACCGCTACCCGCGCGCCCGTGGCGGCCGCACGGAGCGCCAGCACCTGGGCCGTCCACAGTCCGCCGATCAGCAGCACCTCGTACGGCACCGGGCGATGGAAGCCCGCGATCTGCGCGCGGCCCTCCGAGTCCTCGCCGATCACCACACCGTCGTCGCCGACCGGCAGGGACAGCGCCCCCAGGTCGTCCAGCGACGTCGTGTGACCGGCGTGGCGCGGTCCGGTCAGTGCCCGGACCGATCCGGCACCCAGGGTCATCGCACACCTCCCAGCGGCAGCGTGGCAAGCGCTCCCGGCAGCTGCTCGCGGTCCAGCCGGACGAGACCGACCTTCGCGAACCGCGCGGTCTGCTCCAGCACCCGCCGCACGCCGACGAGTTCGGTGTCCGTGCCACCCGTGACACGGATGTGCCCGCCCACCTCGACAGCCCCCCGGCGGGTGCTCGGCCGCACGGTCAGACTGAGGGTCGTGGCATACGCCGGGACCGAGGTCAGCAGCGCCACGAGCTTGGGCAGCGGAGTCGCGGCACGCCCCAGCTCGGGCCAGCGCCCCACCGCGTACGTCGTGTGCCAGCGGTCGTCGCACCGCCACACCCGGGACGTCTCCTCCGTACGCCACTGTGCCGGCGCCGAATCGGAGCGGCCCGCGCGCGCGGACATCATCGGATTGGCGCAGGCGGACGTCGCCAGTGCCGAGTTGAGCTCCTCCTGGTCCAGCACCACGGCCCGGAACCCGGCCCCGGCGACCCGGCTCGCCACATGGTCCGCGACGCGCACCAGGCACCGCTGGGCACCCTCCTGGCCACCGCCCCGCGCGGCGACGGCATCCGGACACAGCTCCGGATCGAGCCGCAGGGCCACCCACGTCATGCGGAGGGCGGGAGCGCCCGTCTGCTCCTGCAGAGGGCCGTACGAGAGCCGGGCCACCGACTGCTGCGGCAGGTGCGGCGCGGGCGCCGGCCGCACCTGCTGGAGGAGCTGTGCCGACGCGAGGACGATGTCGTCGACCTCCAGAGCGTCACCGAGCAGGCTCAGCGGGAGCGAACGCGCGCCGAACGCGGGGCGCAGCGCCTCGCCGCTCGCCTCGACCCGCACCACCGCCGTCAGGAAGGTGCCGTCACCGATCATCCCCACCGTGCGCCGGTCCTTGGTGGTGAAGGTGACCGGGCGCAGCGTGGG
Organism: Streptomyces sp. GC420; assembly: GCF_009916105.1. Taxonomy (GTDB): domain Bacteria; phylum Actinomycetota; class Actinomycetes; order Streptomycetales; family Streptomycetaceae; genus Streptomyces. The sequence continues at coordinate 5,235 of NZ_JAAAXQ010000339.1, read as the reverse complement.
CACGCACTCCACCAGTGGCGCGAGCTGCGGATCCAAGCCGTCCGCCACGGGCGGGCGGCCGCCCGCGCGGCGAAGGCGCGTACGGGCGGCGAGAGCGGTGACCAGCCAGTCGGACAGGGCCTGTCCGCGGCGCCGCACGAGCGTCGGCAGGACCAGCGCGCAGGCAACCGCGACGGCGGGCGCCGGCCAGGCGCCGCCCAGCACCGCGCCCACGGCCGCCACGGCGAGCGCGACCTCGACGAGCACCAACTGCCGCAGCCGGATGGGCCCGACGCGGCGCGTCCGGGACAGCGGCCGCAGGACAGTGCTCGAGGGAATCCGCGACGCCGTGCCTGTTTCCCCCGAACCGCCGCCCCGTGCGGACCTGTTGCCGCGTTGCCGTCGGGAAGAGGCGGGAATCCGGGCCGCGCTCGGTGTGGTCCGCTCGGGCGTCGACGTACTCATCGCCGCATTGCCCCCCTCATGTCCGCAATGGCCACTTCTCCACAGGCGTTTCGACCGGCCGCTCACCCTACCTGAGCAGCCCCCGGCGAGCCCCAACGGGCATAGTAGGGGGCCGGTATGACAGCGGGGTGGTGCGAACGCGCACGTGACCCCGGTCGCCCAGCGGGGAGAAGGACACCGGACAGATGGCATCACGGCGGGACGAACTCAACGCCTACACCTTCGCGAAGCGGAGACTTGTCGCGCAGTTCCTGCAGCCGAGCCCGACGGGCAGCGAGGAGGGAGCACCCCGCCCGCTGCGCGCGGTGATGCCGGGCGCGATCGCCGGTGTGGTGATTCTCGCCGTCTTCGGCGCATGGGGGATGTTCAAGCCGGTCGCACCCAAGAACTGGGACGCCGTGGGCGAGAACGTCATCATCGCCAGCGATTCCACCACGCGGTACGTGGTGCTGACGACCGACGGCAAGAAGCAGTTGCACCCCGTCCTCAACATGGCCTCCGCCAAGCTCCTGGTCGACGCGGGCAAGGGCAAGGTCGTCAACGTGGACGAGTCCGTGCTGGACAGCGGAAGGATCCCGCGCGGCGCGACCATCGGCATCCCCTACGCCCCCGACCGGCTGCCCTCCGAGGAGGAGGCCGGTGCCGCGAAGCGCTGGGCCGTCTGCGAACGCCCCGACGAGGGCGGCAAGTCCCTCCAGCGGGCGGCGTTCGTCTTTGCCGGGCGCGAGACGGCCAACACCGAGGGCGACGAGCGGCTCACCGGCGGCGAACTGCTCTACGTCCAGGGGCCGGGCAACAAGCTCTACCTGGTCGACGCCGCCGGCACCGCCTACCCCGTGCCCGCCGACGAACTGCTGCTGCGCATCCTGGTCGCCGACCGCCGGCCGCAGCGGGTCTCCGCCTCCTGGCTGGCCACGCTCCACCGGGGCGAGGCCATCGGCTTCCCCGCCATCAGCGGCACGATCGGCGCCGACGCCCAGGCCCCCGGCGAACTCGAACCCGCGCGCAACAGGGTGGGTACGGTGCTGAAGTCCACCGCGGGCACCGAGACCAAGCACTACGTGGTCCTGCCGGGCCGCGTCGCCCCCGTCTCCGACTTCACCGCACAACTGCTCCTCGGCAGCGAGCAGTTGCGGCCACTGGGGCAGAACGGCGAGGCGAGCAGGGTCAGCCCCGCAGCCATCCGGCCGGGAGCGCCGTTCGGCCAGGACAGGAAATGGCCGCAGCGGTTCACGAAGCCCGTCAACTCCGCGAGCACGGCGGAGGACGGCCGCAACACGGTCTGCAACGTCCTGCGCGAAGTCGACGGCGACGGCTCCACCACCCTCAGCACCTGGGCGGGCACGGAGTTCCCCGCCGCCCTGGCGACCGGAGCCAGCAGCGGATACGTCACCCCCGGCTCCGGCCAGCTGTTCCGGCAGTTCCAGGGCTCCGACACCAAGACCGGTTTCCTGTTCCTCGTCACGGACACCGGGCTGCGCTACGCCATGCAGTCCAACGGGGACAGCGCGACGGAGGACGCGGGCATCGGAGAGCCGGGCTCCGAGAAGGAGAAGCAGGAGCGCCGTCTGGAGGCGCAGCAGGCGCAGACCCGGCTCGGCTACGAGAACGTCGATCCGGCACCCGTCCCGCAGGAGTGGTCCTCGCTCCTTCCGACCGGCCCCCGGCTTGCGACCGCCGCGGCGCGGCAGCCGCAGGGCTCGTGACGGGGGCCCGGCGATGACGACGTACTCCCGAGTGTGGCGGGCAGCGGCGGCAACCGCCCTTGCCCTGGCCGCGGTTCCCGTGGTGCCCGCGGCGGCCGACACGGCCTCCTGCACCTATCCGTCCAAGAACGTCTACGAGGGCCGTCCCTGGGCGCTCCAGCGCGTCCTCCTCGACGCGCTGTGGGAGGAGTCCACCGGCAAGGGGGTCAGGGTCGCGGTCATCGACACCGGCATCGATGTGAGGAACCCGCAGCTCACCCGGGCCGTCGACGTCAGAAGCGGCCGCAACTTCCTGCCGAGGAACCTCAAGGACGACAACGGCGACCGCGTCGAGCGGGGCAAGGAGAACGGCACCACCGACGTCGCGGGCCACGGCACCAAGGTCGCGGGCATCATCGCCGCCCGGCCCCTGGAGGGGACCGGCTTCGTCGGTCTCGCCCCGGAGGCGACCCTCATCCCCGTTCAGCAGAACGACACCGAGGGCCACGGCACCGCCAGGAGTCTCGCCAGAGCCATCGACTACGCGGCCGGCGAGGCCCGCGCCGACATCATCAACATCTCCCAGGACACGGCCGACGCCTCCGACCCGGGCCCCGAACTCGAGCGGGCGGTCGGCAACGCCCTCGCCAAGGGAGTCGTCGTCGTCGCCTCCTCCGGCAACGACGGTCTCGACGGCAACGCGAAGCGGACCTACCCGGCCTCCTACGACGGCGTCCTGGCAGTCGGCGCCTCCGACCGCAATAACGAGCGCGCGCCCTTCTCCCAGTCGGGGGAATTCGTGGGGATCGCCGCTCCCGGCGTCGACATGGTCACCACCGTCCCGGGCGGCGGCCACTGCGCGGACAGCGGCACCAGCTTCTCCGCCCCGTACGTCGCCGGAGTCGCCGCCCTCATCAAGGCCAAGCACCCCGAGTGGACCCCCGCGCAGATCGTCGCGCAGATCCAGCAGACCGCCGAACGCTCCATCGCCGGCCGCGACCGCCTCGTCGGCTGGGGCGTCGTGGATCCGCTGCGCGCCCTGACGGAGGACGAGCAGCCGATCGACGAACCCGTCGCCGACGACGGCCTGACCGAGGTGAAGGCCCCGACACCGGCCGAGATCCACCTGGGCGAGTCGGCACAGGAGCGGGCGATCCGCCTGGCCACCTACACCCTGATCGGCAGCGCGGTCCTGGTCGCGGCCATCGCGGGCGGCGCGGTGGCCACGCGTGACGCCCGGCGGAGGGTCGGGCGTGCCGGCGCGAATGAGCTGCGCGGGCGTTTCGAAACGTAAGAAGAAGTGAAGAACGCGCGAGGGAAACGACTTGAGGTGAGGGCCAGTTGGGTCTGTCATAGGCACTGGATACAGTGATGAGTGTGCGGTAGGTGGTGTTCGCGTCACCGCGATCGCAAAGTTGAATGTTGCAGCAAACGGGGGAGAGTGAGTGCTGTGGCCGTGCCTGATGAGACGGGTGGAACAGGCTCCGGGGGAGGGACTGACCTCGAGCGCGGGGTCGGCGCCCTGGAGAAGTTCCAGGAACGCGTCGACAAACTGCTCGCGGACCTCGAGTCGTCCGCGGCGTCCCGCACGAAGGTGGCCGCGCAGACGGTCCCCCGGTCCTCCTTCAGCGGCCCCAACGCCCCCTTCGCGGAGGCCGACGGCCTCTACGCCCAGTACAACCGCGTCCACGAGTCCCTCGTCAGCCTCTCCGCCACCCTCCGCGACCAGATCGAGTACCTCCGCATCGCGGTCTACGGCTCTGCCGTCGGCTACGACAACGTCGAGGACGAACTGCGGCGGCGCTTCCACGAGATCAGGGCTGACCTCGTCGAGGACGCGTCCAGGGCGAAGGAGTCCGAGCACCGCACGAACGATGACAAGTCCGCTTCCTACGGCCGGGACGAGAAGCGATGAGCGATGACAAGCGGCAGGAACTGACGCCCAAGGAACAGCACGCGCTGGACGAGAACCGCGTGCGCCAGCAGGTGGTGGGCGTCGACACCGTCGAGAAGGTGACTTCGGCCCTCCAGAACGTGTTCGGCGGGGGAGGCAACGGTGTCTTCGGCAGGACCAGTTTCGAGGACTACGAACTCAACGCCATGCTGGACCTGATCGAGAAGTCCGACCCCAGGGACCTCGAAGCCGCGGGGGATGCTCTCTGGGCCGCCCGCGACGCGATCAGGACCGCCGCCGACGAACTCGGCGACTACATCGGCAGCGTCGACTGGAAGGGTGTCGGCGGAGACAGCTTCCGCGACTGGGGTACTGCCCTGGTCAAGCACGCCCACAGCATCGGCGACTTCGCCGACACCGCCGGCACGCAGATCTCCGTCGCCGCGACGGGCCTGGCCTCTGTCAAGAGCTCCAGCCCTCCACGCGACAACCGCGCCGTCCCGAAGAAGGTCGACGACATCCCCCTCCCGGAACGCGTCGACACCAACCCGGAGTACAAGGCAGCCCTCAAGGCGGAACAGGACCGCCAGGAGGCCATCAACCAGATGAACCGCCTGGCCTCCTTCTACGCGGTCTCGGAACAGACCCTGGCCGCGCAGGAGGCACCGAGGTTCACGAAGGTGCTGAACGCGAAGATCCCCAAGCCGCAGCCGACGCGGTGGTATGAATCCGGCACGTCGGATGAAGGTACCCCTACACCTCGGCAGCGGGTCGTCAGCGGACCGGAGGCTGTAAGCGAACGGGCCACGCCCGAAGGTAACAGCGATGCTGCACTCCAAGAACGACGCGGCGCTGTTCCGCCACTTCCGGAGCGTGACCCGTCGATGGAGCTCGACAGCGTGGTGACGCCCCAGGCTCCTGCACCTCCGGCCGCGCAGCCGCCCGGTCCGTCCACTGCTGGCGGACCGAGCTCGTCAAACAGCCCATCCCTTCCCCTGGGGGGTGGCTTTGCTGTTCCTCCCAGGCGTACGTCTGGGCCGACACATGCGTCTGGCTTCCCGAAAGGGACGGGACAAGGGCCAGCGGCCACGGGACGCCCCGGCAGCATTTCGGGTGGTCCCGGGCAGAGCCGTCTCGGGGCGCAGGCGACACCGGCAGGCAGCAGTCAGGGACCCGTCGGTCGAAACGCCGGAAACGTGGGGCGGCCGGGGC
>NZ_JAAAXQ010000338.1 GCF_009916105.1 Streptomyces sp. GC420 | reverse complement strand
GTCCGGTTGTCTCCGGTGTCTCCGGTCCGGTTCTCCCCGGTCCCCGTCCTGCCGGTTCCGTGCCCGTCCCCGTCCCCGTGTCCGTCGTACCGGTCCGCGGGCCGTCGTGCCCGGGACCCGCCGCCCGGTCTCCCCGCGTCGCCCCCGTACGCGTCCGGTTGCTCGGCGCCGACCGGCTCCCGCTGCTCCGGTATGAACGCCTCCAACTCGTCCGCGGTGAACGCCTGGGTGTCGTACGACGCGGCCTGCTCCCGCAGTTCCGCCATGATCTCGTCCGGCGTCGGCCGGTCCCCGGGCTCCTTCGCCAGGCAGCGGGTGAGCAGCGGCACGAGGTCCTCGGGCACCCCCGCCAGGTCGGCCTCGTCGTGCACCACCTGGTACGCCACGATGTACGGGCTGTCCGAGTCGAAGGGCCCCCGCCCGGTCGCCGCGTGCACCAGCACCGACCCGAGCGCGAAGACGTCGGCGGCCGGCCCCACGGCCTTCGGCCGCTGGAACTGCTCGGGTGCCATGAAGGGCGGTGTGCCGATCAGCTTCCCGGTCTCGGTGCGCAGGTTGCGGTCGCTGTCGGAGGGCCGCGAGATGCCGAAGTCGATGACTTTCGGCCCCTCTGCCGTCAGAAGCACATTGCTGGGTTTGAGATCGCGGTGCACCACTCCGGTCCGGTGGATGTCGCGCAGTGCCTCGGCGAGCCCGGCCATCAGCCGGCGCAGCTTCGCGGGCGAGAGGGGGCCGTTCCGCTTCCCGTACTCGGCGAGCGTCGGGCCCTGTACGTACAGCGTGGCCATCCACGGCCGCTCCGCGTCGGGGTCGGCGTCGACGACGGAGGCGGTGAACGCCCCGCTGACCCTCCGGGCGGCGGCGACCTCCTGGCGGAACCGCGCCCTGAACTCGGAAACCCTCGCGTGCTCCTCGTGGACCACCTTCACGGCGAGGCGCAGCCCGGACGCGGAGCGCGCCAGATAGACCACGCCCATGCCACCGGAGCCGAGCACCGACTCCAGGCGGTACTGCCCGGCGTACTGGGGCCGCCCCCGGCCCTCGTGCCATTCCGCTTGCGGCCCTACGCCCTGGTCGCGCAGCGGCGCCATGGATCCACCCCCGTGCGATCGTTCGCGAGCGCCATGGCGGGAGCCTAATCGATCCTTCTGACGATCCATCCGGGGAACACTTTCGGACTTGCTAGCCTGCACGGGTCGCAGGAGATCCTCGGGGAGGATCCGGAACGGGGGAGGCCCACATGGCCGTTGAGGAAGCAGAGTCGAACGAAGCCACGGAAGTCACGGGAGCGGCGGCGGCCGCGCTCGTCACCTATCCGATCGCGCCCGGCTACCGGGTGAACGTCCGCAGTGGTCCCGGCACCGGCTACAGCATCGTGAAGGTGCTCGCGGAGGGCTCCTGGGTGCCGATCTACTGCCAGACGCCGGGGCAGACGATCACCGGTCCGTACGGGACCACCAACATCTGGGACAACATCGCCTCCGGGCAGTTCGTCTCGGACGCCTATGTGAAGACGGGCAGCGACGGGTACATCGCACCGCGCTGCTCCTGACACGGTGGCCGGCCCGGCTCGCCCGCCCCTTCGGGGCGCGGGCGCCGGGCCGCGCCCTTGACGCCCCCGGCACGATGAACGCATGACGCAGCAGCAGCCGGGAGGACACGGCGAGTTCGCGCTCTCCTTCGACTCCGTCGCCGCCCAGTACGACGCCGCGCGCCCCGGCTATCCCCGGCAGCTCTTCGAGACCGTGGAGGAACTGGCGGGCCGCCCGCTCGCCGGCGCCGACCTCGTCGACGTGGGGGCGGGCACCGGCATCGCCACCCGTCTGCTGCGCGCCCGGGGCGCCCGCGTCACCGCCGTCGAACCCGGCCCCGGCATGGGCGCGCTACTGCGGGCCGGGCTGCCGGACGTTCCTCTCGTCAGGGGCGACGGCGACCGGCTGCCGTTCCTCGACGCGAGCGCCGACTTCGTGACGTACGCCCAGTCCTGGCACTGGACCGACCCCGCGCGCTCGGTGCCCGAAGCGCTGCGCGTGCTGCGGCCCGGCGGCTGCCTGGCGATGTGGTGGAACGTGCCGGACCCGGACGTCTCCTGGACGGTGGAGCAGGAGGAGCGGCTGCGGCGCCGCATGCCCGGCTACCACGCGCACGGCCTCACCGGCGAGGCCCCGGACATCCTCCGCGCCCTCGGGCACCCCGCAGTGTTCCGGCGGCTCCACTGGAGCCGCCGCGTCCCTGTGGACACCCACCTCGCGATGCTCGGCAGCCGCTCGTACTTCGCCGTCCTCGGGCCCGAGGCCTCCGCACCCGTCCTCGACGACGAGCGCCGCCACCTCCTGGCCCTCTTCCCCGACGGCCTCGTCGAGGAGTCCTACGCGGTCGACCTGACGGTCACCCTGCGGCCGTCCATTCCCCTCAGGCCCGTCACGCCCCTCACGCCCCGCGTGCCGTCCGTCTGAGGAGTGGTCCCGCCCCACCCGTTGCCGCCGCGGATGCCCGGGGGCGCCCGGTCCTGTGCGGCGCGCGGACCGTCGAGCCGTCCCGCGCTCCCGACGGCCGTCCCACGCCTGGCGGCCGTCCCACGCCTGGCGGCCGTCGCGCTGCCGCCCCGTGCCCTCGGTGGCCGTCCCGCTGCCGCCCCCGTGCCCTCGGCGGCCGTCCCCCGTGCCTCGGCGGCTGTTCCGCCCGCTCCTGAGCCGTCTCGACGGAGCCGGCCGGCCCGACGCGCCGCTTGACGGACGCCGTCACCCGGGAGCAATATTCATCGCATGATGAATATTGCTCCCGAGTCCGCCGCGACAGACGGGGCCCCCGCCGTTCGCGCCCGCGGTCTGACCGTCGTCCGCGGCTCCCGCACGGTCCTCAAGGACCTCGCCTTCTCCGTTCCGCCCGGCCAGGTCACCGGGCTCCTCGGCCCCTCCGGCTGCGGCAAGTCCACCCTCATGCGGGCCATCGTCGGCACCCAGGCCAAGGTCACCGGCACCCTCGAGGTCCTCGGGACACCCGCCGGGGACGCCTCGCTGCGGGCCCGCATCGGATACGTCACCCAGGCGCCTTCCGTCTACGACGACCTGACCGTGCGCCAGAACCTCGAGTACTTCGCGGCGATCCTCAGCCCCGGGCGCGCCGCGGCCGAGGAACGCCACGCTCATGTCACCCGGGCCATCACCGACGTCGACCTCGCCTCGCACGCGGAGGCCCTCGCCGGAAACCTGTCCGGCGGCCAGCGCAGCCGCGTCTCCCTCGCCGTCGCCCTCCTCGGCACACCCGAACTGCTGGTCCTCGACGAGCCGACCGTCGGCCTCGACCCCGTGCTCCGCCGCGACCTGTGGAACCTCTTCCACTCCCTCGCCGCCGAGCGCGGAGCCACCCTCCTCATCTCCTCGCACGTCATGGACGAGGCCGAACGCTGTCACCGCCTCCTGCTCATGCGCGAGGGCGAGATCCTCGCCGACGACACCCCGGACGCCCTGCGCGACCGCACCCGCACCAGCACCGTGGAAGCCGCATTCCTCCACCTCGTCGACGAGGCCAACGCCCGCAGGGCCGCACACAAGGAGTCCGTCCGATGAATGGCGCACGCACCCTCGCCACCGCCCTGCGGGTCCTCCGGCAGCTGCGCCACGACCCCCGCACGATCGCCCTGATGCTCCTCGTGCCCTGCGTACTGATCACGCTGTTGCGCTACGTCTTCGACGGCGACCCCCGCACCTTCGACTCCACCGGAGCGTCGCTGCTCGGCATCTTCCCGCTGACCACGATGTTCCTGGTGACCTCCATCGCCACGCTGCGCGAACGCACCTCGGGCACCCTCGAACGACTCCTCGCGATGCCCCTGGGCAAGGCCGACCTGATCGGCGGCTACGCCCTCGCCTTCGGAGCCCTGGCCATCGTCCAGTCCGCCCTCGCCACCGGCCTGTCCGTGTGGTTCCTCGGTCTCGACGTCATCGGCTCGCCCTGGCTGCTGCTGCTCGTCGCGCTCCTCGACGCGCTCCTCGGCACCGCCCTCGGCCTGTTCGTCTCCGCCTTCGCGGCCTCCGAGTTCCAGGCGGTCCAGTTCATGCCCGCGGTGATCCTGCCCCAGTTGCTGCTGTGCGGACTGTTCACCCCGCGCGAGAACATGCAGCCGGTCCTCGAAGGCATCTCCGACGTGATGCCCATGTCCTACGCGGTCGACGGAATGAACGAGGTCCTGCGACACACCGACATCACCGCCGAGTTCATCCGCGACACCGCCATCGTCACCGGCTGCGGAATCCTGGTCCTCGCCCTGGGCGCCGCGACTCTGCGCCGGCGCACCGCCTAGTGCCGCGTCGGCCGAGGTTCGCCCCGTCGCGACGCCCTGCACGGCACTCGCCCGCAGCCCTCCGGCCGCGGGGGGTACCCCCACGCTGCGTTGGCCGAATGCCCGAGCAGGCCCACTACGAGGGCTTCCGGCCGCCTTGCGATGCTCCCCCTGCCTCCGGCGGGAGGTGCCCCCGGCACCGGACGCCGCTCCTCGGCGGGCAAACCCCGACCGACGCGGCACTAGCGGGCGGTGGGGTCCGCGTGCCCGGTCGCCCCCGCCACGCCGTACCACCAAATGGACGGCCCGCCCCGGGACCGCGCCCGGTGCGAGGATGGCAAAGGACGACGAACCACCCGCGCACCCGGAGGGCGAACCCCGCATGACCCAGAAAGTCGCAGTCCTCGGCACCGGCAAGATCGGCGAGGCCCTGCTCAGCGGAATGATCCGCGCCGGCTGGGCCCCCGACGACCTCCTGGTCACCGCCCGCCGCCAGGAGCGCGCCGAGGAACTCCGCACCCGCTACGGCGTCACCCCCGTGTCCAACCCCGAGGCCGCGAAGACCGCCGACACCCTCATCCTCACGGTCAAGCCGCAGGACATGGGCACCCTCCTGGACGAACTCGCCCCGCACGTCCCCGCCGACCGGCTGATCATCAGCGGCGCCGCCGGCATCCCCACCTCGTACTTCGAGGAACGCCTCGCCCCCGGCACCCCGGTCGTCCGCGTCATGACGAACACCCCCGCCCTCGTCGACGAGGCCATGTCCGTCATCTCGGCGGGGAGCCACGCCACCGAAGAACACCTCGCCCACGCCGAGGAGATCTTCGGCGGCGTCGGCAAGACCCTCCGCGTCCCCGAGGCCCAGCAGGACGCGGCCACCGCCCTCTCCGGCTCCGGCCCGGCGTACTTCTACTACCTCGTCGAGGCCATGACCGACGCGGGCATCCTCCTCGGCCTGCCCCGCGCCCAGGCCCACGACCTCATCGTGCAGGCCGCCATCGGCGCCGCGGTGATGCTCCGGGACAGCGGCGAGCACCCCGTCAAGCTCCGCGAGGCCGTGACCTCCCCGGCCGGCACCACCATCAGCGCCATCCGGGAACTCGAGAACCACGGTGTACGCGCCGCACTCATCGCCGCCCTCGAAGCCGCCCGCGACCGCAGCCGCGAACTCGCCTCCGGCAACGGCTGACCCGCCCCCGGACCCCGGCCCAGCCGCCCGGAGCCGTACAACCCGCACGATCCGCGCGGCCGTGGGCTCCGGCCGGCCCCCGTGTCCGGCCGGAGCCGGCCGACGGCGCCCCGGCCGATTCACGGCGCTCCGGCCGATTCACGGCGCTCCGGCGGCCTCGACCAGCTCCCGGGTCCCGACGACCTTCGCGAAACGGCCCCCGTGCAGCGAGACCGCCGTGGCCCGGGACAGCTCATCGGCCGTCGACGTCCACCCGAAGGGACCCGCCAGGTCGAAGGTGTGCATCGCGTCCAGCGGGAAGAACACCTCGTACCCCAGATTCCCTCCCATCCGGGCCGTCGTCTCGTTGCACATGTTCGTCTGGATCCCGGCGACCACGAGCTGCCCGATACCCGCCCCCCTCAGCCAGGCGTCCAGGTCCGGCTCGCCGTAGAAGGCGGAGTTCACCGACTTCCGCACCAGCAGCTCCGGCCCGGAACCCCTGCCTCGCCGCTCCTCCACGAAGTCCTTGAACTCATTGCCGACGTGCCCGACCCGCAGCGGCGACCTCGACTGCGCCGGCGAGTCGTGCCGCACGAACACGACCGGCCGGCCCGAGCCCTGCCACGCGTCGATCAGCGCCGCGATGTTCCGCTCCGCGTCCGGATTGTTCCTGCGCCCCCAGTACTCCTCCTCGAACCCCTTCTGTACGTCGACGACAACCAGCGCGGCGTTCCGTGCGATCTCCATGCCTCGATGCTGGCGCCGCGCCCCCCACTCCACCAGTGGCAGCAACGCCGCTCATCGATGGCATCCTGCCGGGCGATGTCTGCCACACTCGCCCGACATGTACCGCGTGGCACTCCTCGCCTTCCCTGGCATCCGCGCATTCGACGTCTCCGTCATCACCGAGGTATGGGGCACGGGCCGCACCCTGCGCGGCGTCCCGCCCTTCGAACTGCGCCGCGCCGCCGCCGACCCTGCCCCCGTCCCGATGGCCGGCGGCCTCAGCCTCACCCCCGACCGCGGCCTCGACTGGCCGGCCCGAGCCGATCTGGTCGTCGTCCCCGGCATCGAGGACCCCTCGGTCTCCACCCCCGCGCCCGTACTCGAGGCGCTGCGCCGCGCCCACGCCGCCGGAACTCCCGTCGCGGCCCTGTGCGCCGGAGCCTTCGTCCTCGCCGAGGCCGGTCTCCTCGCCGGCCGCCGCGCGGTCACCCACTGGCACCTCGCCGCCCGCCTCCAGGAACGCCACCCCGCAGTCGCCGTCGAGCCGGACGCCCTCTTCATCGAGGACTCCGGCATCTGGACCTCCGCCGGCACGGCCGCGGGCATCGACCTGTGCCTTCACCTCGTCCGCACCACTCACGGCGCCGAGGCCGCCGCCACCATCGCCCGCGCCATGGTCACCGCTCCCTTCCGCACCGGCACCCAGGCACAGTTCATCGAACGCCCCACCCCGCGCGCCGACCGCGAGGCCGACGCCCTCGCGGCCGTCCGCGCCCACGCGCTCGAGCATCTCGACGAGCCCCACACCGTCGCCGGTCTCGCCGCCCGCGCGGGCATGTCACCGCGCACCTTCGCCCGGCGGTTCCGCGCCACCACCGGCACCACCCCGCTCCACTGGCTCATCACCCAGCGCCTCGCCGCAGCCCAGAGGCTCCTGGAACAGACCGACCACCCGATCCCGGAGGTGGCCCGTCGCACGGGCTTCGGCAGCGAGGTGACCATGAGGCAGCACTTCGCAGCCCACCTCGCCACCAGCCCGCGCGACTACCGGGCCGCCTTCCGTCAGCCCGCCGGCAGCAGCCCCACCGCGTCATAGGCCGCGTCCACCACGGGCCTCGCCATGGCCCGCGCCCTGGCCGCCCCCTCCTTCAGCACCGCATCCACCTGTCCGGGATCGGCGCTCAGCTCCGCGTGCCGCTCCCGCACGGGCCGCAGCAACTCGATCACCGCGTCGGCGACGTCCGACTTCAGCGCGCCGTAAGACCCGTACGCACCGGCCAGCTCCCGCGGGTCCCCGTCCCCGCAGGCGGCCAGGACGTCCAGCAGATTCGCCGGTCCCGGCCTCGCCACGCGGTCGTACTCGACGTCGCGCCCGCTGTCCGTCACGGCTCGCATGATCTTGCGACGCACCACGTCCGGATCATCGAGCAGATAGACGATTCCGCCCGTCGCGTCGTGGGACTTCCCCATCTTCGACGTGGGGTCCTGCAGATCCATGACCCGCGCGGCCACGGCCGGATGCGTGGCCCTGGGCACGGTGAACGTGGGCCCGTACCGCTGGTTGAAACGCACCGCCAGATCCCGCGTCAGTTCCACGTGCTGCGCCTGGTCCTCCCCGACGGGGACCTCCTCCGCCCGGTAGGCCAGGATGTCCGCCGCCATCAGTACGGGGTACGTCAGCAGCGACAGCCGCACACTGCCGCCCCTGGCGCGCTCCCGTGCGGCCTTCTCCTTGTACTGGATCATCCGCCGCATCTCCCCGTCCGTGGCGGTGCACTCCAGCAGATAGGACAGCCGGGTGTGCTCGTCCACATGGCTCTGCACGAAGACGGTGCACACGTCGGGATCAAGTCCGGCCGCCAGCAGCAGGGTGGCCGCCTGCCTGCTCAGCCTCCGCACCCGTGCCGGATCGTGCTCCACGGTCAGGGCGTGCAGATCGACCACGCAGAACAGCGCCTCCGCACTGTGCTGGTCCCGCTCCGCCCACCGCCGGATCGCCCCCAGGTAGTTCCCCAGCGTCAGATGCCCGGTCGGCTTGACCCCACTGAAGATCCGCGCCATCTCTCACCCTCGACTCCGCTCGGGGCCGCCGCCGGGTCCGGCGGGCCGGCCTCCCGGAGGGAGAAACGCGAACGGCCGCCGGGGCGGCGGCCGTTGAATGCATACGCAACACTGGGGCCGCCGGTCAGGCGGCCCACCAGGAGAGCGTGTTCGTACGCGTGGTCATGGAGGCAGCGTAGCGTCCTCGACCGGAGTTGACACGGACTTGCCCCATCCGTAACGTTCTCCGGGTTGTCCGACGTGAGCGCCGATTCCGGTCGGTCCCCGGACAGCCATTCCGCAAGAACCACTCTCTACGAGCGATCACTCTGTCGAGTCGTCGCACCGTTGCCGTGTGCTTTTGCGGAATGAGGAATCGGCGTTCGAAGGAACGCGGCCCCGATTGGCTTCGGGGCAATGGATTCCGCTAAAGTCTCACCTCGTCGGAACGGCCCAACAGCCGGGAAGGCAACCCCGATTCGACCGGGAATCAGCGCCGAAAGGATCTGATAGAGTCGGAATCGCCGGAAAGGGAAACGCGAAAGCGGAGAACGGAACGGCAGCCCGCTCCAGCGGGTGGCAGAAACGGAAATCGGATCTGCTAAGCTGGAAACACCGAAGGGAAGCGCCCGGAGGAAAGCCTCGGAGAGTGTTCTGGGGTGAGTACGAAGGAAGCGTCCGTTCCTTGAGAACTCAACAGCGTGCCAAAAGTCAACGCCAGATATGTTGATACC
>NZ_JAAAXQ010000337.1 GCF_009916105.1 Streptomyces sp. GC420 | reverse complement strand
ATATCTGGCGTTGACTTTTGGCACGCTGTTGAGTTCTCAAGGAACGGACGCTTCCTTCGTACTCACCCCAGAACACTCTCCGAGGCTTTCCTCCGGGCGCTTCCCTTCGGTGTTTCCAACCTTACCAAGGTTTTCCGAGGCCCTTGACCAAGGTCAATATGAGCATACGGAACCAGACCCGGTTCAAGGATCTTCGTTCTGGTTTGGTTGCCGCTGACGACCACTCGTCCAGCAGTATTCGACAGTACCTCCGTCACTCCAACGGAGGCAAATCGCTCCCGGAGCCCGTCCAGCGGACAGTGGACTAGACCTCTGGCCCAGAGCGCGTACTTTGTATGACCTACGCTTTCGACCAGTTGCCGTCCGGGATGCGCGCGGGCGGCGCTCCACCCTGTGGGAGGCCCCATGACCAGCGTGACTGCCCCGCTTGCCGGCCGTGCGATCGGACTCGCGGCGGTGCCCGACCCGGTCTTCTCCGGGTCCATGGTGGGCCCCGGCACAGCGATCGACCCGGTGCGTGAGCCCAGTGACGCCGTGGCGCCGGTCGACGGCATCGTCGTGTCCCTGCATCCGCACGCGTTCGTCGTCGTCGACGGTGAGGGCCACGGTGTGCTGACGCACCTGGGCATCGACACGGTGCAGATGAACGGCGAAGGCTTCGAGCTGCTCGTCAGCAAGGGCGACACCGTGGTGCGCGGCCAGGCGATGGTGCGCTGGAACCCGGCCGCGGTGGAGGCGGCGGGCAAGTCTCCGGTCTGCCCGGTGGTCGCGCTGGAGGCCACCGCGGACGCGCTGGGTGATGTCCGTGAGGACGGGGATCTGAAGCTCGGGGACCCTCTCTTCATCTGGCAGTGACGCGGTGGCGCCGGTGACGGCTGACGGCGAGTACGACATCCACAGCGGCGGAGCGCGTCCGCCGCACAAGCGGAGACGGTGAAATGGAGACAACGCTGCGAGGCGTCGGCGTGAGCCACGGGGTGGCGATCGGCGAGGTTCGGCACATGGGTACGGCGGTGCTCGAACCGCCGGCGAAGCAGATCCCGGCGGAGGAGGCCGAGCGCGAGCAGGGCCGCGCGCGTCAGGCCGTGGGGGCCGTGGCGGCGGATCTGACCGCCCGGGGCAATCTGGCGGGCGGTGAGGCACAGGCCGTGCTGGAGGCCCAGGCGCTGATGGCGCAGGATCCGGAGCTCATCGCCGACGTCGAGCGCCGGATCGCCGTGGGGAGCACGGCGGAGCGCGCGGTCTACGACGCGTTGGCGGCGTACCGTGCCCTGCTCGCCGGGGCCGGCGAGTACCTCGCGGGCCGGGTCGCGGACCTGGACGACGTCCGGAACCGGATCGTCGCCCGGCTGCTGGGCGTGCCGATGCCGGGTGTGCCGGACAGCGACGAGCCCTACGTGCTGATCGCGCGGGATCTGGCTCCGGCGGACACCGCTCTGCTGGACCCTTCCCTCGTCCTCGGCTTCGTGACCGAGGAGGGGGGACCGACCAGCCACAGCGCGATCCTGGCGCGGGCGCTGGGGGTCCCCGCGGTGGTCGCGCTGCCCGGCGCCTGCGAGCTGGCCGAGGGCACCGTGATCGCGGTGGACGGAAGCACGGGCGAGATCTTCGTGAGCCCGTCCCCCGAAAAGCGTGCGGAGCTGGAGCGGGCGGCGTCCGAGCGGAAGGCGGCACTCGCCGCGTCCAGCGGACCGGGCGCGACCTCGGACGGGCACCAGGTGCCGCTGCTCGCCAATGTGGGAGGTCCGGCGGACGTGCCGGCGGCGGTGGAGGCCGGGGCACAGGGCGTCGGTCTCTTCCGGACGGAGTTCCTGTTCCTGGACGACAGCGAGCGGGCGCCGTCCGAGGAGAAGCAGATCGAGGCCTACCGCACAGTGCTGGAGGCGTTCCCCGAGGGCCGCGTGGTGGTGCGGGTGCTGGACGCCGGGGCGGACAAGCCGCTCGACTTCCTGACGCCGGCCGACGAGCCGAACCCGGCGCTGGGCGTGCGGGGACTGCGGACGCTGCTGGATCATCCGGAGGTGCTGCGGACACAGCTGACCGCGCTGGCCAGGGCCGCCGAGGGACTGCCTGTGCACCTGGAGGTCATGGCGCCGATGGTGGCGGACAGGACCGATGCCCGGGCCTTCGCGGACGCCTGCCGTGCGGCGGGGCTGCACGCCAAGTTCGGCGCGATGGTCGAGATTCCGTCGGCGGCGCTGCGGGCGCGCTCCATCCTCCAGGAGGTGGAGTTCCTGTCTCTGGGCACCAATGACCTGGCGCAGTACACCTTCGCCGCCGACCGGCAGGTGGGGGCGGTGTCGCGGCTACAGGATCCCTGGCAGCCGGCATTGCTCGACCTGGTCGCGCTCGCCGCCGAGGCGGCGAGGGCCGAGGGCAAGAGCTGCGGTGTGTGCGGTGAGGCGGCCTCCGATCCGCTGCTGGCGTGTGTGCTGACGGGGCTCGGAGTGACGAGCCTGTCGATGGGCGCGGCCTCGATCCCGTATGTCCGGGCCGCCCTGGCCAAGCACACGCTGGCGCAGTGCGAGCGTGCGGCAGCCGCGGCACGGGCGACCGACAGCGCGGAGGAGGCGCGGGCCGCCGCGCAGGCGGTGCTGTCCGGCGAGTGACCCGGCGGGCCGGGGCCGGCTGACGGGGGTGGTTCGCCGCGGTGCGGCGGACCACCCTTCGGCGTCTGCCCTGCACAGCCGTGGCCGGGCCGGTCTCCGTGGTCGTGGGCGCCCCGACGTCTCAGTGGTCGTGCCCGCCCGGATCGTCCACCTCGAATCCGGCGCAGTACTCGACGCCAGGCTCGGGTGCCACGGGGTCGCCGGTCTCGGCGTCCGTGCAGTATGCGCTGAAGACCTCGGCCGTGGTCAGCGGGGCCAGGCGGCCCCGGCTCAGCCGCCACCCGCGCAGCCTGTCCGGGGCCCCGGGTGCGCTGGTGCGCAGGACGAGGCCGCCGGGGCTTTCCAGCGCGATGCCGGTGGCCAGTACGGTGGCGAATTCGGCAGCCTCCGCGTCGTCGACGCGGACCGGTCCGTGCGGTTCGCACTCGGCGTGCAGGACGGCGAGGAGCTGGTCGGACGCGGCAGGGACGCTGCACACGAGGTGATGGGTGCCGGGTCCGGCGGTTTCCAGGAGCAGATGAACCAGGCGGGCCGCACGGTCGAAGGCGGCGCGCCCCACGTCCTTGCCGCAGTCGGCGCAGTCTCCGAGGCCGGCCAGGACGGTCGTGGTGTACTCCCACGTCGCCTGGCGGGCCGTCTCGTCGACCAGTTGGGTGATGAGGCTGTCGAGGGGCTGGCCCGCGTAGGCGATGGTGGCTCCGCGAGCGGCGATGTCCGCGGTGAAGCGGGAGCGGCTGGCGGGGCTGTCCGGCTCGAGGCCCGTGCGCGCGCAGAAGTCCGCGAAGCGGGCGGGGTCGAAGAGGGCGACGCTGGTGTGCGTGCCCCGTGAGCCGAGCGTTCTGAGCAGGGCCTCGACGTGCCGCAGATACACGGCGTGGTCGTCGAAGCCGAAAGTTCGGTACCGCACCATCTGCGCGAAGTCCCGCGCGTCGGCCAGCAGGCCGACGGTGCCGGGCATCTCCCTGCGCAGGATGCCGCGCGGACCGCTGCCTCGCCGGGTGGTGCCCCGGTCGGTGTACGCCATGTTTCCCCCTGAGCGCTGATGAGCCGTCGACCAATGCTCACTCACCGTAACCGGGACCACTGACAGTGAGGTCCGGGTGGTCCGGTCGCGAACCGGGCGGCGCTGGCCGAGGCAGGTGGCGACGACGATCACAACGCGGACATGGCCGGGGTGCCGCTTCAGTCCCTCGTCACCGGTGGTGTGCCGCGCCGGGCGCAGGTGCGCACGGTCTCCAAGCACCTCGGCATCGATCTGCGGTGGGCCGCGCCGGCCTGCGACGCGACCACCCTGGCCCGGCACGACGGGCGGATGCTGCCGACCTCGGGCCGGGTGAGTCACGTGCTGCAGGAGACCGTCGTGCGGCTGCTCCGCGACGAGGCGACGCACGCGCTGGTGCCGCGGCCGAGCGGGAGTACGGCCTGCGGCGGCGGGCGCTGGTCGAGGAGCTCGGGCGCCGTGGGATCGCCGCGCAGGGCGCGAGCGGGCTGAATGCGGATCCCCGTGCGGGACGAGTCGGCCGTGGTCAACGGGCTGCGTACGCACGGCTGGTGGGTGGCGGCGGGCGCACGCTTCCGGATCGCAGCGCCGACGGGAGTACGGATCACGACGGCGGCACTGAAGCCGGCCGACGCCTCGCGGCCGGCCTCGGACTTCGCGGCAGTGCTGGGCGAGTCCGAGGCCACCTGCGGTGGATGGGACCCCGGTGGGTCAGGACCGCTTGCGCGCCAGATCCTCGTAGAAGCGCAGCAGGTCCAGGTTGTCGACGGAGCCGGGGTTGACGGCCTTGTCCAGGGCGGCTCCCTGGAGCAGCCGCTTCACCGGGACCTCGATGCGCTTGCCGGTGAGGGTGTGCGGCACGCCCGGGACCTCGATGATCTCGTCCGGGACGTGCCGCGGGGACAGCTGTTCGCGGATGGTCGCCGTGATGCGGGAGCGCAGTGCGTCGTCGAGGGAGCTTCCCGGGGCGAGGTGCACGAAGAGGGGCATCCAGTAGCCGCCGTCGGGCTGTTCGATACCGATGACGAGGGACTCGCGGATCTCCGGAAGCCGTTCGACGGCCTCGTAGATGTCGGCGGAGCCCATGCGCACGCCCTGCCGGTTGAGTGTGGAGTCTGAGCGCCCGTGGATGACGACGGATCCCCGGGAAGTCAGGGTGATCCAGTCGCCGTGGCGCCAGACGCCGGGATACATGTCGAAGTAGCTGTCGTGGTAGCGGTGGCCGTCGGGGTCGTTCCAGAAGCGGATCGGCATCGACGGCATCGGCTTGGTGACGACGAGTTCGCCGACCTCCTCGGTGAGCGGCTTGCCCTGCGGGTCCCAGGCCTGGAGGTCGGTGCCCAGGCAGGGAGCCTGGAGTTCGCCGATGTGGACGGGGAGGGTGGGGACGGCGCCGGCGAAGCAGCTGCACACGTCGGTGCCGCCGCTCACGGAGGCGATCCACACGCCGGGGACCGCCTCCTCGTGCAGCCAGCTGAAGCCGTCGGGCGGCAGCGGGGAGCCCGTGGTGGCGACACACTTCACCCGTGACAGGTCGTAGTCGCGCGCCGGGTGCACGTCGGCCTTGCGGCAGGCCATGACGTACGCCGCGGATGTGCCGTAGAGGGTGGCGCCGGTGCGTTCCGCGATACGCCACTGGGCACCGGTGTCGGGGAAGCCGGGGCTGCCGTCGTACAGGACCACGGTCGTGCCGGTGAGCAGGCCGGAGACGAGGAAGTTCCACATCATCCAGCCGGTGGAGGTGTACCAGAAGAAGCGGTCGCCGGGGCCGAGGTCGCAGTGCAGGCCGAGTTGCTTGAGGTGTTCGAGGAGGATGCCGCCCTGGGACTGGACGATCGCCTTCGGCAGCCCGGTCGTGCCGGACGAGTACAGGATCCACAGCGGATGGTCGAAGGGAACCTGCTCGAATACCGGTTCGTTGTCACTCTCGGTGAGGGACGACCACTCGAGAGTGCCTTCGGGCGCGGGGGTGCCCAGCAGGGGAATGTGGACGACGGCGCGCAGGCTGGGGAGCTCGCGGCGGAGTTCGGCGACGACGTCGGCGCGGTCGTGCTCCTTGCCGCCGTAGCGGTAGCCGTCCACGGTGAACAGGACGACCGGCTCGACCTGCTGGAAGCGGTCGAGGACGCTGCGTGCCCCGAAGTCGGGGGCGCAGGAGGTCCACACCGCGCCGACCGCGGCGGTGGCCAGGAGGGCGACGGCGGCCTGTGGGATGTTCGGGAGGTAGCCACTGACGCGGTCGCCGGGGCGCACGCCGAGACGGCGGAGCTCCGCGGCCAGCGAGCCGACCTGCCGGCGCAGTCCGGACCAGCTCAGCTCGGCCGGTTCGTGCGTCTCGTCGACATGGACGAGTGCGGGCTCGTCGGCGCGCGCCGGGTCCTCGGCCGCGCGCAGCGCGTGCTCGGCGTAGTTGAGGGTGGCGCCGGGGAACCAGGTGGCGCCCGGCATGGAGCGGTCGGCGAGCACGGTCTCGTAGGGAGTGGAGAAGCGCACGTCGAACCAGTCGGCGACGGCCTTCCAGAAGGTGTCGAGCTCGTCCACGGACCAACGGTGCAGCGCCGCGTAGCCACCGCCCGCCGGTGCTCCGTGGTGCTGCGCGGCCCAGGCCTGGAAGCGCGTGATCCGTGCGCTGTCGACGCGCGCGCGGTCGGGCTGCCAGAGCGGCTCGGGTTCTTCGGGCCGGCGCGGCTGCGGCGCGGTGTTCGCTGAGGTCATGGGGCGGCTCCCGGACGGACTGGACGTGGTGTGTGCGTGGGTCGGCACTGGTGGGGCGGTCGCACGCGGTGTGTGCGTGTGTGCTGTGCTCACGTGCGGGTTGGGCCCGTGGCACGGCTGCAACGGACGATGCCATGTGATCGTCTTCCGCACCAGGGTGAGCCGCCCATAGTCAGGTGTCGAAATATGTGCCGCGACCATGGGTGAACGGAAGTTGAACGGACCACGCAACGAGTGGCCACGATGGGAGGGTGTGCAGCATGGACGGTCGTGACCTGGTGCGTTCGGTGGCGGAAATGGGTACGGCGCAGGGGCTGCGCGCCGTGCGGGCGGCTTGGCGGCGGCGGCGCACGGACGCCGTCGGGCTGCCCGCCCGCGGTGCCGAGCGCGCCCGGGTGCCCGGCCTGCTGACGGACGCGGAGGAGCGGCCCGGCGGCGCCCTGCTGCGGTTCACCCGTTCGGAGCTGCGGGTGCAGGTCTCGGCGGGCGGCACGGTGTTCTACGCGTGGGACGGCGCCGCCCCCGCTCCCTCGTACGCGCTGCGCGGCAACCCGCCGGAGCCCGACCGGCGTGCCGTGCTCGAGCCGGACAAGGACGGCGGCTGGCGGGTCGTCTCGGAGCGGGTGAAGGTGGTCGTGTCCCGGCACGGGGCGGTGGAGGTGTGCACCCGTGGCGGGATGGTGCTGCGGCGTGAGCTTCCGCCGCGCTGGTGGGAGCCGCTGACCGGCGGTCCCGCCCGCTGGGTGCAGCGCTCGGAGGTGGCGGCGGACGCGCGGTTCTTCGGCCTGGGCGGCCGCGCCGCGGGTCCTCGGCTGCGGGACGGCTCCTACCGGCTGTGGAACACCGACCCCGGCGGTGGTTTCGGCCCGGGCGACGACCCGCTGTCCGTGACCATGCCGGTGCAGCTGGTGGTCGCCGACGCCGGTACGCACCTGGCGTTCTACGACAACCCCTGGGACGGCCGGGTGGTGCTGCGCGAGGGCGAGGAGGGCGCGGGCTCGGGACACGACAGGCCCGGGACGAGCGAGCTGCGGATGGAGGGCGGCCCCCTGCGCACCTGGGTGCTGGTGGGCACGCCGGCCCGGGTGCTGCGTGGCTGGGCGGTGCTGACCGGGGCGCCCGCGCTGCCGCCGAGCTGGGCGCTGGGCCACCACCACGCGCGCCTCGGTTTCGGCGGGCAGCGGGAGGTGGCGCTGATCGCCGCGGGCTACCGGGACCGGGGCCTGCCGCTGTCGGCGATCCACTTGGACATCGACCACCTGGACGGCAACCGCGTCTTCACGGTGGACCACGAGCGCTTTCCGGCGCTGCCGAAGCTCGCGAAGGAGCTGCGGGAGCAGGGTGTGCGGCTGGTATCGGTCGTGGACCCCGCGGTGAAGGCGGAGCCCGGCCTCGCGGCGTACGAGAGCGGGCGGGCCGCCGACGCGTTCGTCCGGGACGGACGGGGCGAGACCGTACGGGGTGTGGTGTGGCCCGGCGAGACGGTCTTCCCGGACTTCACGGACCCCAGGGTGCGCAAGTGGTGGGGCGGCCTGTACGCCGAACGGCTCCGGCAGGGCTTCTCCGGTTTCTGGCACGACATGAACGAACCGGTGTCGTTCGCCGCCTTCGGGGAGGCGACGCTGCCCCGCTCGGCGAGGCACGCGCTGGAGGGCAGGGGCGGTGACCACCGCGAGGCCCACAATGTGTACGGCCTGCAGATGGCCAGGGCCGGCTTCGAGGGACTGCGGGAGCTGCGCCCGCAGCAGCGGCCGTTCCTGTTCTCCCGCTCCGGGTGGGCGGGCATGCAGAGGTACGGCGGCACCTGGTCCGGGGACGTCGCCACGGGCTGGCCCGGTCTGCGTGCCTCGCTGGCGCTGGTGCTGGGCCTCGGCCTGTGCGGGGTGCCGTACTCCGGGCCCGACGTGGGCGGGTACGACGGGGACCCCTCGCCCGAGCTGTATCTGCGCTGGTTCCAGCTGGGGGCGTATCTCCCGCTGTTCCGCACCCACTCGGGGCATCCCACGGCCCGGCGCGAACCCTGGGAGTTCGGCGGGCAGGTGCTGGAGCACGCGGGCGCGGTGCTGCGGGAGCGGATGCGGCTGCTGCCCTACTGGGTGACGCTCTCCCACATCGCGCGCCGCTCGGGGGCGCCCTATGTCAGGCCGCTGTGGTGGAACACGCCGGAGGACCGTGTGCTGCGGGACTGCGAGGACGCGTTCCTGCTGGGTGACGCGCTGCTGGTGGCGCCGGTGCTGGAGAGCGGCGCGGAGCGCAGGGCGGTGCGGCTGCCGCGGGGCCGCTGGTACGACACGGCGACGGGCACCGCGTACGAGGGCCCCGGGCAGGTCGTCCTGGACGCTCCGCTGTCGCGGATACCGGTGCTGGCGCGGGCCGGGTCGGTGATCCCGGTGCGGGGCGACGACGGGGCGGTCGAGCTGGAGGTCTGGGCGCCGGCTCCCGGCCGCAGCGGCAAGGGTTTCCTCGTCGAGGACCCGGGCGACGGAAGCCGCCCGCGTACGGAGCTCCAGCGGTTCACGACCCGGCTGCGCGGGGACGGGGTCGCGGTGGAGCGCGAGGGCGCGCGGGACGTGGGCTACCGCGTGCGGATCCGCGGGGTGACCGCGGGGTGACCGCGCGGCCGGTGGGCGGGCGCGGGTGCGGGGCCGGAAGGCCGTCGCGGGGCGGGTCCGGGAG
>NZ_JAAAXQ010000336.1 GCF_009916105.1 Streptomyces sp. GC420 | reverse complement strand
TCCCGCCCCCCACACACCCGCCCGCGACTGCGAGAAGCGACCGAAGGAACCGCAGATGTCCCTCCTTCAGCACAACCGCCCGGGAACACTGATCGGCCAGGCTCGAGGTGCCGTGCGCAGGCTGGGGCGGGAGCCGGGGACCGGCCGCCGACCGCGGGACGTCCCGCAGCCGGTGCGGCTGCTGCCCCCGCACGAGATCGACCTGGTGCTGGACGTCGGCGCGCACACCGGGGCGTACGGCGCGATGCTGCGCCGGCACGGCTACCGCGGGCGGATCGTCTCGTTCGAACCGCTCGCCCAGGCCCGGGTCGGGCTGCGCGGCAGGGCGGAGGGCGACGACCTGTGGACGGTGCTGCCGTTCGCGCTGGGAGAGCGCACGGGTCCCGCCGAGCTGCGGGTGGCGGGCGAGGACGGGGCCGGGACCTCGATGCTGCCCGCGCTGCCGCTGTACACGCTGGCCGCGCCGCACGAGACGTGCGCCCGTGGCCGGGTCACGGTGGACATGTGCACCCTGGAGGAACTGTGGGAGGGTGTCGTCGCCCCGGGCGAGCGGGTCTTCGTACGGCTCGACGTCCAGGGATACGAGGGGCATGTGCTGCGGGGTGCCGGGGCATACGCGGCGGAGTGCGCCGGTTTTCATCTGACGACGGAGCTGGTGCCGCTGCACGGCGGCGGGCTCGGCTTCGTGGAGGCGCTGCGGACGGCCACCGCCGGGCTGGGGATGACGCCGATGGGGGTCGTGCCGGGACTTTCCGACCCGCGGACGGGACAGCTTCTGCGCTGCGAGCTCGTTCTCATGAGAGAGGACAGAGGGGACGCGGAGAGTCAGCGCAGGCAAGCGGCGAGTTGCGCGTAAGCCTCATATAAGAGTTGAGTCGGCCTGACTCAGCTCTGTTGACTCTGATTCTCCGTTGATGCATCCTTGAGTCTGTTCCACTCAAGTCAGCTGGAGGAATCGAAATGGCACGTGCGGTCGGCATCGACCTGGGCACGACTAACTCCGTCGTCAGCGTTCTGGAGGGCGGCGAGCCCACCGTCATCACCAACGCCGAGGGCGCCAGGACCACGCCGTCCGTCGTCGCCTTCGCGAAGAACGGTGAGGTGCTGGTCGGCGAGGTCGCCAAGCGCCAGGCGGTCACCAACGTCGACAGGACGATCCGTTCGGTCAAGCGCCACATGGGCACGGACTGGAAGATCGAGCTCGACGGCAAGAACTTCAACCCGCAGCAGATCAGCGCCTTCATCCTGCAGAAGCTGAAGCGGGACGCCGAGGCGTACCTGGGCGAGAAGGTGACCGACGCGGTCATCACCGTCCCGGCGTACTTCAACGACTCCGAGCGCCAGGCCACGAAGGAGGCCGGCGAGATCGCGGGCCTCAACGTCCTGCGCATCGTCAACGAGCCGACCGCCGCCGCCCTCGCGTACGGCCTCGACAAGGACGACCAGACCATCCTCGTCTTCGACCTCGGCGGCGGCACCTTCGACGTGTCCCTGCTGGAGATCGGTGACGGCGTCGTCGAGGTGAAGGCCACCAACGGCGACAACCACCTCGGTGGTGACGACTGGGACCAGCGCGTCGTCGACTACCTGGTCAAGCAGTTCCAGTCCGGCCACGGCGTGGACCTGTCCAAGGACAAGATGGCCCTCCAGCGTCTGCGCGAGGCGGCGGAGAAGGCCAAGATCGAGCTGTCCTCCTCCACCGAGACCTCGATCAACCTGCCGTACATCACGGCCTCCGCCGAGGGCCCGCTGCACCTGGACGAGAAGCTCACCCGAGCCCAGTTCCAGCAGCTGACGGCCGACCTGCTCGACCGCTGCAAGACCCCGTTCCACAACGTCATCAAGGACGCCGGCATCCAGCTGTCCGAGATCGACCACGTGGTCCTGGTCGGCGGCTCGACCCGTATGCCCGCCGTCGCCGAGCTCGTCAAGGAGCTGACCGGCGGCCGCGAGGCCAACAAGGGCGTCAACCCGGACGAGGTCGTCGCCATCGGCGCCGCGCTCCAGGCCGGTGTCCTCAAGGGCGAGGTCAAGGACGTCCTGCTGCTCGACGTCACCCCGCTGTCCCTCGGCATCGAGACCAAGGGCGGCATCATGACCAAGCTGATCGAGCGCAACACCACGATCCCGACCAAGCGTTCGGAGATCTTCACGACGGCGGAGGACAACCAGCCGTCCGTGCAGATCCAGGTCTACCAGGGCGAGCGCGAGATCGCGGCGTACAACAAGAAGCTCGGCATGTTCGAGCTGACCGGTCTGCCGCCGGCCCCGCGCGGTGTCCCGCAGATCGAGGTCGCCTTCGACATCGACGCCAACGGCATCATGCACGTGACCGCGAAGGACCTCGGCACGGGCAAGGAGCAGAAGATGACCGTCACCGGCGGCTCCTCGCTGCCGAAGGACGAGGTCGACCGGATGCGCCGCGAGGCCGAGCAGTACGCCGAGGAGGACCACAAGCGCCGCGAGGCCGCCGAGGTCCGCAACCAGGCCGAGCAGCTCGTCTACCAGACGGAGAAGTTCCTCAAGGACAACGAGGACAAGGTCCCCGCCGATGTGAAGTCCGAGGTCGAGACCGCGGTCGCCGACCTGAAGGACAAGCTGAAGGGCGAGGACACCGCCGAGATCCGCACCGCGACCGAGAAGGTCGCCGCAGTCAGCCAGAAGCTGGGCCAGGCGCTGTACGCCAACGCCCAGGCCGAGGGCGGCGCCGCCGGTGCCGGTGAGGCGAGGGCCGAGGACGACGTGGTCGACGCCGAGATCGTCGACGACGACAAGAAGGACGGTGCCGCGTGACAGAGGAGACCCCGGGCTTCGACGAGCAGCAGTCCCAGCGGCCGCAGCAGCCCGATGTCCCCTCCGGCGCCACCCCTGACGCCGCGTCCGACAAGAACGCGGCGCAGGGCGCCGAGCCCGCCTCCTCCCAGGAGACGGGCCCGGCCCCGGCCGGGGACTCGGCAGCGGCCCAGGACCGCTCCCAGGACACGGCCCTGCTCGCGCAGCTGGACCAGGTCCGCACCGCGCTCGGTGAGCGCACCGCCGACCTCCAGCGCCTGCAGGCGGAGTACCAGAACTACCGCCGGCGGGTCGAGCGCGACCGCATCGCCGTACGGGAGATCGCCATCGCGAACCTCCTGACCGAACTCCTGCCCGTGCTCGACGACATCGGGCGGGCGCGGGAGCACGGCGAACTGGTCGGCGGCTTCAAGTCGGTGGCCGAGTCGCTGGAGACGGTCGCGGCGAAGCTGGGCCTGCAGCAGTTCGGCAAGGAGGGCGAGCCCTTCGATCCGATGGTCCACGAGGCACTGATGCACTCGTACGCGCCCGACGTCACAGAGACGACGTGCGTCGCGATTCTCCAGCCTGGGTATCGGATCGGCGAGCGCACCATCCGCCCCGCGCGGGTCGCGGTCGCCGAGCCCCAGCCCGGCGCGCAGCCGGGCGGGCAGAAGGCGGAGGAGTCGTCGTCGGACGAGGAGAACGGTGCCCCGGACGAGGGCTGACACATTGACGAGTGACGGGAAGGAGGGACGCCGGGGATGAGCACCAAGGACTTCGTGGAGAAGGACTACTACAAGGTCCTCGGCGTCCCCAAGGACGCCACCGAGGCGGAGATCAAGAAGGCGTACCGGAAACTCGCCCGCGAGTTCCACCCGGACGCCAACAAGGGCGATTCCAGGGCCGAGGAGCGCTTCAAGGAGATCTCCGAGGCCAACGACGTCCTGTCCGACCCCAAGCGCCGCAAGGAGTACGACGAGGCGCGCGCCCTCTTCGGGAACGGCGGCTTCCGGCCCGGTCCCGGGGCGGGCGGCGGCTCCTTCAACTTCGACCTGGGCGACCTCTTCGGAGGCGGCGCCCAGGGCGGCTCGGCCGGCGGCTTCGGCGGCGGACTCGGCGACGTGTTCGGCGGACTGTTCAACCGGG
The DNA here is from genome assembly GCF_009916105.1 of Streptomyces sp. GC420. Taxonomy (GTDB): domain Bacteria; phylum Actinomycetota; class Actinomycetes; order Streptomycetales; family Streptomycetaceae; genus Streptomyces. Next base: position 5,081 of record NZ_JAAAXQ010000336.1, on the reverse strand, counting down.
GCGGGCCGGGCACGCGTACGCAGCCCAGGCGCGGCCAGGACATCGACACCGAGGTGACGCTGAGCTTCACCGAGGCCGTCGACGGGGCCACCGTCCCGCTGCGCATGACCAGCCAGGCGCCGTGCAAGGCATGCTCGGGCACGGGCGACAAGAACGGTACGCCCCGGGTCTGCCCGACCTGTGTCGGCACCGGGCAGGTCTCCCGCGGCGGCAGCGGTTCCTTCTCGCTGACCGACCCCTGCGCGGACTGCCGGGGCCGCGGCCTGATCGCGCAGGACCCCTGCGAGGTCTGCAAGGGCAGCGGTCGCGCCAGGTCCTCCCGCACCATGCAGGTCAGGATCCCGGCGGGCGTGTCCGACGGCCAGCGGATCCGGCTGCGCGGCAAGGGCGGTCCCGGCGAGACCGGCGGCCCTGCGGGCGACCTGTACGTCACCGTGCACGTCGACGCCCATCCCGTCTTCGGCCGCAAGGGCGACAACCTCACCGTCACGGTGCCCGTCACCTATCCGGAGGCGGCGCTGGGCGGCGAGATCCGGGTGCCCACCCTGGGCGGGCCCCCGGTCACCCTGAAACTGCCGGCCGGCACGCCCAACGGCCGCACGATGCGCGCCCGCGGCAAGGGCGCGGTGCGCAAGGACGGCACCCGCGGGGACCTGCTGGTCACCGTCGAGGTGTCCGTGCCGTCGCAGCTGGGCGATTCGGCGAGGGAAGCCCTGGAGTCGTATCGCAAGGCCACCGCGGACGAGGACCCGCGGGCGGAGTTGTTCCAGGCCGCGAAGGGAGCTTGATGACGATGGATGCCCGGCGCCGCAATCCGTACGAGCTGACCGACGATTCCCCGGTGTACGTCATCTCGGTCGCCGCCCAGCTCTCCGGGCTGCACCCGCAGACCCTGAGGCAGTACGACCGCCTCGGTCTGGTCTCCCCGGACCGCACCGCGGGGCGCGGCAGGCGCTATTCGGCCCGCGACATCGAACTGCTCCGCCAGGTGCAGCAGTTGTCGCAGGACGAGGGCATCAACCTGGCCGGCATCAAGCGCATCATCGAACTGGAGAACCAGGTCGCCGCCCTCCAGGCACGGGTGGCCGAACTCCAGGCGGCCGTGGAGGGCGCCGCCGCGGCCATGCGGCAGCGCGAGGCCCAGGTGCACGCCTCCTACCGGCGCGACCTCGTGCCGTACCAGGACGTGCAGCAGACGAGCGCGCTGGTGGTGTGGCGCCCGAAGCGCCAGCCCTCGGACTAGTGCCGCGTCGGTCGGGGTTTGCCCGCTGAGGAGCGGCGTCCGGTGCCGGGGGCACCTCCCGCCGGAGGCGGGGGGAGCGTCGCAAGGCGGCCGGAAGCCCTCGTAGTGGGCCTGCTCGGGCTTTCGGCCAACGCAGCGTGGGTACCTCCCGCGCCCGGAGGGCTGCGGGGGAGTGCCGTGCAGGGCGTCGCGACGGGGCGAACCTCGGCTGACGCGGCACTAGCTCCGCGCCACCGACGGGCGAGGCCGGCCGCCGGACCGGACGGGTGCGCGCCGGTGGAGCACGGAAGAAGGGCCGGGAGGCGAAGCCGCCTCCCGGCCCTTCTTCCGTGGCCGGTGGATCAGGCGAGATCGGGCCTGATCCGCCACGGATGCGCCGCAGCCGTCTCGGTGCCGTCCGCGAGGATGCCGACTACCCGGTAGAACGACGTCTCGCCGAGCGGCTGAGTCTCGTCCAGGTGGCTGTAGTACGTGGTGCCCGCCACGGCGGGTTCGGTGTGCAGCGGCTCGTAGGTGCCGGTCAGCGGGTTCCACCGGCTCACGCGGTACTCCGTGACGGTGCCGCATACCTCCCCGGCGCACCTCCAGTGGAGCTTGGTGGCGTCTTCGACTCCGGTCCAGCCACCGCCTCCGTACAGCGGGCCGGTGTCCGAGCCGACGCTCTCCGGCGGCACGAGGGAGAGTTCCGTCGCGGTCACGGTCGGCACGGTCGGATCCGTGGGCGACAGCGCATTCCTCCAGACATCCCTCGCGACGACGGTGTAGACGAGCGTCTGCCCGTCCGGGACGTCGATGCAGAGCATTGCGTGCGGGTTGTCGCTCGAGTCGAGGCAGGAGTCGAGCCACCGCACGGTTCCGTCCGCCCGGCGCATGCCCATCAGGCCGTGGTAGCCGGATATGTCGTCATCGGTGGGGGCGTCCCAGGACAGCAGCATTCCATCGGCGCGGGGGGTGGCACGCAGGCCTACCAGGGGCAGCGGCGCAGTCCTGTCGGGCGTCGTGACGGTGACCGTGTTCGACAGTCCGGACTCATTGCCCTTTCCGTCGGTCAGGGTGACTCCGTAGGTGTACTCGGTGTCGAGGGCCCACTGGGTGTCGGAACAGTGGAAGTCCAGTGTGTCGCCGGAACCGCCGGTTCGTGAGTACTCGGCGCACTTCACCTTGGGGGCGTCGGCCCCGACGGTCCCCCCTTCGGAGCGGTAGACGGTGAAGAAGGCGCCGTTGGACAGTTCACCGTCCAGTGACGCCGGGATCTGCCAGTAGAGATCTACCGTGCCGGGGTCGAGGGCGGTGTGCAGCTTCTGCGGCGCCGGCGGCGGGGTGCGGTCGATGCCGTCCGAGACCACGGCCGTGGAGAGCGGTGATCGGTTCCCCGCGGCGTCGTAGGCGAGCACCCTGTAGCTGTGCAGGGCCTCGGGCGGGGTGACGACGTACCGGTAGGTGGTGCCGGTGAGGTCCTTCGCCAATGTGTACTCGCCCGTGGCCGGGTCGAGTTCGTGCAGCTGGTAACCGGCGGCGTCGGGCACCGGGTTCCAGGAGACGTAGAGGCCGTAGAGGTCGGCGTGGGCCTCGAGTCCGGTCGGAGTGGCGGGGGCCGTTCTGTCCGGGGTGGTGACCGGTTTGTCGGTGCTGCCGGGGGACGCGTTGCCCGCCTTGTCGACGGCCCGGACCTCGTAGTAGTACTTCTCGCCCGTCGCGGGCGGGGTGTCGGCGTACGAGGTGGCGGTCAGCGGGGTGCTGCCGCTGACCCGGGTCCAACTGCCGCTGCCGTCCAGGCGGCGGTAGACGCGGTAGCCGGCGAGGTCCATCTCCTTGTTCGCCGACCAGCGCACGGTGGCCTTGCGGGTACCGGTGTCGTACGTCGCGGAGGCGCCGGAAGGGGCGAGCGGTTTCACCCGGTCGACATCGGCCGACGTCCGGGGCGCGTAGCCGAACGAGACGTCGGCCGAGCCGGTCCACGCGGCGAAGTCCACACGGAGGGTGTGCTTGCCGGACGGGATCGTGACGTCGGCGGTCTTCTTCCGGGTGGAGGAGACGTCGCTCCACAGGTCGATCTTGCGAACGCCGTCGACGTACACCCGGATGCCGTCCTGCGCGGCGGCGGAGAGGCGGAACGGGCCGCCGGAGCCGAAGTCGCGGGTCACGCTCCAGCGGACGGAGAAGTTGTTCTTCGGCAGGGTGACCCCGGCCGGGTCCCCCGTGCCGTAGTCCTCGCTGATCTTCTTGTCACAGGCCGTCAGCTTCGGTGTGCCGCCGAAGGTGGTGTTGGCGTAGAACTGCGCCTTCCACGTCGGGGAGGCGCAGTTCACGGCGGCGGCGGCCGGCCCGGCCGCGGTGGTCGCGGTGAGCAGGCCGCCCGCGGCCGCGAGGACGAGCGTGGGTGCCGTGGCGCGCCGGACGCGTCCGGCGCGCCTTCTGTGCGGGTCCTTCATGTCATCCCTCGGTCGGTGTGGCCGCAGACGGGGCGGCCACACGCAAGACCACCGGGACGACGGCACGGTTGTGCCGCCGGCCGGATCTCAGTGGGCGTACACGCCGAGTTCCCGGATCGAGTAGCGCTTGTCCGTGGCGCGTTCCAGGCACTGGACGCGGACGTAGCGCGCGTCCACCGGGGTGAAGGCGCGGTTCTCGGTGCCGCCGCGGCCCGCCGTCGTGGTGTGGACGGTGGTCCAGTTCGTGTTGTCGGAGGACACCTCGATCCGGTACTTGCGCGCGTAGTGCTCGGTCCAGTCGAGGGTGACCCGGCCGACCTGCCGGGCCGTGCCCAGGTCGACCTTGATCCAGGCCGTGGCGACGTCCTTGCTGGTCCAGCGGGTGGAGGTGTCGCCGTCGACGGCGTTGGCCGGCGGGTAGGCGACGACGATCGCGTCCTGGTAGCCGGACGAGGAGGCGCTCACGCCGTCCGCCCGGGCCAGGTTGGCGAGGTTGTCGCCGCGCCGGGCCGGGAACTCGACGACCTGCTGGTAGGTGGGCCGGTTCTGCCAGGCGATGCGCGGCGCGGTGATGCCGCCCATGGCGCGGTGCACGATCGAGTCGGCGCACACCTGGTCGCCGGCGTCGCAGTGCTCGTCGCCCGGGTAGACCTCGGCGGGCGGGGTGGCGGCGGCCTCGGCCAGGGTGTCGAGCAGGACCTTCCGGCAGTCGGCGACGCTCCCGCCGCCGCAGTACTTCCTGTCCAGGGGGCTGTGCACGGTCCGGCCGAGAACCGCCCTGATGTCCTTGTCGACGTACGCCCACCAGCCGTGCTGGAAGGCCGAGCCCTTGTGCGCCCCCGCCGAGATGCCGGAGGCGGTGCCGCCGGAGCCGTTCTGCCCGTTGGAGGGGGACTCGTTGACCGGGGCGACGGCGGTCAGCGCCTGGTAGAGGCCGTCGCCGAGGTCGTCCTTGAACATGCCCTCGACCAGCAGCGGCCACCAGGCGTCCAGGACGCGGATCGCCTCCGCGTCGGCGTAGGCTCCGGAGTCCTTCGCGGTCTCCCGGCGGTGCGAGCCGGACTTCTGCCAGGCGCGCAGCTTCTCGACGGTCGCGGACAGGCCGGCGTCGCCGACGGCCGCGGAGTCCACGACGTCGAGGAGGCCGGGCAGCACCCGCTCGGCGCGCAGGTCGACGTTGGCGGCGTCCTCCATGGCCTTGACGAGCGAGGTGCGGGTGACCCCGCCGTCCTCCACGAGGGCGGAGACCCGGGAGTCGAGCATGTCGGCGCGGTGCACGGAGCCGTTGCCCCAGCCGGTCGGGCCGTCCCACGCGGCACCGGCAGGACGCCCGGAGGAAGCCCCGGCCGCACCGCCGTGCGCAAGTCCGGGGTCGACTACTTCCGCGGCGACGGTTCGGACTGGAT
>NZ_JAAAXQ010000335.1 GCF_009916105.1 Streptomyces sp. GC420 | reverse complement strand
CCCCCGCGCCGCCCGCGGAGCCCTCCGCGCCGCCCATGCCGTCCGTCCCGGAAGGCTGACCGGGCGCTGTCCGGGAGCGGCCCCCTCGCCATGACGCCCGTTCGCCTGCGAACAGATGACCTACGGATCTTCTTTCGTGGATCTATGGCGGGTCGCGCCCCAGCGGCCCCTGCTTCCCGTACAGTTGCCGCCCGGTCGGGTCCGGTCGGGCAGGGCGGCCCGACGGGTGGGGACTGCGGAACGGCCGTAGCTTGGATGTGGATCCGTCGGCCGGAGGGGACGGGCGGGAAGCAGTGACGTCACGACCAACCGACTACGCGGCGCTGTTCGCGGAGACGCCGAGTCCGTACCTGGTCCTCGGGCCGGACCTGGTGATCGTGGATGTCAACCGCGCCTATCTGCGGGCCACCGCCCGCACCCGTGAGGAGCTCATCGGGCAGTACATCTTCGACGCCTTCCCCGACAACCCCGCGGACCCGGACGCCGACGGCGTGCGCAATCTGAGTGCCTCGCTGCACCGCGTGCTGATGTCGCGGCAGCCCGACACCATGGCGCTCCAGAAGTACGACATCCCCGTCAGCGGCCTGCCGGGCACCTTCGAGGAGCGGTGGTGGTCGCCGATCAACACTCCCGTCCTCGCCGAGGACGGCACGGTCGCGTGGATCATCCACCGGGTCGAGGACGTCACCGCCTTCGTCCGCTCCCGCCGCTTCCGCAGACCGGCGCCCGACGGCGACGCGCTGAGCGAGCGCGAGGAGGCGATGGAGGCCGAGCTGTACGCCAGGGCCAGGGAGCTCCAGCGCCTCAACGAGGAACTGCGGCAGGCGCACGCCCGTGAACGGCAGGTCGCGCTGACCCTCCAGGAGGCGATGCTCCACACGCCGGACCTGGAGCGGCACAAGGACGTCGTGGTCCGCTATCTGCCCGCCGTCGGGTCGCTCAACGTGTGCGGGGACTGGTACGACCTCGTCGACCTGCCCGACGGCTGCTTCGCCGTCGCGGTCGGCGACGTCGTCGGCCACGGCCTGGAGGCCGCCACCGTCATGGGCATGCTCCGCAGCGCCCTGTCCGCCGCGACCCGGGCCGTGCCCGGCCCGGCCAAGGCGCTGGAAGTGCTCGGGCTCTACGCGCGCTCGGTCGACGGAGCGCTGGCCGCGACGGCCTTCACCTGCGTCATCGACGCGTCCGAGAGCCGGCTCACCTACAGCAGCGCCGGTCACCTGCCGCCCGTACTGCTGCACGCCGACGGGAGCCACGACCTGCTGGGCCGGGCGACCGACCCGCCCCTGGCGGCCAGCTTCAAGCACATGTCCCGGCGGCAGGCGGAAGTCCGCTACCGGCCGGGTGACACGCTCATCCTCTACACCGACGGGCTCGTCGAGCGCCGCCACGAGGACATCGACACCGGCCTGGCCCGGCTGACCGGAGCACTGGCCGACTCCGCCCGGCTCGACCCCGAGCAGCTCGGCGACGCCCTGCTGGCCCGCCTGGGGGTCAGCAGCGGCGCCCGGGACGACATCGCCCTGGTCATCGTCCGCCTCTGAGGGGGCCCGGGGGCCCTGCGGGCGCGCAGCGGCCCGTGCCCGCCGGCACGGGGCCGTGCTCCCCGGCGCCGCCCCCGCGCTCACTCCCGGTCCTGGTCACTGCCGCGCCCGCGCCGCCCGGAGAAGGGCCGGGCACGCAGCGCGTGCACCGCGTTCACGCCGACGATGCCGGCCCAGCTGACGACCAGGCCCTCGATGCCGGCGTTCGTCACGCCGATCGCCGACAGGGGTACGGCCAGGATCAGCGACACCAGGCCGAAGCCGAAGCGTTCGCCGAACGACGAGTCCCCGGCCTGCGACGGGCGGGTTCCCCGGGCGACGGCCGTCTGCTGCTCGGCGAGCTGGCGGCGCACCAGCTTCTCCATCGTGCCGTCGAGCCGCTGCTCGACCTTCTCCAGGAACGACTCGACCAGCGCGGTCTCGTAGTCCGCGCCGAGTTCCCTGCGGGCATGCAGGGTGGCGTCGAGTTCCTTCTTGAGTTCCACGTCACTGCCGGCGTCCATGCGTTCACGCTAGGGGGCGCGGACGCCGCGGACAGGGGGGCTAACCCCCCTCTTGCCTGTCTCCCCCTGCTTGCATACGGTCATGCAGAGACCCGGAGTGATGAATAGGACCGGGGGTCGGCCGGCCTGCGAGGGGAATCCGGGGCGTGAGTGAGAGTTCGGCATGAGTGAGAATCCGGGTGCGCGGCTGCAGCACCTCTTCGAAGGGCACCGGCTGACACCGACGCAGCGCAGGATCGCGCACTGCATGGTGCGCCGGGCCGCGGACGCCCCCTTCCTGTCCAGCGTCGAACTGGCCGAACTCGCCGGCGTCAGCCAGCCCTCCGTCACCCGGTTCGCCGTCGCCCTCGGATTCGACGGCTACCCGGCCCTGCGCAGGCACCTGCGGGAGGTCGCGCCCGCGGAGCCCGCGGCGGCGGACGGCACGTACAACGCCTATCAGCAGGCGGTCCACGCCGAGATCGAGAACCTGCGGCACCTGGCGGCGCTGCTCGCCGACCCGGAGCCCGTCGAACGCGCGGGACGCCTGCTGGCCGCCTCCCGCCCGCTGCCCGTCCTCGGCCTGCGCGCCGCCGCCGCCCAGGCCCGCGGCTTCGCCTACTTCGCCGCCAAGGTCCACCCGGACGTGCGGCTCCTCGACGAGGGCGGCTCCATGCTCGCGGACCGCATCGACGGGGCCCGCAGGGCCGGGGCCACGACCCTGCTCTGCTTCGCCCTGCCCCGGCACCCCAAGGAGGTCGTCGAGGCGCTGGCGTACGCGAAGGAGAGCGGCCTCGGTGTGGTCACCGTGGCCGACAGCGCCTTCGCCCCCGTCGCCCGCCACAGCGACCTGCTGCTGCCCGCCGCCGTCGGCACCGGTCTCGCCTTCGACACGGCCTGCTCGCCGATGCTGCTCGGCCGCGTCCTGCTCGAGGCGATGTGCGACGGCCTGCCGGACGCGCAGGTGAGGCTGGAGGCCTTCGACGTGCAGGCGGCCGCGCGGGGTCTGTTCGCCGAGTGACCGCCACCGGCGGATCCGGCGGCGCGGCGGCATCGGGCGGATCCCGCGGCTTCCGTGCGGCAACTCTTAGACAACGCTCAGAATGCGGCGCTAGCCTCCCGACCGATGACCGACGTCGGTAGGCACGGGAGGCAGTCGTGGGGCGTGAAGGGGCCACATCGCTGGTGAGAGTGGCGGTCCTGGTCCGGGCGGGCAGCGGCCCGCTGTGGTGGTCGGGAGTGCTGGCCGCGGGCATCGGGGCGGTGCCGCCGGGGATCACCGGACGGCGCATCGGCGTACTCGCGGGAGCCGTGCTCCTCCTGCTGGCCTTCGCCGCCGTCGCCCTGGTCCGGGGCAGGCGCTACACGCACTTCGCGCGGACCGCCACCCGTGCCGCCAGGTCCGCATACCTCCAGGACCGCGGGGTCACCATCAGGAACTGGCGCCGCTCCCACCGCTGGTGGCTGCTCCTCGCCTTCCTCGCCGCGGTCGGCTCGTCCTTCGCGGTGCCCGCCGCCGGCGGCCTGCTGCTCGCGGGCTGCGGCGCGGGCCTGTGGGCCAAGGCCGTCCGCCTCGGCCGCCTGGAGCGCTCCCGGGAGTGCCTGCTGTGGGTCCGCACGGACTGGATCGCCAAGGGGGCGGTCGGCAAGCCCGTACGGGGCTTCCAGAGCACCGGCATCGCGGCGGGCGACGCCGCCCCCGGCGGGGCCCGCAGGCGCAGCACGGTGGCCGTCTGAGCCCGCTTGCGCGGCCCAGTCCGTGTCCGAGGAGTCCCGCCCCGGCGCGCGGCGCCCGGCACGACCCGCGCGCTCGGGCACGCCGTGCGGCGCGTCGTGGGCAAGGACGCCCCGCTCCGCGGCGAGAGCTGGGCGGTCCGCAGGCCGGACCACTGCCTGGACCGGCTGCGCGCCCCGGAGTTCGCCGAGCACGTCTGGACCGAACGCCTCACCGTCCCCCGGGCCGCCGACCACATCGCCGCTTCGGCGGGCCTGGCCCTCGTCCCGGACAGGGACGGCCCGCTGCGCGGCCGGCTGCGGCGCGCGTGGGCGGGGGCGAGGCACATCCGCTTCGACCGACGGGACGGCGGACCGGCGGGGTCACTCCTCGCCGCGGGCCCTGAGGACCGCCTTGTTGAGGCCCCACAGGGCGATGCCGATGGCCAGCAGCACACCGGCCCGGATGTAGACGTTGGCGGGCCGGTCGGCGAACGGGCTGGCCAGGACGAGCGAGGTGGCGGCGCCGAGCACGGGGAAGACCGTCGGTGTACGGAAGTGGGCGTGCTCGACGCGGTCGCGGCGCAGTACCAGGACGGCGATGTTGACGACGGCGAAGACGCACAGCAGCAGGAAGGCGGTGGTGTCGCCGAGACCCTCGATCTCGCCGGTGGAGACGAGCCCGACGGCGAGGAGCGAGACGAAGACGATGCCGACGACGGGGGTGCGGCGCTTGGGCAGGACCCGGCCCATGGCGCGCGGCAGGATGCGCTCGTTGGCCATGCCGTAGCAGAGCCGCGAGGCCATCATGATGTTGATGAGGGCCGAGTTGGTGACGGCGAACAGGGCGATCAGCGCGAAGAGCCGGGGCGGGAAGTCGATGCCGCCGGCCTTGACGACCTCCAGCAGCGGACCGCTCGACTCCTCGAGCACGCGGTGGTCGACGAGGAGCGAGGAGGCGACCGCGACGAGGACGTAGACGGTGCCGGTGACGGCGACGCCGGTGAAGATGGCGCGCGGGAAGGTGCGTACGGGGTCCTTGGTCTCCTCGGCCATGTTCACGGAGTCCTCGAAGCCGACGAAGGCGAAGAATCCGAGCGCGGTGGCGCCCAGGACGCTGGTGAACAGGGCGAACCCGGTCCCTGAGGCCTCGAACTCGGTGAGCCGGGCGGGCTCGCCCTCGCCGGTCAGCACCGCCCACGCGCCGATCACCAGGACGATCAGCAGGCCGGTCAGCTCGACGAGGGTGAGGACGACGTTCGTCTTGACGGATTCGGAGACGCCCCGCAGGTTGAGCGCGGCCAGGGCCAGGATGAAGAGGATGGCGACGAGGGTGGGCGGGAAGAAGTCCGTGAACTCCTGGAGGTAGTCGCCGCTGAAGGCGCGGGCGGCGGCGCTCGCCGAGGACAGGCCCGACGCCATGACCATGAAGGCGATGATGAAGGTCAGGAACGGGACCTTGAACGCCTTCTGGGTGTAGAGCGCGGCGCCGGCCGCCTTGGGGTACTTGCCGACGAGTTCGACGTACGAGGCGGCCGTCAGGATCGCCACGGCGAAGCCGATGACGAAGGGCAGCCACAGGGCCCCGCCGACCTTGCCCGCGACCTTGCCGGTCGTGGCGTAGATGCCGGTGCCGAGGATGTCGCCGATCACGAAGAGGACCAGCAGCTTCGGTCCGATCGCGCGGCGCAGCGGGGTGTCGCCGCCACCGCCGGGCCGGGGTGCTGTGCCGGTGTCTGCTCCGGTCGTGGACATGGGACCTGGGACCTCCCCCGTGCGCGCGTCGTCCGCGGTGGACAACGACTCTCCTGTCCGATCGGTTCGCCGCCATGCGCCGCGGACGGGCTGCCGGAGCGTTACCGGTGCGTACCGTAACCAAGGGTGTGCGGGTGCCCGGTCAGGGGGTGTGCGATCAGGGGGTGTGCGGCCGTGCGGCGCCCCGCCCGAAGCCGTCCAGCGCGCGGGCGTGCGCCCCGCCCGACTCGGCGACCAGCTCCGCGAGGGTCTGGGCGTCGCGCAGGGTCACGAAGCGCATGTCCCGGGTCTCCTCGTCGGCGGCGTAGCCGTGCACGGCGGGCCTGGGCAGGGTGTTGTACGAGAAGTGGCTGGTGAAGAAGTACGCGCCGGTGTCCGGCAGGGCCACGAGGTCGCCCTGTGCGAGCAGCGGCAGCTCGCGGGCCTGGGCGACCAGGTCGCCGGCGAAGCAGGCGGGGCCCGCCACGTCCTGGACGACGAGGGGGCCGGCGTCCCTGGGCCGCCCCGAGGCGTCGTAGGGGAGGATTCGCAGCGGCCAGGAGCCGGGCGCGAAGACCGTACGGGTGGCGATCTGAACCCCCGCGTGGGTGACGGCGATGGGCCGCTCGCCGGCCGACTTGGCGTATTCGACGCGGGCGAGGACGGTGCCCTGCTTGGCGAGCAGCGAGCGGCCGAACTCGGTGACCAGCCCGTAGCGGCCGTCGAAGAGGCCGGGGACGGCGTCCCGGAGCAGCCGGGCGTACGCGTCGAAGCCGGGGTCGCCCTCGTCGGAGCCGAAGTCGACGGGCAGGCCGCCGCCGATGTCGACGGTGTCGATCCGGCGGTGGCCGACGGCGGCGTTGATCTCCTCGGCGAGTTCGTAGACCTCGCGCACGCCCCGGGCCATGAGTTCCAGGGGCATCCCCTGGGAGCCGGTGTGGGCGTGGATCCGGGTGAGCCAGGGGCGCTCGGCGTAGGCGCGGACGACCCATTCGCGCGCCCCGGGGTCCCGCAGGGCGACGCCGAACTTCGACGTCCCGGTGGCGGTCGACATGGCGCCGATGGAGCCGCCGCCGATCTGCGGATTGACCCGGAAGCCGATGGGGGACCGGGTGGGGGCGGAGCGGACGAGCCCGTCGATGCGCTCCAGTTCCTGCGGGTTGTCCGCGTTGACCGCGATCCCCAGGGCGAGCGCCTCGCGCAGTTCGGCGGCCGTCTTGGCGGGGGAGTCGAGGACGGTGCGGTCCGGGCCGACGCCCGCCGCGCGGGCCAGCGCGAGTTCGCCGGGGCTGGCGACCTCACAGCCCAGCCCCTCGGCCGCGAGCAGCCGCAGCACGGGGACGAGGGGCGTGGCCTTCACGGCGAACGCGTGCAGCACGGGTCCCCGGGTCACGGCGGCGAAGGCGGCGGTGAGCCGCTCGGCGCAGGCGCGGATCCCCGCCACGTCGAGGAGGCAGACGACCGGTTCCCGCGCGCCGACCAGACCCTGCTCCACCGCGGCCCGTACGGCCTGATCGCGTCGCGCCGCCCGCTCCTGAGTCATGCGGATCAGCCAATCACCCGGGGGTGGCGGGCGCAGCTATTGACTAGAACTATTCATGTAGTCAGGATGTGAATGATGGCTAAACAGCGGTGAGCGACCACCAGGAGGCAGCCCATGTCAGGACCGCGACCCGTACGGGCCCCGCGCGGCACCGAGCTCAGCGCACTGGGCTGGCAGCAGGAAGCCGCGCTGCGGATGCTCCAGAACAACCTCGACCCCGAGGTCGCCGAGCACCCCGACAAGCTCGTCGTGTACGGCGGCACCGGCAAGGCGGCCCGCGACTGGCGGTCCTTCGACGCGATGGTGCGGACCCTGACGACCCTCAAGGGCGACGAGACGATGCTGGTCCAGTCCGGGCGGCCCGTAGGCGTCATGCAGACCCACGAATGGGCCCCGCGCGTCCTCATCGCCAACTCCAACCTCGTCGGCGACTGGGCGAACTGGGAGGAGTTCCGCCGCCTGGAGGCCCTCGGCCTGACGATGTACGGCCAGATGACGGCCGGCTCCTGGATCTACATCGGCACCCAGGGCATCCTCCAGGGCACGTACGAGACCTTCGCCGCCGTCGCCGCGAAGAAGTTCGGCGGCACGCTCGCGGGCACCATCACGCTGACCGCCGGGCTCGGCGGCATGGGCGGCGCCCAGCCGCTCGCCGTGACCATGAACGACGGCGTCGCCATCTGCGTCGACTGCGACCCGCGGGCCATCGAACGCCGCATCGAGCACCGCTACCTGGACGTGCGCGCCGACTCCCTCGACGACGCCCTGCGACTGGCCGTCGAGGCCCGGGACGCCCGCCGTCCGCTCTCCATCGGCGTCCTCGGCAACGCCGCCGAACTCGTCCCGCGGCTGCTGGCCATGAACGCGCCGATCGACATCGTCACCGACCAGACCAGCGCCCACGACCCGCTGTCCTACCTGCCGCTCGGCGTCGCCTTCGAGGACATGGCCTCCTACGCCGCCGAGAAGCCCGCCGACTTCACGCACCGCGCCCGCGAGTCCATGGCCCGGCACGTGGAGGCGATGGTCGGCTTCATGGACGCCGGCGCCGAGGTCTTCGACTACGGCAACTCGATCCGCGGCGAGGCGCGACTCGCGGGCTACGACCGTGCCTTCGCCTTCCCCGGCTTCGTACCGGCGTACATCAGGCCGCTGTTCTGCGAGGGCAGGGGACCCTTCCGCTGGGCCGCCCTGTCCGGCGACCCCGCCGACATCGCCAGGACCGACCGGGCGATCCTGGACCTCTTCCCGGAGAACGAGTCGCTGGCCCGCTGGATCAGGCTCGCGGGGGAGCGGGTCCGCTTCCAGGGACTCCCGGCACGGATCTGCTGGCTCGGCTACGGCGAGCGTGACCGCGCGGGCGAGCGCTTCAACGACATGGTCGCGTCCGGCGAGCTCCGGGCGCCGCTGGCCATCGGCCGCGACCACCTCGACTGCGGCTCCGTCGCCTCGCCGTACCGCGAGACCGAGGCCATGCTCGACGGTTCCGACGCCATCGCCGACTGGCCGCTGCTCAACGCCATGGTGAACGTGGCCTCCGGCGCCTCCTGGGTCTCCGTCCACCACGGCGGCGGCGTCGGCATGGGGCGCTCCCTGCACGCCGGGCAGGTCACGGTCGCCGACGGCACGAAACTGGGCGGCGAGAAGATCCGCCGCGTGCTCACCAACGACCCGGGCATGGGCGTCATCCGGCACGTCGACGCGGGGTATGAGCGCGCGGAGACGGTCGCGGCGGAGAAGGGCGTCCGCGTGCCCATGCGGGAGGGGGAGGAGTGACCCGGCGAAGCGACACCGGTACGCCGCCGTCCCCGTCCCCCGGGCCGACGCCTCCGCCCCCGACCAGGGGTGCGACGCCTCCGCCTACGCACGGCGGTGCGACGCCCACGCCTACGCGCGGTGGTGGGGCGGTCCTGTCTCCGTCCGGCGGTGTGACGACTCCGCCTACGCCCGGTGGTGCGGCGCCCGCGCCCGGCCGCGCGGAGCACGCGGTCCCCGG
>NZ_JAAAXQ010000334.1 GCF_009916105.1 Streptomyces sp. GC420 | reverse complement strand
GACGGGTCGAGACGCGCATCGCACTGACGGAGCTGACCCATGAGATCTGGCACGGCTTCGTCCCGGGGGTCGGGCCCGGCCGGCGCTACGGCTTCCGGGTGCACGGACGCTGGGACCCGTGGACCGGCGCCCGCTGGAACCCGGCGAAGCTGCTCCTCGACCCCTACGCCCGGGCGGTCGACGGGGAGTTCACGCTGCCGCCCGAGGTCTACGGGCATGTGCGGGACTGGCCGCAGCAGCATGTCGCCGACACCGTGCGCGACGAACGGGACTCGGCGCCGTACGTCCCGAAGGGCGTCGTCGTGCAGGACGAGGACGACTGGGCGGACGACCGCAGGCCGAAGACGCCCTGGGCGGACTCCGTCATCTACGAGCTGCACGTCAAGGGGTTCACCCAGCGGCACCCGGGCATCCCCGCGGAACTGCGCGGCACCTACGCGGGGCTGGCGCACCCGGCCGCGGTCGAGCACCTCGTACGCCTCGGCGTGACCGCCGTGGAGCTGCTGCCGGTGCACCAGTTCGCGCACGAGGACCACCTGCTGCGCAGGGGCCTGCGCAACTACTGGGGCTACAACTCGATCGGCTACTTCGCGCCGCACGCCGGTTACTCCGCGAGCGGCACCCGCGGCCAGCAGGTCGGCGAGTTCAAGCGGATGGTGCGGGCACTGCACGCGGCCGGGATCGAGGTGATCCTGGACGTGGTCTACAACCACACCGCGGAGGGCGGGGAGCTGGGTCCGACGCTCTCGCTGCGCGGCATCGACAACCGCGGCTACTACCGCCTCCAGCCGGACGCCAGGCGTTACGCCGACTACACGGGCTGCGGCAACACCCTCCACGTGGTGCAGCCCCACGTGCTGCGGCTGATCACCGACTCGCTGCGCTACTGGGTCACCGAGATGGGTGTGGACGGCTTCCGCTTCGACCTCGCCGCCGCGCTGGCCCGCTCGATGCACGATGTCGACATGCTGTCCCCGTTCCTCGCCGTGATCGCCCAGGACCCGGTGCTGCGGCGGGTGAAGCTGATCGCCGAGCCGTGGGACGTGGGCTCCGGCGGCTACCAGGTGGGAGCGTTCCCGCCGCTGTGGACGGAGTGGAACGACCGCTACCGCGACGCCGTGCGGGACTTCTGGCGCGGCGCGCTGCCGGACGTACGCGACCTCGGCTACCGGCTGTCCGGGTCGAGCGACCTGTACGCCTGGGGCGGGCGGCGCCCCTACGCCTCGGTCAACTTCGTCACCGCGCACGACGGCTTCACCCTGCGCGACCTCGTCAGCTACGACCGCAAGCACAACGAGGCCAACGGCGAGGGCAACCGCGACGGCACCACGGACAACCGCTCCTGGAACTGCGGCACCGAGGGCGAGACCGACGACGCCCGCGTCCTCGCCCTGCGGCGCCGGCAGCTGCGCAACCTGCTCACCACGCTGCTGCTGTCCACCGGCGTGCCGATGCTGGTCGCCGGCGACGAGATGGGCCGCACCCAGGGCGGCAACAACAACGCGTACTGCCAGGACAACGAGGTCGGCTGGATCGACTGGTCACTGCTCGGCGAGCCGGGCTGGCGGGCCCTCGCCGAGCTGACCTCCCGGCTGATCGCCCTGCGCCACGCCCACCCGGTGCTGCGCCGGCGCGCCTTCTTCTCCGGGCGCCCGCAGGCGGTGGACGGGCTGCGCGACCTCGCCTGGTTCACTCCCTGCGGCAAGGAGATGACCACGCAGGACTGGTACGCCCCGGCGGCGACGCTGGGGATGTACCTGTCGGGCCGTGACATCCCGGGCCGTGACGCGCGCGGCAGGCCGGTGAGGGACGACAGCTTCCTCGCGGTCCTGCACGCCGACGGCCGCCCGGCGGCCTTCGTCCTGCCGGCCGAGCCGTGGGCGGAGGCCTACGAGGTGCTGGTGGACACCTCCCGCGAGGATCAGTCCGGGCCCCCGGGGACGGTGCACCGGGCGGGATCGACGATCACGGTGCCGGCGCGGGCGGTGCTGCTGCTGAAGGTGGTGCGGCGGGCGGACGCGACGGAACACGAGCCGGTGTGACCGGGTGCGCGCCCGACCGCGCGCACCCGCGTGGGACGGGCCGTCCGCACGGCGGCGGCCACGCGGACGGCCCCCTGGCCGGTCACTCCCAGCGGAACCAGCGGGCCGCGGCCGCGGTGAGCAGCACCGCCCACAGCGCGGTGACGCCCAGGTGCGAGGCGTCCGGCCAGTCGCCGGCCGTCGCCTGGTTCAGGGCCTCGGAGGCGGCGCCGAAGGGGGTGAGCTCGACGACGCGGCGCAGCGTCCCGGGCATCGTCTGGACGGGCATCCAGACTCCGGAGGCGAACATCGCGGGGAAGAAGGCGACGGACGCGACGGCGGACGCCGCCTTGGCGGTGCGGGACAGCGCCCCGATCGTCGAGCCGAGGGCGAGTACGCCGAGGGCGAGGAGGATCAGCGCCAGGAGGTAGCCGAGGGGGCCGGCCGGCAGATCGACGCCGTACGCCAGGCGGCCGCTGACGATCACCAGCAGGGCCGAGCCGAGCGCGGCGGCGAAGTGCAGCACGATCTGGGCGAGGAGCAGGGCGCTCGGGCGTACGGGGGTGGTGGACATCCGGCGCAGGATGCCGCGTTCGCGGTAGCCGGCGAGGACGGGCGGCATGGCCTGGAGCCCGGCGGTGATCAGGGCCAGGAGGACGCAGATGGGCACGTAGAGGTCGATGACGCGCCGGCCGCCGAGGGTGTCGTTGGGCTCCCGGAAGGGCGGCATGAGGCCGAGCACGAGCAGGAGCAGGGTGGGGAAGGCGAAGACCCAGAACAGGGCGCCGGGTTCGCGCAGGAACAGCCGGGTCTCGGTCTTCAGGACGGCGGTGGTGGCGCTCACTGGGTCTCCTTGTCGGCCGCGGAGGCGGCTCCGGTCCCGGCGGTCGTGCCGGCCCTGCGGGTGGTTCCGGTCCCCGCGGCGGCGGTCCCTTCGGCGGTCCCTGTCCCGGTCCCCGCGGCGGCGGTCCCTTCGGCGGCCCCTGTCCCGGTCCCCGCGGCGGCGGTCCCGGCGGAGGTCAGGTCGAGGAAGGCGTCGTCGAGAGTGGCGTCGGAGATGCGCAGGTGGTGGCCGGTGACGCGGTGCAGAGCGAGGAGCGGGACGACCGCGTCGACCGTCTCGTCGGTGCCCTCGACGACGACTCGCCCGTCCTTCTCCCTGATCGAGGCGACGCCGGGCAGCCGGGACAGTTCGGCCGCGCCGAGGGAAGGGGACGGGGAGAAGGAGATGACGGTGGTGTGTGCCGCGCGGGCGATCAGGCCCTCGGGGGTGTCCAGGGCGACGAGGCGCCCCGCGTTGATGACGGCGACCCGGTCGCACAGCCGCTGCGCCTCCTCCATCAGGTGGGTCACGAGCAGGACGGTGACCCCGGAGGCCCGTACCTCCTCGATGAGTTCCCAGGTGTGGCGGCGGGCGCGCGGGTCGAGGCCTGTGGTCAGCTCGTCGAGCACCACGACCCTGGGGTTGCCGATGAGGGCGAGGGCGATGAACAGGCGCTGCTTCTGGCCGCCGGAGAGCTTGTCGAAGCGGGATCTCAGTTTGTCGGTGAGGCCGAGCCTGGCCGCGAGTTCCCGCCAGTCGGCGGGGGCGGGGTAGCAGGCGGCGTACAGTTCCAGCGCCTCGCGCACGGTGATCTTCGGCTGGAGTTCGCTCTCCTGGAGCTGGGCGCCGAGGACCCGGGTGAGGCGGTCGTGGTCGGCCACCGGATCGAGCCCGGCCACGCGGACCGTTCCGGCGTCGGGGGTGCGCAGGCCTTCCACGCATTCGACGGTGGTGGTCTTACCGGCTCCGTTGGGGCCGAGGATGCCGAAGATCTCGCCCTTCTCGACGGTGAAGGAAACCCCGTCGACGACGGCCCTTCCGCCGTACGCCTTGCGCAGCCCGCTGACTTCTATGACGGTCATGGCACGAGCTTCGCACTGGTGGGCGGCCCGCGGCATGGGCCATCACGCCTGTTGTCGTATCAGCCGACCGGCTGACGGGGGTGGCCGGACGGGACCGAAACTCGGTGGCGCTGTCAGCTCCCATCCGTAGGCTCGCTCCTGATGCCCACTTCACAGACCCCTGCCGAGGACGAGGACCGGAACAGGTCCGCGGTGCGATCCCTGCTGCGGCTCTGGCCGTGCGTGCGTCCCGTGCGGGCACGGCTGTTCACCGCCGCGTTCGTGGCCGTCGTGGCGTCCTGCCTCGGCCTGGTCATCCCGCTGGTCCTGAAGTGGATGGTGGACGGGCCGGTGGCGGACCGGAACCCCGCGGGGGTGTGGCTGGGAGCGCTGTACCTGCTGCTGCTCGGGATCGCGGAGGCGGGCCTGTTCGGTCTGCGGCGGTGGCTGGTGGCGCGGCCGCTGTCGCGGGTCGAGGCGGACATGCGGGCGGCGCTCTACCGGCACCTGCAGCGGCTGCCGGTGGCCTTCCACGACCGGTGGGCCTCGGGGCAGTTGCTGTCGCGCGCGACCACGGACCTGATGCTGCTGCGGATGTTCCTGGCGTTTCCGCTGACATTCCTGCTGGTGAACGCCACCACCATCGTGGTGGGCTTCGTGATCCTGTTCGCCCAGGACTGGGCACTGGGGCTGGTGCTGCTCGCGCCGGCGGTTCCGCTGATGGTGCTCTGCTCGCACTTCGAGCGGCGGTTCTCGCTGGCCGCGCGCAGGGCGCAGGACCAGGTGGGCGATCTGACGACGCTCGTCGAGGAGAGCGTCCTCGGCATCCGGATCGTCAAGGGATTCGGGCGGCACCGCAGTCAGGCGCGCGCCTTCCGGGAGCTGTCGGAGCGGCTGCGCGGTACCGAACTGGCCAAGGCCCGGCTGCTGGCAGGCATCTGGGCACTGATCATGACGCTGCCCGAGGTGGCGATCGGGGCGGCGCTGGTGCTGGGCACGGTGCAGGTGGCGGACGGTGAGCTGTCCGCGGGCACCCTGGTGGCGTTCCTTTCGACGGCGCTGGCGCTGCGCTGGCCCGTCGAGTCGATCGGCTTCCTGCTGGCGATGAGCAACGAGGCGGCAACGGCCACCGACCGCTACTTCGAGGTGATGGACGCCGAGGAGGAGGACGAGGGCGGCACGGCGGCGGCACCGCCCGAGGGCGACGGGCTGCGCTTCGAGGGCGTCGCCTTCAGGTTTCCGGACACGGATCCGGACACGCCCCCGGTGCTGAAGGACGTCGAGCTGCATGTGCGGCCCGGCGAGACCATGGCCCTGGTCGGTGCGACCGGTTCGGGCAAGACGACGCTGACCGCGCTGGTGCCGCGGCTGCACGAGCTCACGGCGGGACGCATCACCCTGGACGGCCGGGACATCACCGAACTGTCCAGGGAGCACCTGCGCGAGCTGGTGTCCGTGGCCTTCGAGGAACCCACTCTGTTCTCGGCGAGTGTCACCGAGAACGTGCTGATGGGCGCTCAGGGCGCGGACCGCGCGGCGCTGGAGCGGGCACTGGAGCGGGCACTGGGGGTGGCGCAGGCCGAGTTCGTGCACCGCCTGCCGCGGGGGGCGGACACCCAGGTGGGCGAGCAGGGCCTGAGCCTGTCCGGAGGTCAGCGGCAGCGGCTCGCACTGGCCCGGGCGGTGGTCGGGAGCCCGCGCTTCCTGGTCCTGGACGACCCGCTGTCGGCACTCGACGTGCACACCGAGGCGCTGGTGGAAGCGGCCCTGCGGCGGGTGCTGGAGACGACGACGGCCCTGGTGGTCGCCCACCGTCCCTCGACGGTGCAGCTCGCCGACAGGGTCGCGCTGCTCTCGGGGGGCCGCATCGCGGCGGTGGGAACGCACCAGGAACTGCTGCGGGAGAACGAGGAGTACCGGTACCTGATGTCGGGCCACGCCGGCGGCCCGGGGGAACCGGGGGAAGACCTCCGGCCGGCCAGCGGCGGGCACGCCCCGCGCAGGGGCGCGGGCGACGGCCCGGTCACGGGCCGTCGCCCGGCGGGTGGACAGCCCGTCGCGGCCGGCGCGTACGCGGACACGAGGCGGCTGGAGGGCGCGGGCGGCCAGGGCGACGGACGGAAGGACGGCACCTGATGGCGGGCGGCACGACAGGGAATCCGGGGTGCGCCCGGGAAGCCGCGGCCCGTCGGAGCCCGCGGCCACGACCGGCCGGAACCGCGACGGACCGACGGGCACGCGGCAGCGCGTGCGCGGCCGGACACGGCGACGGGCGGAAGGACGGCGGGCGATGAACGGCGCCACCACGGGTACGGGCAGCGCGCCGGCTCCGCGGGGGAAGGCCGTCCGGCCCGGAGCGGAGGCGGGCACGGGCACCGGCACGGGCACGGGCACCGGCAAGCGCACGGGCGCGGAGGCGGCGGCGCCCGCCGGGCCGGGGACCGGCCCGGCCGCGAAGGGTGCCGCCGTCGCGCCCGAGGACACGGCACCGCGTTCCGACCCGTTCGACACGGACGTGCTGCCGACGCCCGCAGGGGCGACCGGAGCCCTGCTGCGCTCGCTGCTCGCACCGCTCAGGTTGCGGGTGGCGTTCACCGCGCTGCTGCTCCTGCTCCAGCAGGCGGCGGTCCAGGCGGGCCCGCTGCTCGTGGCGTACGCGATCGACACCGGCGTACCCGCGTTCCGCCGGGACGACCACGGACCGCTGATCGCGGTGGCCGCGGGGTATCTCGGGTGCGCGGCGGGCTCCGGGCTCCTCCAGTACGGATTCGTGCGCGCGGCCGCGCGGGTCAACCAGGACGTGCTGCGCGACCTGCGGGGGCGGATCTTCCGGCATGCGCAGGCGCTGAGCGTCGACTTCCACGAGCGGTACACCTCGGGCCGGCTGATCTCCCGCTCCACGACGGACGTGGAGTCCCTGCGGGAACTGCTCGGCGAGGGCCTCCAGGAACTCGTCGCGGTCGTCCTGTCGTTCGTCTGCATCTCGGTGATGCTGCTCTGGCTCGATCTGGGCATGGGCGCGGCCGCCGTGCTGTCCTTCGTGCCGCTGTACCTCCTGGTGCGCGACTACCGGCGGCGCGCCGCGCTGGTCTACCGGCACCGGTCCACGGCGATCGCACGGGTGATCGTGAAGTTCGCGGAGACGATGAACGGGATCCGCCCGGTGCGCGCCTTCCGCAGGGAGCGGACGAACGACGCCGAGTTCCTGGTGCTCAACCGGGAGCATGAACGCCGCAACGGCGACGCGCTGCTCGAGATGGCGCGCTATGTCGTGGGTTCCCGGCTGGTGGCGAACACCGCGGTGGCCGGGATCGTGCTCTGGGGCGCCTACCGGGTCGCGGAGGGCAGGCTGGAACTGGGTGTGCTCGCGGCGGCGGTGCTGTACGTGCGGCGGCTGTACGACCCGATCGACCGGCTGGGGATGTTCCTGAACTCCTACGAGTCGGCGGGCGCCTCGCTGGAGAAGATCGCCGGACTGCTGGCGCAGCGGCCCACCGTCCCGGAACCGGAGCACCCGCGCCCGCTGCCGGAGCGCCCGGCGGGGCGGCCGGGGCGCGAAGTGGTCTTCGACGGCGTCCGCTTCGGGTACCGCACCGGCGGCGAGGTGCTGCCGCGCTTCGACCTGCGGCTGCCTGCCGGTCAGACGGTCGCCGTGGTGGGCTCGACGGGAGCCGGCAAGTCGACGCTCGCCAGACTGCTCGCGCGTTTCTACGACCCGAGCGGGGGCCGGGTCCTGCTGGACGGGGTCGATCTGCGTGAGCTGGGGCCGGCGGAGCTGCGGCGCGGTGTGGTGATGGTGACCCAGGAGGCGTTCCTGTTCTCCGGGACCGTCGCCGAGAACATCGCGATCGGCCGCCCCGAGGCCTCGCGCGAGGAGATCGAGCGGGCCGCGAAGGCGATCGGCGCGCACGACTTCATCGCGGCTCTGCCGGAGGGGTACGACACCGACGTACGCAAACGGGGTGGCCGTATCTCCGCCGGTCAGCGGCAGTTGGTGGCCTTCGCCCGGGCACTGCTCGCGGATCCGGCGGTGCTGATCCTGGACGAGGCGACCTCTTCCCTCGACGTGCCGGGCGAGCGTGCGGTGCAGCGCGCCATGGACACGGTGCTGCGCGGCCGTACGGCGGTGGTGATCGCGCACCGGCTGTCGACGGTGGAGATCGCGGACCGGGTGCTGGTGATGGAGGGCGGCCGGATCGTGGAGGACGGCACGCCCGCCGAACTCATCGGCGGCACCGGCCGGTTCGCCGATCTGCACCGGGCCTGGCGCGACAGCCTGGTGTGATCCGCGGCCGGCCAGCCGAGCGGCGACCGGCCGGGGCCGGACCCGGACCCGCCCGAACGTCCGGGGGCCGCGCGCACGCGGCGGACCGGAGCCGGACCGCCCGGACGGGCCCCGCACGCGGTGCGGGCGGATCCCTCACCGGCCCAAGACCGGGGCATGTTCATGCTGCCAGGTGAACCGGCCGGTCACCGGCACGCCCAGGTGCGGGCGGGCATGCCGGCGGCCGCGCGCGGCGACGCCTCACGCGCTCAGCTGCTGCTGGAGCGCGTCCCGCAGCCGCGCGGCCCGGTCCGCCACCTCGGCCGGACCGAGCTCCGCGTTGGCCGCAGTCGTCTGCCTGGCCCAGGCCGGATCGACCCGCGCGGTCCGGTGCCGCGCGCAGGGTCGGACCGGGCGGGGCACCCCCCACCCGGCGCAACCGCTTCGGCCTGGATCGGGGCGGCCATGACGTGGTCGGTGCCGCGCGCAGCGTCGGACCGGGCGGGACACCCCCCACCCGGCGCAACCGCTTCGGCCTGGATCGGGGCGGCCATGACGTGGTCGGTGCCGGCCGGGAGGGCCGGCGTGCACGGCGGTCCGCGGCATGACGCAGCCGGGCGCCGGGCGACGGGGATCGCCGCGTCGGCCCGGGCGGCGCTCTCGCCGCCGCGTCGCACGGCGCGACGCTCCGCCACGCGGTGGGTCCGCACTTCCGGGCATGCCGCAACGGCAGCCAGGGAAAGCTGACTTCGGGCACTCAGCCGCCCGGTCGCCTGGCCGCTCGGGCGCCCGGCCGCTCCCGGCCGCTCCCGGCCGCTCCCGGCGACCACCGGGACCCCGGCGGACCGGCCGCGCCACGCGCCGGCATGCCGCCGCCCGGGCCGGCCACCCCGTTGCCCGGCCCGTCG
>NZ_JAAAXQ010000333.1 GCF_009916105.1 Streptomyces sp. GC420 | reverse complement strand
ACCAACCGCGAAGTCGCCCGATGACCGACGATCTTCACCAAAGTCATCTGCCAGCGACCAGCATGAGCATCCCGATGCCCACGCACACCAGCCCCGTGACCAGCAACTTCAGCTTGCACACCGCTCAGTTCGGGCAGACAGGACGCGGTGTGCAGCGCCGTGTCCGGCAGCAGCACCGTCTCCGCGTCCGGGTGATCGCCGTCCCGCGCCAGCCGCAGGACCTCCTCGTGCCCCCAGGTCCCGGCCTCGGCGGCCCGGTCGGCCGTGCCCGCGCTCATCGCGCTCACCGCGACCACCGCGATGCCGGCGCCCCGGAGGAAGGAGGTGAACCGCTCGGCCACGTCCGCCGGGTACGCCGTGGCCACCGACACCCGGCCGAGGCCGAGGGCCCGTACCGCGTGCGGGAAGCCCAGGGCGGTGCTGGACGCCGGGATGCCCGCGGCGAGCGCCAGTTCCCGCATCTGCTCGCGCGCTCCCTCCCATCCGCGCAGGAAGCTGCCGCGCATGCTGGTCCACACGACCGCCTCGGAGCCGGAGAGCCGCAGCTCCTCCGTGACGGCCGCCAGCCGGGGGCCGGCGCCCTTCTCCGGCAGCGCGGCGATGCCGGACGCGGCCCCGCCGTCCGTGTGCACGATCGGGATCCTGATGTCCGAGCCGAGGAGCGTCTCGATGCGCGGATAGTCGTCCTCGGCGGGGTGTCCGGGGCAGAGCAGTCCGACCGCGGTCATGCGAATCCTCCCGTTGCAGGGGCCCGTCGGAGGTCCCGGGCGTTCCGAGGGCGTCCGCATGCCTGCAGCGGGCCTTCCCCGGGCCTTCCGGGCCCGGGGCCTTCCGCGGGCCTATGACGAGCGTTCCGATCTGTGGCTTTCTGTACCCTTCCGCGGCCGCCGCACGCAGAACGCGCACACGGCGTCCGCGGATCCCGCACGCATACCCGCCATGGAGTCGGGTAGCCGCGCGCCCATGGCCCGACTCAGTACGACACTGCGCAGCACATCCATACGCAGACGCACCCTGCTCGCGGGAGTCCAGGGGGAGGCGGCCACCGCGCTCAACCTGCCCGCCGGGCGCACCTGGACGGCCGTGATCCTCATCGAGTCGGGCCCGCCGGAAGGAATGTTCAGCATCGTTCGACCGCTTCGGACTCAAGGGCTCCGTCCGGGAGCATGAGCAAAGCTGTATTGAACCGAGCCGACAAGCTCGGTCGTTACGGCCGAGTAGTTGACTGAACCGGAACACGAGCGGGCACGTGCATTCCTCGGGGCGGTGCTCTGAGGGTCGGCTCGGGCACCCGCCCCGCCCAATCCCTCGCACCATCATGCCTCTGGCATATGCCAGAAAGCTGCGCCGCTGGACAGCGCGGTGGTCCGCCTTCGCAATCTGGTCAACAGCCCCGCCGCGGAAGCCGTTTGGCGGCTATCGTGGTACACAGCCCGGCCGCCGTGACCGACCTCGCGCCACCAGCGGGTCGTGACCGGCAGCAACGGCCAGGACGCAAGCGGTCACCACCTGCCGGAACTGCCAAGGGGAAACCGTGACCCTGAAGCCAGAGCCTGCCGCGCCGTTCCATTCGGTGCAGTACGCCCTCCGCGTGCTCGAGACCGTCTCCCGGCACACCGGTGGAGTCGGCGCCGCGCAGATCGCCCGCGAGACGGGGCTGCCCGTCGGCCACCTGACCCACATGCTCGCGATGCTCACCCGCGAGGGCTACGTCGAGCAGATCTCGGACGGCACCTACGTCATAGGCGACTCCCTGGTCCTGCTGAGCTCGGGCGGGGTGCGCGAGCAGGCTCTCAGGGAGAAGCTCCAGCAGACGCTGGACACCCTGCGCGACGACGTCGGCGCCGCCGTCTACATCAGCCGGTACGTCGACGGAGAAGTGAAGATCACCCAGTTCGCCGCGGGCCCGGCCACCCCGCCGGTCAACGAATGGGTCGACTTCCGGTACGCGGCGCACGCCAGCGCCGTCGGCAAGTGCCTGCTCACGCAGCTCGACGTCGACGGCCGCCGGGACCACCTCTCCCGTCACAAGATCGCCCGCCTCACCTCCCGGACGATCACCAACGAGAAGGTCCTCTTCCGCAAGCTCGACGCCCATCCGGCCACGGTTCCCGTCCTCGACCTGCAGGAATACGCCGTCGGCACGGTCTGCGCGGCCGTCCCGATCACCGCGGGCGAGGCGGTCGGCTGCCTCGCCGTCTCGATGCCGATGGAGAACGCCCACCGCCTGCGCGCCGCCGCCGACACGCTCAACAGGCGGGCCGCGGGCGTGCTGCTCTCCCTGGCCCTCTGACCACCCGTCCCCGCGCCGGTCCCGGCCCGCGCTTGTCCCGGCCCCGGACCGGCGGCCACCGCCCGCCGGTCCCGAGCACCCCTCGGGACCGGGTATTATTTACGCGTCAGCAGGCGCCGCTAGCTCAGTTGGTTAGAGCAGCTGACTCTTAATCAGCGGGTCCGGGGTTCGAGTCCCTGGCGGCGCACAGACAGAGGAAGACCCTCGCGCGAGCGGGGGTCTTCTTCGTGCTCCCGGCACCCGCCCAACCCTCGGCGACCGGCCGTGCGGGTCCCGCCGCACCCCGCCCCGGCAGGCCGGGGCTCAGCGGGACAGGAGTTCGCTCCGGCCGTGGGCGGCGTACTCCTCGAGCAGTGGGCGCACGTCGTCCGGTGTCAGCCGCCGGTACTCCGAGCCGCACGGGCGGCCCGCCCCGAAGGGCGTCCACCACACCGGGTCGGGGCAGTGGAAGGCCGCCCGGCGCAGAGCGACGCGGTGGACCTTGTTCGTCGCGGTCACCGGCATGCGCGCGAGGACACGGACGAAGCGGGGAGCCATCTTGGTGCCGAGGTCGTCCTGGGCGGCAAGGAACGCGGCGAAGGCACCGGGATCGAAGACCGCTCCGTCCCGCAGGGCCAGCGTGGCCATCACCTGGTCGCCGGAGACCGGGTCGGGCACGCCGTACACGGCGGCCGAGGCCGCGTCCGGGTATCTCGCGAGGATGTTCTCGATCATGGCGGCGGCCAGGTTCTCCCCGTCGACGCGCAGCCGGTCGTCCGCCCGCCCGGCGAAGTGGAAGTACCCCCGCTCGTCGCGGAAGAAGAGGTCGCCCGTCCAGTACCAGCCGCGCCGCGTCCTCTCGGCCACCGCCTCCTCGTTGCGCCAGTACCCCTCGAACAGGCTTCGGCCCCGGTTGACCAGTTCCCCGATCGCGGCCGAGCCGTTCAGGAGCCGCCCGGCGGAGTCCAGGACCGCGCGCGGTCTCTCCTCCCCCGTCTCCGGGTCGACGACGGCCAGGTCGTCGCCGGGCGCCGCACGTCCGATCGCCCCGTGCGGGGTGTCCGGTGTCCGCTGGATCGCGGCCCCGCCCTCCGAGGACCCGTAACCCTCGACCAGCGGTACGCCGAACCGTTCCTCGAAGCGTGCAGCGTCGACCGCGCCCGCCTCCGTCCCGAAGCCGAGACGCAGCGCGTGCTGCCGGTCCTCGGGGCGCGGCGGCGTGGCGAGGATGTACTGCACGGCCCGTCCGACGTAGGTGAAGTACGTGGCCCCGTAGGCCCGTACGTCGTCCAGGAAGCCGGAGGCGGAGAAGCGGCGCCGCAGCGCGACCGCGGCCCCGCCCGCCAGTGCGGGCGCCCAGCCGGCGATCACGGCGTTGCCGTGGAACATCGGCATGCAGATGTAGTGGGTGTCGCTGTCCCGCACCCCGAACTGCCGCACCAGCGCCCGGCCCGCCGCGGCGAGCCGCCCCTGGCTGCACAGGGCGGCGTTGGGCGCGCCGGTCGAGCCGGAGGTGAAGTAGAGCAGCAGCCGGGATCCCGGCTCGGGCGTCCTGACCACCGCCTCGCCGGGCTCGGCGCCCTCGTGGTCCGCGAGCAGCCGCTCGTACTCCGGCGAGTCGGTGACCAGGACCCGTGTCCCGGCGAGGGCGGGGGCGAGGCCGGGGCCGTCGAGCAGCGGCAGCCGGGAGCGGTCGGTGACGAGCAGGGAGCACTCGACGTGCCGGATGTCGCGTGCGAGTTCGGCGCCGCGGCGGGTGGGGTTGATGCCCGCCACGGCGGCGCCCGCGAGCGCGGCGGCGCTCAGCCACAGCGGGTATTCGGGGGTGTTGTCGAGCAGTAGCGCGAAGTGCGGTTCGGCGTCGCGCGGCAGCAGGCCGGCGAGGATCGCGGCGCGCGCGGCGGCGCCCGAGGCGAGCCGGTGGTGGGTGTACGAGACGTCCCCGTAGCGCAGTCCGACGCGGTGGTCGCCCCACTGGGCCCGCACGAGTTCGGCGACCGTTCCCGCGCCGGTACCGGGCGGGGATCCGGGCGGGAGCATGGGCGTGGGCATGCGGGCAAGGTAACTGACGTATCGTCAGATGGGTAGGGCTCCCGTGGCCGTGCGCCGCAGTCACGGCCACGGGAGCCCCGGCTTCCGGGCCACCCGGCTCCGTCAGAACTGCACGTCCGAGCAGGCGTAGAAGGCGTTGCCCGTGTCGGCGATCGTCCAGACGGCGAGGATGACGTGCCTGCCGCTCTTGCCGGAGGGGAGCGTCCCCGAGTGCGAGAGGGTCGACGGCGGCCTCTGGTTGTTGTACGGGACCGTCAGGAACGGCGTGAGTTCGAGCGCGGAGCGGGTCAGCGGCGCCGAGCTGTTCCACCCGTTCTTGGTGATGTAGTAGCGGAAGTCCGTCGTGGCGTGCATGGCGGTGAACTGCCAGCGGAAGGTGTGGCTTGCGCCGGAGGCGAGTCGGGTCGCGGGCCAGTTGCCACCGCGCGGGTTGTCGAGTTCGGAGAACCGGCTGTTGCCGCCGGCGCAGATCGTGCCGTCCGCGGGGCCCGCGGACGGGAAGCCCTTGGGGCCTTCGACGCTCTGCGGCTCCCACTGGATGCCGCCGCAGCCGGTCACCGTGCCGTTGGCACAGAGCTTCTGCCGGCTGATGGGCGAGTCGGTGTAGCCGTGACTGCTGGCCGAACCCGTGGCGAGGACGGCGGCGCCGAGTACGCCGATTCCGAGCACGCCTGCTTTGAGCCTGATTCGTCGCATGCTGCTGCGCTCCTGAGAACGTGGGGGAGTTCCTCTTCGCGGTACGCGGGTACGCGCGAGACGCGAGCTGCGGTCTAGACCAAGGCTCAGATTATTGCGACTGACTGAACATGTCCATACCAATGCCGGTCTTGTTGTCCAGACCAATGGGGGTCAGGATCCGGTCGGCGTTTCCCCGGGCCGACTCCACCAGTTCGGCGTTGGGATCGTCGTTCGTCGCCACCCAGTGACGGGCCGCCAGCTCGTCCCTCCCACCCGCCAGCTGCCGTTCCACCAGCCGCGACCGCCGCACCTCCCGCGGCGCGTCCAGGTACCAGACCTCGGCCATCAGCCCCCGCGCCTCCCGCCACCCCGGCGCGTCGACGGCCAGATAGTTCCCCTCGGTGACGACCAGACGGGCGGCGGGCGGCACCAGATGCCGCGCCGCGACCGGCTCGTGCAGCGTCCGGTCGTAGTCCGGGACGTAGATCTCCTGCCCCGCGTGCTCGACGACCCGGCGCAACAGCGCCTCGTACCCCCACACGTCGAAACTGGGCGCGGAACCCTTGCGGTCCACCAGCCCCAGCCGTTCCAGCTGCGCGTTGGACAGATGGAAGCCGTCCAGCGGCAGATACGCGGCGGAGCCCGGGCCGTGGGCGCGCTGGAGGCGCGCGACCAGGGCCCGGGCCAGGGTCGACTTGCCGGTGCCGGGCGGGCCCGCGATGCCCAGCACCGCCCGGGGCCCCGCCCGGCCCCGTCGCGGCTCCCGGTTCCCGCCGGTCAGCCGCCACGCGTCCGCGGCCACCGTCTCCCACGTGCGTGTCCCCATGGACCCGGACTCTAGTGCCGCGTCAGCCGAGGTTCGCCCCGTCGCGACGCCCTGCACGGCACTCCCCCGCAGCCCTCCGGGCGCGGGAGGTACCCCCACGCTGCGTTGGCCGAAAGCCCGAGCAGGCCCACTACGAGGGCTTCCGGCCGCCTTGCGATGCTCCCCCGCCTCCGGCGGGAGGTACCCCCGAGCACCGGACGCCGCTCCTCAGCGGGCAAACCCCGACCGACGCGGCACTAGGGTCCGTCTTCAAAGATCGCTAGATGGTGGATCATGGTGGCGTGATACGCCGTCACGAACTCACCGACCAGGAGTGGGAGTTGCTCGCTCCACTCATACCGCGGGCCAAGACGGGACGACCGCGGGTGGAGGACCGCCGGGTGATCAACGGCATGGTCTACAAGATCCGGACCGGGATCTCCTGGCGTGACCTGCCCGAACGCTACGGGCCGTGGAAGACGGTCTACACCCGCTTCCGCCGCTACGCCCTCGACGGCATCTTCACCCGGGCTCTGCAGCAGATGCAGGCCCGGGTGGATGCGGCCGGAGACATCGACTGGCTGGTTCAGATCGACTCCACCATCGTCCGCGCCCATCAGCACGCCGCGGCCACAGGCCGAAAAAGGGGACCCTCCGGCAGGACGAACCGGATGATCACGCCCTCGGCCGATCCCGAGGCGGACTGACAACCAAGATCCACCTCGCCTGCGACGGCCGGGGACGGCCGCTGGCCGTCATGCTCACCGCCGGCCATCGTCACGACGGCGTCTGCGCACGCCCGCTTCTCGAGCGGATCCGAGTGCCCCGCATCGGTCGGGGCCGACCGCGCTGCCGACCGGACCACGTGGTCGCGGACAAGGCCTACGCCTCCCGCGGCTTCCGCGCCCACCTCCGCAAGCGCGGCATCAGCCACACCATTCCGGAGAAGCGGGACCAGCAACGCCACCGCCGCAACCGGGGCCGTGACGGCGGGCGACCGCCGCGGTTCGACCGCGAGACCTACCGCCGCCGCAACACCGTCGAACGCTGCTTCAACCAACTCAAAGGCTTCCGCGGCATCGCCACCCGCTACGAGAAGACCGCCACCTCCTACGAAGCAGCGGTCACACTCGCAGCAATCCTGATCTGGGCAAGATCAATTTGAAGACGGACCCTAGTGCTGCGGTGCCCTCTGGAGGACCGGGTCCGCGCCCCGCTCCGCCGCACGTCCGGTGTAGAACGCCACGGTCAGGTCCTTGACCAGCGCCTTGCGCTCGAAGTCGTCGCCGTCCACCAGTCCGCGCGCGGTGAGCCGGCTGACCGTCTCGTCCACCGCGTCGACCACCGAGGTCAGGACACTCTCCCGCTGCATGGCGTCAAGCGCCGCGACCCGGCGCCGGTGCATGACCTCGGCCACCTCCGGCGCGTAGTCGATACGGACCGGCTGCGCCGAGAACACCTCGATGCCGGCCGGCTCGGCCTCCTCCGCGAGCAGCCTGGTCAGGGCGCCGCCGACCGCCTCGGCGTTGCGCAGCGTGGGGCTGCCGTCGGGCGTCTGCGTGAAGACGTCCACGGGTACCTGCGAGAGGATCCTCGCCAGCGCGGACTCGGTCTGCGAACGCAGGTATACGGCGTGGTCCTCGACGGCGTAGGCCGCCCGCGCGGTGTCCTCGACCCGCCACACGACAAGGACGACCACCCGCAGCGCCACCCCTTCGGAGTCCACGGCGGGCAGCGGCTCACTGCGCCAGTGCCTGAGCCGTACGTCGATCCTGCGGCGGAGCAGCAGCGGGCTCACCCAGAGCAGACCGGTACGGCGCACGCTGCCGCGGTAGTTGCCGAAGAGGGTCAGGACCAGGGCGCTGCCGACCTTGCCGCGGCCCAGCCCGCCGAAGGCAACGGCGGCGAGCAGCCCGCAGAAGGCGACGGTCACCCAGGCGAGCGGGCCGGGGCCGCTGTAGCGGACGGGCAGACCCACGTCCCGGAGGAAGGAGTTGGGCAGCATCCCGCCCCACCACATCACCAGCGCGATCACGACGAGGACACCGCCCCCGACCAGGGCCCCGATCCAGCCGGGCAGCACGGGCCCGGGCTTCTCGGTGAGGTCCGGGGCGACGGCGGACCCGGTCCGCGCGGACGCGGAGCCGAGCGCGGAGGCGCCGACGGGCTGCGGAGCCGGCGGACGCCGGTGCTGCCCTCCTCCCGTTCTGGCGCGGGAGCCGGCCCCGTCGGCGGGCCTGCCCGCCTCGGCGAGTACCCCGGCAGGCGCGGGCTTTACGGCAGTCGTGGTCTTCGCGCTCGTGGCCGGCGTGCCGGACGGGGTGCCGGACATGGTGCCGGGAGCAGCGGTGGAGGCGGCCGGTCCCGCGTCCGAGCGGCGGCGCAGGTCGACGGGCCCTGACGCGGCCGCTCCCTTCTTCGTTGCCGGGGCACCCGACCCGGCGGTGTCCCGGCGGGCGGTGGTGCCTTTGGGGCCGGTCCGGGCGGCGGACGCCTGCTGGTGCGGCTCCCGCTCTCCGGTCTCCCGTTCTCCCGGCTCACGCGGTCCGGGCTCGCGCGGTCCGGGCTCGCGCTCTTGGGGCTCCGGCTTTCCGGCCGGGGACCTGCCCGTCCCGTGCTCCGGTGTCCCCCGCTCCCCCGTCTCCCGCGTCTCCCGCGTCTCCCGCTCTTCGGGCGGCGCTTCCGGGTCCGTGCCGGCAGGGCGGCCGGCACCGGCCGCGCCCACTCCCAGGGCAGTGGCGCCGCTCGGCACCGGGCCCGGCCCGAATCCCGTCCCGGGAGCGGGGGTTCCGGACATCGGGGTTCCCGGAACCGGGGTTCCGGGACCGGCGCCCTCGACCGTGGTCGGAGGCCGTACGTGTGTAAGCGGCTCCGCGAGAGCCCGCGCGACCGCGGACGGCTCGGAGACGCCGGCCCCGGGCGCGGGACCCGCACGGTCCTCCGCCGCCGCACCGGCGAACTGCGCTGACGACACCGGCCCGGACTCGGGCCCGGGGGAGGAAGGAGAAGCGGCGGCCGGTGCCGACGGCTGCGCCCGCCACTGCCCCGTGCCCGAGGCCGGACCGCCGGCCGGCGTCGGGCTCGGAGCCGGAGCCTGGGGGTGGGCCGGGCCGTTTGGCACGGCCACGCCCGGCCACGGGCCGGTCGGTGCCGCCGCCCGGTCCGGTGCCGGGCCCACTGCCGGGCCTGCCGGACCCGCTGCGGTCTCCGGTGCGGGCCCGGTCAGGGGGGCGGCCGGCGGGAACCCGACCGGGCCCGCACCCCTGACCGCCCCATCAGCCGTCGCCT
>NZ_JAAAXQ010000332.1 GCF_009916105.1 Streptomyces sp. GC420 | reverse complement strand
GGTCACGTCCCCGTCCGTCTCCGGTCACGTCCTCGGGCCCGGCCGGCCCGCCCCGCCCCGGCCGGCCCGCCCCGGCCGGGCCGGTCGTTCCGGGCCGGGTCGGCGGACGGCGCCGTCCGCCGGGAGTGCGTGCCGCCCGGAGCGCCTGCCGGACGCCGCGTGCCGGACCGAAGGTGCCGTCCGCGGGGGCATGCAGGGGGGCCGTCAGGCGGAACCGTGAGCGCCCGCCGGGTCCGGGGCGCCCTTCAGGAGCTCGCCGAGGAGCCGCACGGCTCCCCGCTTGTGCAGGGGCTCGTTGCCGTTGCCGCATTTCGGGGACTGGATGCAGGACGGGCATCCGGCGTCGCACTCGCAGGAGGCGATGGCCTCGCGGGTCGCGGTGAGCCAGGCGCGCGCGGTGTGGAAGGCGCGTTCCGCGAAGCCGGCGCCGCCGGGGTGTCCGTCGTAGACGAAGACGGTCGGCAGGAGGGTGTCCGGGTGAAGCGGGACGGAGACACCGCCGATGTCCCAGCGGTCACAGGTCGCGAAGAGCGGCAGCATCCCGATGGAGGCGTGTTCCGCGGCGTGGAGCGCGCCGCCCAGCTGCTCGGGATTGACGCGTGCGGCGTCGAGCTGGTCGTCGGTGACCGTCCACCACACCGCACGCGTGCGCAGGGTGCGGGGCGGCAGGTCGAGCCTGGACTCGCCGAGCACCTCTCCCGTGATCAGTTTGCGGCGCAGGTAGGAGACGACCTGGTTGGTGACCTCGACGGACCCGTAGCAGAGCCGGGCCCCGCCCCAGGGGATCTCGGTGTCGGTCTCGAGGACGGAGATGGAGGTGGTGTCGCGGGCGACGGTCGAATAGGGCGGGTCGGCCTGCTCCACGAGGGCCACGGAGTCCTCCAGGTCCAGGTGCTTCACCACATAGGTGCGGCCCTGGTGGAGGTGGACGGCCCCGTCGTGCACGGCGGCGTGTGACGCGGACTCGTCGACGGTGCCGAGGAGGCGGCCCGTGGAGGCCTCCACGACCTGGACGGGCCGACCGCCGCCGCCCCGGATGTCGGCGAGGTCGCAGGCCCGCTCGCGGCGCGTCCAGTGCCAGGCCGTCGCCCGCCGTCGCAGCAGCTTCGCGGCCTCCAGCTGCGGCATCAGACCGGCCGCCGCGGGCCCGAAGAGTTCCAGGTCGTCGTCGGTCAGCGGCAGTTCCGCCGCGGCAGCGCACAGATGGGGGGCGAGCACGTACGGATTGTCGGGATCGAGGACGGTGGACTCCACGGGCTGCTGGAACAGCGCCTCCGGGTGGTGCACCAGGTAGGTGTCCAGGGGGTCGTCGCGGGCGACGAGGATCGCCAGCGCGCCCTGCCCGGAGCGGCCGGCGCGGCCGGCCTGCTGCCACAGGGACGCCCGGGTGCCGGGGTAGCCGGCGATGAGGACCGCGTCGAGGCCGGAGACGTCGACGCCCAGTTCCAGGGCGGTGGTGGCGGCCAGCCCGAGCAGTTCACCCGAGTGCAGGGCGCGCTCCAGGGCCCGGCGCTCCTCGGGCAGGTAGCCGCCCCGGTAGGCGGCGACCCGCTTGGGCAGCGAACGGTCGACCTCCCTCAGCCGCTCCTGGGTGATCACCGCGATCAGTTCGGCGCCGCGCCGTGAGCGTACGAAGGCGACCGTGCGCACCCCCTGCACGGTCAGGTCGGTGAGCAGGTCGGCGGTCTCCGCCGTGGCGGTGCGGCGTACGGGGGCGCCCTTCTCACCGGACAGTTCGGTGAGCGGCGGCTCCCACAGGGCGAAGACGAGTTCGCCGCGCGGGGAGGCGTCCTCGGCGATCTCCACCACCGGCAACCCGGTGAGCCGGTGTCCGGCGACCGCGGGGTCGGCGGCGGTGGCGGAGGCGAGCAGGAAGACGGGATCGGAGCCGTA
Source organism: Streptomyces sp. GC420 (assembly GCF_009916105.1). Classification (GTDB taxonomy): domain Bacteria; phylum Actinomycetota; class Actinomycetes; order Streptomycetales; family Streptomycetaceae; genus Streptomyces. Next base: position 7,218 of record NZ_JAAAXQ010000332.1, on the reverse strand, counting down.
GCGGGCGCACAGGCGGCGCAGCCGCCGCAGCACCTGGGCGACGTGGGAGCCGAAGACCCCGCGGTAGGTGTGGCACTCGTCGACGACGACATAGCGCAGGGCGCGCAGGAAGGAGGACCAGCGCGGGTGGGAGGGGAGTATCCCGCGGTGCAGCATGTCGGGGTTGGTGAGCACGTAGTTGGCGTACTGCCGCACCCACTCGCGTTCCTCGACCGGGGTGTCCCCGTCGTAGACGGCGGGCCGCACCCGGTTGCCCAGCGGGGACGCCAGATCGCGGACGGCGCGCCGCTGGTCGGCGGCCAGGGCCTTGGTGGGGGCCAGGTAGAGCGCGGTGGTGCCTCGCCCGCCCGCCCGGCCGCCGCCGTCCCGCGGGAGCGGTTCGCGCCGCCGTGCTTCCCGGGTGGGGACCTCGGAGCCGTCCAGGAGGGCGGACAGCACGGGGGCGAGATAGGCCAGTGACTTGCCGGACGCGGTACCGGTGGCGACGACCACGCTCTCGCCGTCGAGGGCGTGCTCGGCGGCGAGGGCCTGATGGGCCCACGGATGGTCGATCCCGGCCCGCTGGATCGCGGCGATCACTTCCGGCCGGATCCGATCGGGCCAGACGGCATGCCTGCCCGTACGCGGGGGCAAGTGCTCCGTATGAGTGATGCGGTCAGCTCTGCCTGGCCCGGAGGCGAGCCGGTCGAGCACGCTGCGGGGAGAAGGGCGTTCGCCATCGCTCGGCGGCAGTTGGTTGTTGGCCATCGGCATCGAGTGTGTCACTGGCGTGACGGACAATGACCTCAAGGCGTCGTCGACGCCTGCCGGTAAGTGATTGAATGCCATCGCGGCTGCCGATCCGTCCCCTACCTTCGGTGGGGAGGCCCCAGGGGGCGACGGCTCGATAGCATGAAGGTGCTGGAGGATTCGTGGACCTGTCCCTGTCGACCCGGACCGTCGGCGACCGCACGGTCGTCGAGGTCGGTGGCGAGATCGATGTATATACGGCGCCCAAGCTGCGCGAGCAGCTGGTCGAGTTGGTGAACGACGGCAGTTACCACCTGGTCGTCGACATGGAGGGCGTGGACTTCCTCGACTCCACCGGACTCGGCGTGCTGGTGGGCGGACTGAAGCGGGTGCGTGCCCATGAGGGTTCGCTCCGTCTGGTCTGCAACCAGGAGCGCATTCTGAAGATCTTCCGCATCACCGGCCTGACCAAGGTGTTCCCGATTCACGCCTCGGTCGACGACGCCGTCGCGGCCACCGACTGATCCGGTCCCCGGGCTTCGGCCCGGGGAGCGGGGGGTCACGGGCCGCTGGAGCCCGGCCCCCTGGATGCATTCGTACGTCTGAGGGGGATGGCATGGCCACCGTCGAACTCCGCTTCAGTGCTCTGCCGGAGCATGTCAGGACCGCCCGCCTTGTGGCGGCGGCCGTGGCGCGCAGGGCCGGGGTGGACGAGGCTGTGCTGGACGAGGTGAGACTCGCTGTCGGCGAGGCCTGCACCCGTGCCGTGGGGCTCCATCAGAGCCATGGGATCACGGCCCCCGTACGTGTCGCGCTGACGGAGGAGGAGAAGACCTTCTCCATCGAGGTCGGCGACGAGGCACCGGCCCCCGCCGCCTCCGGCGTGGCGGGCGGTTCAGGCGCCGGTTCCGCTTCGGGCGGTGGGCCGGAGGACGCGGACGGCGAGGACGAGATGGGCCTGGCCGTCATCAGCGGGCTCGTGGACGACGTTGAGGTCACCTCCGGCGAGGCCGGCGGTCTCATCCGCATGAGCTGGCCCATCGTGCCCGACGGTGCCGTGCGCTGATCCACTTCATTTCCGGCCCTGCTGAGCAGGGCCTTTTTCATTTTTTCCGATCATCAACAGATCATGAATTGATCTCTGTTTCCATGGTCGACATGGGTCAACATGTTTCCCCCATTGGCCCTTTCGGGGGGTTCGGCGGAGTGCGATCATTTTGCTGGTCGGCAAAACAAGGCCGATTCCGTTTGTCGCGGTCTGTTTTGATCAGGGGCTGATCTCTAGAATCCGTCCACATCTCAAGCTCAGCCCAGACGTCAAGGAGGACGAATGGCGGGGCTTTCTTCCCCTCAACCCATGGATCTGACAGATCCTGCGGATCTGACGGATCATTCCTCGGCCCTCGCGGCGGCCGTACTGACCGATGGCAACCGGCTCCTGGTGGCGGTGATCGCCGTCGTGGCACTGGCGGCACTGGCGGTCGCCGTGGTGCTCGTGCGCCAGGTGCTCGCCGCGAACGAGGGCACCGACAGCATGAAGAAGATCGCGGCGGCGGTGCAGGAAGGCGCGAATGCCTATCTCGCGCGTCAGCTGCGCACGCTCGGAGTATTCGCCGTGGTCGTGTTCTTCCTGCTCATGCTGCTGCCCGCGGACAGTTGGTCACAGCGCGCGGGACGCAGCGCGTTCTTCTTGGTGGGCGCCGTGTTCTCCGCGGCGACCGGCTACATCGGCATGTGGCTGGCGGTGCGCAGCAATGTGCGTGTCGCGGCCGCGGCCCGTGAAGCCACCCCGGCCGAGGGCGAACCCGCCAGGGATTTGACCGAGGTCTCGCACAAGGCGATGAAAATCGCGTTCCGCACCGGCGGCGTGGTCGGCATGTTCACTGTGGGTCTCGGCCTGCTGGGTGCCTCCTGCGTCGTGCTGGTCTACGCGGCGGACGCGCCCAAGGTGCTGGAGGGCTTCGGCCTCGGTGCCGCCCTGATCGCGATGTTCATGCGAGTGGGCGGCGGTATCTTCACCAAGGCCGCCGACGTCGGCGCCGACCTGGTCGGCAAGGTCGAGCAGGGCATTCCGGAGGACGATCCGCGCAATGCCGCGACCATCGCCGACAACGTGGGCGACAACGTTGGCGACTGTGCGGGAATGGCGGCCGACCTCTTCGAGTCGTACGCCGTGACCCTGGTGGCCGCCCTGATTCTCGGCAAGGTCGCCTTCGGCGACTCCGGTCTCGCCTTCCCGCTGCTCGTTCCGGCGATCGGCGTGATCACCGCGATGATCGGCATCTTCGCGGTCGCCCCGCGCAGGGCCGACCGCAGCGGCATGACGGCGATCAACCGCGGCTTCTTCATCTCCGCGGTGATCTCGCTCGCCCTCGTGGCGGTCGCGGTCTTCGTCTACCTGCCGTCCACGTTCGCCGACCTGAAGGGAGTCACGGACAGCGACATCGTCGGCCACGACGGGGACCCGCGGGTGTTCGCGCTCGTCGCCGTGGCCATCGGCATCGTCCTCGCGGCGCTGATCCAGCAGCTGACCGGCTACTTCACCGAGACGACCCGCCGCCCGGTCCGCGACATCGGCAAGTCCTCGCTCACGGGACCCGCCACCGTCGTCCTGGCCGGCATCTCCATCGGTCTGGAGTCCGCCGTCTACACCGCGATGCTGATCGGCCTCGGGGTGTACGGCGCGTTCCTCCTCGGCGGTACGTCGATCATGCTGGCGCTGTTCGCGGTGGCGCTGGCCGGCACCGGCCTGCTCACCACCGTCGGGGTCATCGTCGCCATGGACACCTTCGGCCCGGTCTCCGACAACGCGCAGGGCATCGCCGAGATGTCCGGCGACGTCCAGGGCGCGGGCGCCCAGGTGCTCACCGACCTGGACGCCGTCGGCAACACCACGAAGGCCATCACCAAGGGCATCGCCATCGCCACCGCCGTGCTGGCCGCGGCGGCGCTGTACGGCTCCTATCGCGACGCCATCGCGACGGCCGTCCAGGACGTCGGTGCCAAGGCCGGGGAGATGACCCTCAGCCTGGACATCTCGCAGCCGAACAACCTGGTGGGCCTGATGCTGGGCGCCGCGGTGGTGTTCCTCTTCTCGGGGCTCGCCATCAACGCCGTGTCGCGATCGGCCGGTTCCGTGGTCTTCGAGGTGCGGCGGCAGTTCCGCGAGCACCCCGGGATCATGGACTACACCGAGAAGCCCGAGTACGGACGGGTGGTCGACATCTGCACGAGGGACGCGCTCCGGGAGCTGGCCACGCCGGGTCTGCTCGCTGTCCTGGCTCCCATTGCCGTCGGCTTCACACTGGGGGTCGGGGCCCTCGGCGCGTACCTCGCGGGCGCGATCGGCACCGGCACGCTGATGGCCGTCTTCCTCGCCAACTCGGGCGGCGCCTGGGACAACGCGAAGAAGATGGTCGAGGACGGCAACTACGGGGGCAAGGGCAGCGAGGCCCATGCCGCGACCGTCATCGGGGACACCGTCGGCGACCCGTTCAAGGACACCGCCGGTCCCGCCATCAACCCGCTGCTGAAGGTCATGAACCTGGTGGCACTGCTGATCGCCCCGGCGATCGTGCAGTTCAGCTACGGGGACGACGCCAGCCCGCTGCTCAGGGCCGGTATCGCGATCCTCGCGTTCGTCGTGATCGTCGGGGCCGTCTACGTCTCCAAGCGGCGCGGCATCGCCATGGGTGACGAAGACAACTCCGAGCGGGTGGCCAAGCCGGCCGATCCGGCGGCGGTCGGCTGACAGCTGCCCCACGCGGTTCGTACCGCCAGGTCACAGGACGGGCGGGTGGCGCACACAGCGGTGTGCGCCACCCGCCCGTCGGCCTTTTCCGCGCAAGTCCCGTGACCCTCGTCTCCCTGGTGCGAATGGATGTAATTCATCTGATATCGGTCAGGCGGTACACGGATGTCGCCCACATGGCGTGTATGTTCCGGGGCCGAGAGCCATGGAAGGGACCAACCCGGTGAACAAGAAGCTTTCAGCCGCACTGTCCGGCGGCGCGGTACTGGTACTGGCGTTGACGGGGCTGACCGGCTGCAGCAGCGAGGACAACAGCGACGACAAGGCCAACGACTGGGCCAAGAAGGTCTGTGACCAGGTCCAGCCACAGCTCAAGAACATCGAGAGCGCCAACACCTCCATCCAGGAGGCGACCGCGGACAACAGCACGCCGGAGGACGTCCAGAAGACCGACTCGGCGGCCTTCCAGAAGATCTCCGACGCGTACGCGGCCCTGGGCAAGGCCGTGAACAACGCGGGCGCGCCGCCCGTCGAGAACGGCGCGAAGACCCAGAAGGAGGCCGTCGCGGAACTCAACGGCACCTCCAAGGCGTATGCCGAGCTGAGGGCGAAGGTCGACGAGCTCGACACCAAGGACCAGGCGAAGTTCGCGGACGGCCTCAAGGGCGTCGCCGACGACCTGGAGAAGCTCAGCCAGAGCGGCGACGACGCGCTGAAGAAGCTCCAGTCCGGCGACGTGGGGCAGGCCATGGCCAAGCAGACCGGCTGCCAGCGCCCGTCGGGCGCTGGACCGGCCTCCGCCTCGCCCGGAGCCTGACCGGTCCACGGACGCCGCCGCGCACGGGTTCCGCCCGGCACCGCGGCGCACGACGGGCCCGGCACCCTCAGGGGCGCCGGGCCCATCGGCATTGACGGCGAGGACCGTCAGAATGGACCGCGTGAGGACCAATGCGCTGCCTGTGCCCGATCCGGACCATGTCGTACGCCTGCGCGAGGCGTTGCTCGTCGCCGGATTCACCGCCGACGGGCTCCTCGAGCTGCTCGGGGGGCCCGCGTACGCCGCGCTCGCGCGCAGCGAGGCCGTGCCCGCCCTGCGCGCCACACGGGGCGGCGGGCCGCTGGAGACACTCGTCCGGCTGTTCCTGCTGCAACGCCCCGTGCCCTACCAACGGGCGCGGGCCGCGCTGCCCGTCGAGGAGGCCCTGGGCGACGGCTGGCTGACGCGGGACGGGGAGCAGGTGCGGGCGACGGTCGACGTCCGGCCGTACGGCGGGCCGGCCGGCGAGGACTGGTGGATCGTCTCCGACCTCGGGTGCGCCGTCGGCGGCGCGGGAGGCATCGGCAGCAAGGACGAGCAGGTGGTGCTCGGTGTCGGCGGCGCCTCCACGACACTGGCCGGCATCACGGTGCGTACGCCGGTCGCGAAGGCGCTCGACCTCGGCACCGGCTCCGGCATCCAGGCGCTCCACGCCGCGCAGCACGCCACCCGGGTCACCGCCACCGACCTCAACCCGAGGGCGCTGGGATTCGCCCGGCTCACGCTCGCGCTCTCCGGGGCCCACGAGGCGGATCTGCGGCAGGGCTCCCTCTTCGAGCCGGTCGCGGACGAGACCTTCGACCTGATCGTGTCGAACCCGCCCTTCGTCATCTCGCCGCGCCCCGCCGAAGGAGCCCGGCTGACCTACCGGGACGGCGGCATGGGCGGCGACGACCTGTGCCGGACCCTGGTCAGGGAGGCGGGAGACCGGCTGAACGACGGGGGATACGCGCAGTTCCTCGCCAACTGGCAGCACGTCGAGGGCGAGGACTGGCACGAGCGGCTGCGCTCCTGGGTGCCGCCGGGCTGCGAAGCCTGGATCGTGCAACGCGACGTGCAGGAGGTCGCGCAGTACGCCGAGCTGTGGCTGCGCGACGCGGGGGCGCACCGCGGGGACCCCGGCGAGTACGAGGCCCGGTACAACGCGTGGCTCGACGAGTTCGAGGCCCGCAAGACCAGAGCCGTCGGCTTCGGCTGGATCACCCTGCGCAAGTCCGGCGCCGACAGTCCCTCGGTGGTCGTCGAGGAGTGGCCGCACCCCGTCGAGCAGCCGCTCGGCGAGGTCGTGCGCGCGCATTTCCGCCGCCAGGACTACTTGCGGACGACGGACGACGCGGGTCTGCTCGCCGCCCGCTTCCGGCTCGTCGACGAGGTGGTGCAGGAGCAGGTCGGACTGCCCGGTGCGGAGGATCCCGAACACGTGGTGCTCCGTCAGAACCGCGGTATGCGACGGGCCACGAAGGTCGACACCGTCGGCGCCGGGTTCGCGGGTGTCTGCGACGGAGGCCTCACCGCCGGCCGGATCCTGGACGCCATCGCCCAGCTGGTCGGCGAGGACCCGGTGCGGCTCAGGGACCGTACGCCGGATGCGATCCGGCTGCTGGTCGGACAGGGGTTCATCGAGCCCGCGGAGTGACGCACCCGGCCAAGGGCCCGGCGGCGCGTGAGGGTTCACCGCCCACGCGCCGGTGCGGCCGGTCCGTACGGGCGACTTGGCGGGCGGGGGATCGCGTGCGGGAGCGGGCACGGGAACGCGTGCGGGAGCGGGGGTGCGGTCACGGGAGTCGCAGTCACGACGGCGGTGGGCCGGCCGCGGATCCGGCACCGTGCGGGGCGCGCCGGGCCGTCCGGAGCGGCCGCTTCCCGGCCGCGCCTCGTCCGCTCCCCGGCTGACCGGCGCGACCTCGGGTGCGCCGCGGGG
>NZ_JAAAXQ010000331.1 GCF_009916105.1 Streptomyces sp. GC420 | reverse complement strand
GGTCCGGGAGGGACGGAAGCCCGGCGGGTGCGGGGCCGGGCCGTGGTGGCCCGGCCGGGGAAGGATGCTTGGGGCAAGAGGTCAGTAGCGGCCCGCGAACCAGGCCTGGACGGCGCGGGTGTGCAGCGGGAAGGCCAGCTCGGCGGGCTCCCTGAGCAGGTGCCATCCCTCGGTCTCGTCGGTGGGGGCGGACTCCGGCAGGCGGGCGGCGTCCCGGACCGGCAGGACCCCGAAGAGCAGGAGATGGCCGTCCGGCGAGCTGAGCGCGTCCGCGAGCCTGACGTCCTCCGCGGGGGCCTCGATACCGGTCTCCTCCCTGAGCTCCCGGACCACGGCGCGCCGCCAGTCCTCCCCGTAGTCGATGTAGCCGCCCGGCAGGGCGATGCCGCCCCGCCGCGGTTCTATGGAGCGGGTGACGACGACCAGTCCGGTGCCGTTCACGTCGTACGCCGGGAGCAGGGCCACCGCCACGGGCGCCGGATTGCGGTACGCGGTGTTTCCGCAGGCGGCGCAGGTGCGCGGCCAGCCCTCCGCGGCGGGATAAGGCGCTCCGCAACCGGAGCAGTGGGTGTCCTTGTCGGGGGTGTTGGAGGCGATCACGCGCGGGACTGTATCCGACGCTCCTTGCCCCGGTGCGGGTCGGGCCGCCGACAGAGGGAGGCATGCCACGACCGCCCGCACGGCGGCGGGCCGAGCAGGGGAAACGCCGGCCGCTGCGCGCTCCGGCCCGATCCCGCGGGGCCGGGCCGGGGCGGCGCGCCCCTCTGGGCCGGGGCCGTTCACCGGCGTATGCGGAGCGGAGGATGCCGATACCGACGGGCAGCCGGAAACACCCCCGTCGATCCCGGCTGCCCGTCTTGACTCCTTGGACGCCACCGGCCCGCGCGCGGTTCTCCCGTGCGGCCCATAGGTGCGCCGCTCCGCCGGCCGCGGCCGTCCCGGCGGACGCGGGGCATCCGCTTCGCACCGAAGCGCGGCTTCTCACACATTCTGCGACCCTGACATGGGACGGGGCTCTGTCCGGCACCCGCTCCGAGCAGGCGTTGCTGTACGCGTCCTTGACGCTCCGGTAGCGCCGGTGAACACTGCCTTCTCAGTCGGCATCGCCGCACTTAGGCACGCTCACGACGCTCGTCACGGACGCCGGGCGGAGGGCTCGGGATCCCCCTGCCCCGGGCTCCGTGGCCAAGGGAAACCACCCCGCACGGAGGGCCGGGGTCACCGCCCCGGGCTAGGGCCTAGGCCTAGGAGCCACCATGAGCAATGGAGACATATTTCTCGGTGAGGTCATCGGCACCGCGATACTTATCCTCTTCGGCGCCGGCGTCGTCGCGGCCGTCCTGCTGAACTACTCGAAGGCCCAGGCGTCCGGCTGGATCGTCATCACCTTCGGGTGGGGCTTCGGCGTGATGGCGGGAGCGTACACCGCCGCTCCGTTGTCGGGTGGCCACCTGAATCCCGCCGTGACCGTCGGCATCGCCGTGGACACCGGGGAGTGGGGCAAGGTCTGGGTCTACGTCCTGGGGCAGTTCGTCGGTGCGATGCTCGGCGCCGTGCTCGCCTGGCTGGTGTATCTGGCGCAGTTCCAGGCCAACGCGGACCGGGAGAAGTCGCTGCCCACCCTGGGCATCTTCTCCACCATCCCGGAGATCCGGAATCCCGTCGCGAACCTCATCACCGAGATCATCGGCACCGTCGCGCTGGTCCTGCCGATCCTCGCGTTCGGCCTCACCAAGGGCCTGGGCGAATCCGGAACCCTGGTCCTGATCGTCGCGCTGCTGGTGGTCGGTATCGGTCTCTCGCTCGGCGGCCCCACGGGGTACGCCATCAACCCGGCGCGCGACCTCGGCCCGCGGATCGTCCACGCGGTGCTGCCGATCCCCAACAAGGGTTCCTCCGACTGGGGCTACGCGTGGATCCCCGTGGTGGGGCCGCTGATCGGCGGAGCGCTCGGCGGCCTCATCTACAACCTCGCCTTCTGAACGGCGCGCCGGACGGGCACCGCACCGGCCGGCACCGCGCACCGGCCGGGCACCGCGCCTGCCAGGCACCGCACCGGCCGGGAATCCGACAGGGAATCCGACCGGGAGAGACCGGGAAAACCGGGAACCAGGTCCGACCAAGGGGCAGCCATGACGAGCACCAACGGAAACGACCAGAAGTTCGTCGCCGCGATCGACCAGGGCACCACCTCGAGCCGCTGCATCATCTTCGACCAGGACGGCGGCATCGTCGCCGTCGACCAGCGCGAACACCGTCAGATCTTCCCCAAACCGGGCTGGGTGGAGCACGACGCCACCGAGATCTGGTCCAAGGTCCAGGCCGTGGTGGCGGGCGCCCTCGCCAAGGCGGGGCTGAACGCCGGCCGGCTGAGCGCGCTGGGCATCACCAACCAGCGGGAGACGACCGTACTGTGGGACCGGTCCACCGGGAAACCGGTGCACAACGCCATCGTGTGGCAGGACACCCGCACCTCCGCGCTCTGCCGCGAACTCGGCGGCACGGACGGCCAGGACCGCTTCCGCGAGGCCACCGGGCTGCCCCTGGCCAGCTATTTCTCCGGCCCCAAGGCCGCCTGGCTGCTGGACAACGTGCCCGGTCTGCGTGCCCGGGCCGAGCGCGGCGAGATCGCCTTCGGGACGATCGACTCCTGGCTGATCTGGAACCTCACCGGCGGCACCGACGGCGGCGTCCACGTCACCGACGTGACCAATGCCGGCCGCACCATGCTGATGAACCTCCAGACCCTCCAGTGGGACCCCTCGATCCTCTCCGCGATGAACGTCCCCGAGGCGGTCCTGCCGGAGATCAGGTCGTCCGCCGAGGTGTACGGGACGGCCGTGGGGCAGCTCGCCGGGGTGCCCGTCGCCTCGGCCCTCGGCGACCAGCAGGCCGCCGTGTTCGGGCAGGCCTGCTACGACACCGGCACCGCCAAGAACACGTACGGCACGGGCAGCTTCCTGCTGCTCAACACCGGGAACCGGCCGGTCCCGTCGAAGAACGGGCTGCTCACGACGATGGGCTACAAGATCGGCGATGAGGCGCCCGTCTACTGCCTGGAGGGTGCCATCGCCATCACCGGCGCGCTGGTGCAGTGGTTCCGCGACCAGTTGGGCATCATCCGCAGCGCCGACGAGATCGAGCCGCTCGCGGCGAGCGTGGACGACAACGGGGGCGCGTACATCGTGCCGGCCTTCTCGGGCCTGTTCGCGCCGTACTGGCGGTCCGACGCCCGCGGCGTGATCACTGGCCTGACCCGGTACGTCACCAAGGCGCATCTGGCGCGCGCCGTGCTGGAGGCGACGAGCTGGCAGACGCGCGAGGTGGTCGACGCGATGTATCAGGACTCCGGCGTGCCGATCACCACCCTGAAGGTGGACGGCGGCATGACCGTCAACAACCTCCTGATGCAGCACCAGGCGGATGTGCTCGACGTGCCCGTGATCCGGCCGAAGGTCGCCGAGACCACCTGCCTGGGCGCGGCCTACGCGGCCGGGCTCGCGACCGGCGTGTGGTCGGACCTCGACGAGCTGAAGGCCCACTGGCAGAAGGACGCCGAGTGGACCCCGGCCATGCCGGCCGAGGTGCGCGACCGGGAGTTCCGCAACTGGCACAAGGCGGTGGAACGCAGCTTCGGCTGGCAGGAGGACGGCGACGACTGACGGTCGGCGGGCCGGGGGCCTGCCGGCCGGTCAGGTGCCGGCGGGCTGCCGGCGGCGTGCGGCGGAGACGGTGAGGGCGTGCTCGACCACGGAGATGAGCACCTCCTTGACCGACTCCTTCTCCCGCGCGTCGCACATCAGTACGGGAACGTCCTCGTCGAGGTCGAGCGCCGCGCTGATGGTCTGCGCCGGATAACGGGAGGCGTCGTCGAAGCAGTTCACGGCCACGACGAAGGGGATGCCCCGGCGCTCGAAGTAGTCGATGGCGGCGAAGCAGTCCTCCAGCCGCCGGGTGTCGGCGAGGACGACGGCACCGAGCGCCCCCTGGGCAAGTTCGTCCCAGAGGAACCAGAAGCGGTTCTGCCCGGGCGTGCCGAAGAGGTACAGCACCAGGTCCTGTCGCAGGGTGATCCGGCCGAAGTCCATCGCCACGGTGGTGGTGGTCTTGCCCTCGACGCCGGAGACGTCGTCCACCGGGCGTCCGGCCTCGGTGAGCACCTCCTCGGTGCGCAGCGGTCTGATCTCGCTGACAGCGCCCACCAGTGTCGTCTTGCCCACCCCGAAGCCGCCCGCGACCAGGATCTTCAGGGTCAGGGGCTCCACTCGGGGCTGCTTCTTGCGCTCAGGACGCCCGAAGACCATTGCTCTCTTCTCCCATGGTGCTCATGACACGGTCGTCCGATGGCCGGCCCTGCCGTTGTCACAGCGCGCGCAGGCCATCGATCACCTCGCGCAGAATGCTCTCGTCGGGCAGCTCCGCCGGCGGGACGGGCCTGCTCACATGCACCAGTTCGCCCTCCACCAGGTCGCCGATGAGGACGCGGACCACGCCGACGGGCAGGTCGAGCCCGGCGGCGAGTTCGGCCACCGACTGCGGGCTGTCCTGGCAGAGCCCGATGATGTCCACGTGCTCGGGTGAGAGCGTCTGGTCGAGGCCGGAGTCGTCCGGGGCGACCTCCGCCACGACCACGGCGATCAGATCGAGCCGGTGCTGGCCCGGACTGCTGGTGCGCCCGCGGGTCATCGCGTAGGGGCGCACCACGGGTCCGGCGGCGTCGTCGTACCAGCGGGGCGCGTCCTGTCCGGCGTCGGTCATGACTGGCCACTACCCCCCGGCGGACAGGTCTGCGCGCGGAGCCGTCGACAGATGCGCCCCGACGCGCTTCACCATCAGCGTCATCTCGTACGCCACCTGGCCGACGTCGGAGTCGGCGTCCGAGAGGACCGCGAGGCAACTGCCGTCGCCCGCCGCGGTGACGAACAGGAAGGCGTCCTCGAGTTCGACGACGGTCTGCCGCACCCGGCCGGCGTCGAAGTGCAGGCCGACGCCCTTGGCCAGGCTGTGGAAGCCGGAGGCGACGGCGGCCAGGTGTTCGCCGTCCTCGCGTGTCAGGTCCTTGGACGCGCCGGTGGGCAGTCCGTCGCCGGAGAGCACCAGCGCCCTGCGGATGCTTGCGACGCGGTCGACCAACTCGTCGAGGAGCCAGTTGAGTTCGCCGTTGAGCGTGCTCCTGTGCGCGGCGTCCTCGATGTCGCGGGCCGCGGCGTTCGATGCGGTCATCGACCGTCCCCCTCAGATGTCGTTCTCTGCGCTGTGTCGCCTGGTGCCGGTTCCCGCTCCGCACGGTCCTCCGCACGGTCCTCCGTGCCGGAATCCGCGCGGGGATCCGCGCGGGACTCCTTGCGGGAATCCGCGCGGCCGCCCGTGCGGACTGCGGTACCGGTTTCCTGCTCGGTCCTGTCGTTCTGCTCCCTGCCGCGCTCCCAGCCCCGCTGCAGGGAGGCCATGCGGCTGCGTACCTCGTCCGCGTCGCGGTCCGGTTCCGGTTCGCCGGAAGGGTTCCGCAGATCCAGGCGGGCGGGGCCCTTCCTGAGCTGGGGTGCCAGGTTCGCCTGGCGTTTGCGCCTGGGGAGCCCGCCGGACGGCGGCTCGTCCTTGTTGCTCTCCATCGGCTCTCGCTGCTCCGGCTCCTGGGTGCCGGCCTTCCCGGCGGCACGGTTGCGGTCGGCCACCACCAGCCTCGGAACCGGGGAGGCCGGTGTGGAGGACCTGCGCCGGGGCAGCGGGGCCGGTGTGTCGTCTCCCGGGGACGCGCCGTGATCCGCCGTTCCCGTGGGGCCGGCCGGATCCGCGGGCGACGGGTGCTGCCGCCCCGGTGGGCCGGGCCTGCGCGCGGGGCCCGTGCTGCCCGGGGCGCCGGAGCGGCCTGTCGGTCCGGCCGCTTCCGGGCCGCCGGGCCTGCGGTCGTCGTCGGCCTTGCGGTGGGTCTCGCTCTCCCGCTCCCGGACGACGTCGCGGATGAGGCCGCCGCGCCGGTCCGGTTCGTCCAGGTCGATCGCCCCGAACGGGGCCTCGAGTTCGACGGGCCCGCCGAGCACTCCCGCGGGCAGGTCGGGCAGGGCGACCGGCACCTGGGCGAGCGCGGCGAGCCGTGCGGCGGTGCCCCCGCGGCCGCCGGTGCCCTCGCCGCGGCCGGCGCGGGCACCGCGGTCGAGGCTCAGGCCGCTGCCGTTGGTGTCGGGGGCGTCGGTGAGCAGGGCGGCCGGGATGAACACCACGGCCGTGGTGCCGCCGTACGGCGAGGGCTGCAGGGAGACGCGGACGTTCTGCCGCTGTGCGAGCCGGCTGACCACGAAGAGACCGAGCCGGTCGGTGTCGGACAGCTCGAACTCGGGGGTCTCGGCGAGGCGCAGATTGGCGTCGAGCAGGGTCTCGGGGGTCATGCCGAGGCCCCGGTCGTGGATCTCGAGGGTGAAACCGTTGGCGACCCGCTCCCCGACGACCTGGACGGCGGTGTGCGGCGGGGAGAACACCGTGGCGTTCTCAAGGAGTTCGGCTATGAGGTGGGTGAGGTCGCTGACGGCGGGTCCGTTGACGGACATTCTGGGCAGCCGTCGCACCTCGATGCGTTCGTAGTCCTCGACCTCGGCGACCGCCGCCCGTACGACGTCCATCAGCTGCACGGGCTTGCGCCACTGCCGGGAGGGGGCCGCGCCGGAGAGGATCACAAGGCCCTCGGCGTGGCGGCGCATGCGCGTGGTGAGGTGGTCGAGGCGGAACAGGTCCGCGAGTTCCTCGGTGTCCTCGGTGCGGCGCTCCATGGTGTCGAGGAGCGTCAGCTGCCGGTGCAGGAGGACCTGACTGCGGCGGGCGAGGTTGACGAAGACCTCGGAGATCCCGCGACGCATCTCCGCCTGTTTCACGGCGGCTTCGATGGCGGCACGCTGAAGGGTGTTGAGAGCCTTGGCGACCTGGCCGATCTCGTCCTTCGCGTATTCGAGGCGGGGAGCCTCGGTGTCCACGTCGACCTGCTCGCCGGAGGCGAGCCTGCGCATCACGCTGGGCAGGCGGATACCGGAGACCTCGTGGGCGTCGTGGCGCAGCCGGGACAGATCGCGGGCCAGTCCGCGGCCGATCCTGGCCGACACGACGATGGAGACGAGCAGGGCGACGAAGCCCAGCGCACCGGCGGCCACGGCCCTGGCGATGATGCCGGAGGCCACGGGCTCGATCCGGGACTGGAAGCGTTCCGCGGCCTGCTCGTCCAGCCGGTCCAGGTCGTCGAGCACGGCGGCGGCGGCCTCGTTCCAGTCCTGCGCGCCGATCGCGCGCGGCGCCGCGGACGCCCCGGCCGCGATGACCCGTTCCTCGGCCTTGAGCAGCGGTTCCGCCTCCGGTCCTTCCCAGTAGGCGAGGAACGCGGTGCGGTCCTCGGAGGGCAGGGCGGGCAGGTTCGTGTCGTAGTACATCTTCCGGCCGGCCACCAGCTCGGTGAGCTGTCGCACGTCCTTCTTGCCGAAGCTGCGCGCGGCCAGGCCGGACGCGAGGATCGCGTCCTCGCGGGAGAGGAGTTCGCGGGCCTGCGAGATGTTGAAGAGGGCAGAGCGCTGCCGGTCCGTCTCGGCGTCGTGCAGGGCGTCCAGGCCGCCCAGGAAGGTGTAGCAGGGGTCGACGAGGCGGACGTAGAAGGCCATGGCCTGGCCGCGGGTGAGGTTGTTCTGTTCGACGGTGCGGCGCAGGGAGTCCAGCCCGTCGAGACCTTCGAGGACCGCGTCCAGGCGCCTGCGGGACTGCTCCCCCATCGCCTCGCGGACCTCGGCCGTGGCCTTGGAGCGGATCGCCGCCACTTCGGCATCGGTCGCGGAGCGCTGCCGGCGGAGTTCGGCGAGGGTGTCGGAGGCGCGGGGATCGGCGAGATACATCAGCGTTCCGCGGCGCTCGCGCTGCAGGGCCTGGATGGCGTCCTCGATGGGGGCCGCCAGCTTCGTCCCGACCTGCGACAGATCGAGGAGATGGGCCGCCTCCCGGCCGGTGATGACCGTCGCGAACCCCCAGAGCGCGGTCAGTGACACCAGCGGCACCAGCAGCAGCGCCACGATCTTCCTGCGGATGGACTTCCCGCGAAAGCGCATGGCCTCCCCCAGCTCGACACCCCGTCAGCGGGGCGGTCTTCGTCTGAAATCCGACAGGTGCGTTGGCGGCCAAGCCGCTCGCTGCTGCGGAAAACCCGGTTACGCGCGGTACTCGGGTTGCTGCAGTTGCGTCAGTTGGTCAATCAAACGGCGCGAGCCTACTACTGACGTACAGGCATCTCGAAGACATGTCCGGTCGGCTTTCAGCCAGCGGTGAGACAGTCATCACGAGTTGTCCCGTAATTCCCGCCGATGACGCGCACAAGTGTGACGGGGGCCACCTGGGTGTTCACCCGGGCCCCAGGCCCCCGGAGAAGGAACAGGGTTGGCTGGAATTCTACGTTCCGCGGGAATCTTCACGGAGACACGTTCGTCCAACTGTACGAGATACGAGTTGTACGGGGACGAATGTGCCCCATGCATCGCTTTTGGGAACGGTGTTGGCCGGGCAGCCACCCAGGAGGCGGGCGGCCGGCGCCCGCTCCGATCGGTCCGCCGGGCGGTGGGGAGGGAAGCGTTCATGAGCAGCGAGCCGCGTACCGGAGGTGTCGGCGGGTCCGGGGGCTTCGACGGCGCGAGGGCGGGGGTCACGGCTCCGGCCGCGAACCCGGACGGGGAGGACGCGGGTCTCGGTCTCCCGGCGCCGGGGCGGCAGTTGTGGGTGGAGGAGCCGGCGGTCCGGCCCCGTCTCCCCGATCCGGTGCGCGCGGCGGCCGTGCGCGCGGTGCTCATCGTGTCGGTGACGCTGATTCAGGCCATGAGCGCGGTGCTGTGCACCCTGGCCGGGTCCTGGGCGGCCTTCCCCATGGTGCTGAGCAGTGTGGCGAGCACCGTTGTGGCCACCTGGGGCGTGCTGGACGTGTGGGTGACGCGCCAGGTCTACAACCAGCGGCACGGCGTCATCTCGGTGCCCAGCAGCACGGCGCGCCGTCTGCGCAAGGAGCGCCGCCGCGCCCGCCGCGCCGCCCGGGCCGCCTCCCGCGCCCGGCCTACGGGCGGCGGACGGCGACGCGAACTTCGCGCCGTACCACTGGCTGAGCGAGGACTTCCGACTGCTGC
>NZ_JAAAXQ010000330.1 GCF_009916105.1 Streptomyces sp. GC420 | reverse complement strand
GCACAGTTCGAGCAGCCGCGCGCCGGGGTCGGCGATCTGGAAGGGGGCGCCGGGCCGGGGGTGCGGGGGCCCTAGGCCCGCGTCGGCGACCGTGACGAGCCGGCCGAGGCGGCGGGAGAGTGCCTGTGCCACGAGGGAGGCGACGGCCGGGCGCGGCCGGGACCCGGCCAGCCAGTGGGCCACGGAGGTGCGGTCGTAGCGCAGGGGCAGCCCCTGGCGCGCGCCGAGCGCGTTCACGGCACGGGCCAGGGCGGGGCCGGTCCAGCCGGTCTCGGCGAGCAGGGCGGCGAGCCGTGCGTTGGGCCTGCGTTTCCGGGTCCGCGGAGCCGTGTCGCCGGGGCCGGGGCCCGCGGCCGTGCTCGTACCCGCGCCCGCGGCGGATTCCGGGCCCGCTCCGGCGCCGAGGCCGTTCCCGGGGGCGGCGGCCGGTCCCTTGCGGACCCCGGCGCGCTGACCGGCCCGTGACCCGGCCGTGCGGGAGCCGGTGCGCGGGCCTGCGACCGGCGGTGTGCTTGACGGCATGATGTGCGGTTCTCCCCCCGGAGACTGCGGTGTCGGCCTGCCCCTGCGGCAGCGTCCGGCTCGGGCAGGGCGCCGGGGCACCGGCTTCCGCGCCGGGTGCCGCCGTCACGAAGTCGGGTGTTCCCCCGGAAGTCCGGTGCCGCCGTCGCGAGGTCCGGCGCTGCCGATCGAAACCGGGTGCTGCTGTGAAAAGTTTCTGCCCTCGCCGCGGCCGGGCATCCACAGAACGTCACTCATTCATTACATCAAGCGACATTTGGCAACGGAGGGTGACGCCTTGCCGCCACCGGTCGCGGAAATTCCGGAGCGGCATCGGGCCCGCGAACCGAGAATGCCCCGCATGACCACATGGACCTTTGCCCCGGAGCCGTACGACTCGCCCGACGCCGTGGACCTCTGGCGGGCGTACTACACGGAGGTCAGCGACCGCTGGTACCGGCTCCACCAGGGGCACGCGACGGATCCTGGGGAACTGGAGCGCGAGATCGCCGCCGCGTCGTGGAGCGAACTGGTGCCTCCCACCGGCAGTCTGATCGTCGCCCGCTACGCCGGCGAGGCCATGGGCTGCGCCGGCGTGCGGATGCTGGATGCCACGACGGGCGAGGTCAAGCGGGTGTACATCCGGCCGCGGGCACGGGGCACGGGCGGCGCGCGGCCGCTCCTCAGGGCAGTCGAGGAGGCGGGACGCGGACTCGGGGCGCGCCGGCTGCGCCTGGACACCCGCGGCGACCTGGTCGAGGCACGCGCCCTGTACGCGGGCTGCGGCTACACGGAGATCCCGCCCTACCACGACGATCCGTACGCCGAGCACTTCTTCGAGAAGCGGATCACCCGCGCGCAGGAGCCGCCGGCGCCCCGCGGCCCGGGCTTTTCCGTGTAGTCCGCCAGGACCGGCCCGACGTCGAGCACCTCGTCGACCAGGTCGGCGACGAACCGGGCCAGGTGGCCCTCGGGCAGCCCGTCGTCCGGCGACGGCGGCAGCAGAAGGACCTGGTGCGGGTCGAGCGCCCGAAGTGACACAGGCGCCCGCCTGCCTGGCGCGTTGGGCTGGGGCCGGAGCGGGTGGTGGGGTGTGTCAGTGGGGGTGGTTGAGCATCCGCTGGAAGGCCCGGGCGTGCCCGGCTTCGTCGACGGCGTTGTGGCGGAACAGGCGGGCGGCCTGGTGGTCGCCGATGGCGTCGGCACGGCGCGCGAAGGTGGGGTACATGACCCTGGCCTCGTAGCGTTCGCCGGCGATGGTCTCGGTCAGGTTGGCCCGGGTGGTGCCGACCAGGCCGTACAGGACGGCTTCGCCGGCGAAGTGCTCGCGCAGCTCGACTTGGGCGATCCCTCGGAACAGGCGGGCCAGGGCGGGGAGGTGGTCGGCGGCGTGGTCGGCGTAGAGGGTGTAGCGGGCGTGGGCGAGGGCTTCGCCGTGCATGGCGGTGTCGAGGTTGGCCAGGGTGCGGGCGGAGTGGACCTGCGGGCCGCCTGCGGGGACTTGGACGGTGTCGACGGGCGGCGGGGCGGGGATTCGGCCGCGGCCGGTCTCGACGACTTCCAGGGCCGCTCGGAACGCCGCCAGGTGGCGTGCCTCGTCCTGCGCGATCTCGGTGAACAGCGCGGCGGCGTCGTGGTCGCCGTCGGCCGCGGCCTGCCGGGCGAAGGTGGGATACATGGTGTTCGTCTCGTAAGTCTCGCCGGAGATGGCGTCGCGCAGGTTGTCCGCGTCGGTGCCGACCACTCCGGCGAGGTCGGCCTCCTCGCGGAAGTGCTCGTCGAGTTCCACCGATGCCGTCTTGCGGTACAGCCGTGCGGTGGCCGGAAGACTCTCGCGGTCGGCCTGGGCGGCGTAGAAGGTGTAGGAGGCGTTGGCATAGGCCTCGCCGCGCATGGAGGTGTCGAGGTCGGCCAGTGTCTGGGGGTTGAGTGCGGCCGTGACGGCGGTGCGGGAAGCGCCGCCGGCCGGTACGGACAGCGCGGTGGCGGATGCGGGGCAGGTGAGCACCGCGGCGGCAGCGGCGGTGGACAGGCACGCCAGAGCGGCCCGTGCGGCGAAGCGTCTCATGCTCTTCCCTTGGTCGAAGGTCGTCGACAGCCCCCGGGAATCGACCTCATCACCCCTGGGGGGAGGCTACAAACGGGAATGGGCCATCGGCTCGATCGCCGCAGCGGCAATTCACCCGACCGGTCATCCGAGCTCGCCGCCCTGGCCGGCTGACCAGCCGGGCGCCCTGACCACACCACGGGCCCCTACCGGCCGAACTCATGCCGGGCAGGACCCAGCCACAGCCTCACAGTGCCGACGGGACGGCCGCGACCGGCCCATCGATCACGGCCGGCGGGCCCCTTGTCCGTTACCGAGACGCTCCCAGTACTGGTCGGACGGTCACGTCACGTCCCGGCCGGCGTGACCTTCTCAGTCGGACGACGGCTCGACCGGGAACACGTCAAGCTGCCTCCCTCCCGCACACCGCCCAGACCGTCTTGCCCGACGGCGGGTACGGCCGCACGCCCCACCTCGCCGCCAGAGCCTCGACCAGGACCAGCCCACGGCCCCCTTCCCCGTCCCATGACCCACCGCCCACGGCAGGGAGCCGTTCACCGCGTGGGTCCGTGACCTCGACCAGCACACTGCCGGACGGCAGGAGCGCGAGCCCGAGGCGGAAGCACCGTCCGGGCAGACCGCCGTGGACGGCCGCGTTGGCCGCCGGTTCGGCGACCACCTGCGCGGCGGCGTCGGTCCGTTCGCCGTCGCGCGGCCAGCCCCAGCCCACGACCTGCTCGATCGCAAGCAGCCGCGCGAGACGGGCACCGCGCCTCGTGGCGCTGAGAAGCTGGGTGAACTGCGCCACCGGCGAGCCCTGCAGGACCGGTGCGCTCTGTACGGATTCACTCGTCACGCCTCCAGCCTTGCCCGGCGACAAGTCCCTGACCAGCAACGACATCGGTACCAGTGGGGTACGTACCGGTACGGTCGACTGCGTGTACAGGCTCTCCCGACGCAGCCGCCGGCCGGCCTGGGGCAGCGCTGTCCGAGTCGCACGGAGGAGTGGCTTTTCGGCCTTCGCCCGGCGGGGCTTCGGGCCGCGCTCTACCGTGACGGAGAGTGAGGCCGGTGCGCGGCCTCGACGTACTGACACAGGCAGCACTGGGGGCGCCCATGGAACTCACCGGCCCTGCGGGAAACGCTGACGAGGCGGAGGACGCCGCCGACCTGTTCCGCGTCATCGGCCGCCAGCTGCGCCTGCTGCGGGAACGGGTGGGCTTCACACAGCGGGAGTTGGGCGACCGGCTGGGCTACAGCGAGGACCTGATCCGGTCCGTGGAGTGCGGACGCAGGACTCCCCGGCCGGAGCTCCTGGACGCGGCGGACGATTTGCTCGGCGCGGGCGGGTTGTTGCGGGCGGCGAAGGAAGACCTGGAGCGGGCGAAGACCCGGGCACGGGTGAGGCATCCAACGTGGTTCAAGGACTACGCCCGGCTGGAACGGGAGGCCGTCGAACTCCACGACTACAGTTCCCTGGCTCTTCCTGGGCTTCTTCAGACCGAGGACCATGCGCGCGCGGTCTTCACCAGCCGACAGCCCCTCCTACCTGATGATGTGGTTGAGCAGCGCGTCATCGCGAGGCTCGAGCGGCAGGAGATTCTGACTCGTTGGCCTCCGCCACTGACAACGTTCACCATCGAGGAATCAGTTCTCAGGAGACCCATCGGCGGGCGCGCCGTCCATCGCGAGCAGCTGCGACGGCTGCTTGAGACCGCCGCATTGCGCAGCGTCGAGCTGCACGTCATGCCGACCGAGCGGCCGGAGCACCCCAGCCTCGGAGGTCCGTTCATCCTTCTCACGCCGAAAGGCCGCCATCAGGTCGGCTACTTGGAGATTCAGAACACCAGCAAGCTGGTCACAGATCCTGAGGAAGTACGTATCCTGGCGGCGCGATACGGAAGCATCCGCGGTCAGGCTCTCAATCCCCGCGAGTCTCTGACGCTGGTCGAGAAGACCTTGGGAGAACTGTGAACGCTCATCAGCGCATCGACGCCGCCGACCTCGCCTGGTTCAAGAGCACTTACAGCAGCGGAGAGGGTGGTGCGTGCGTCGAGGTCGCCTCCGCCGGGCAGGCCGTGCTCGTGCGGGACTCGAAGGACGTCACCAGGTCGCATCTCACCGTCGGCGCCACCGGCTGGGCGGACTTCCTGCGGTACGCGGCGGGACGGTAAGCGCTCAGCGCGGACGGGTCCGGGTCCGGCGCGCACGGGTCTCGTGCGGGCTCTCCTCGTCGCTGCCGCACAGTTCCTCGCTGAGCTCGTGGACCAGCCGCACCAGGTCCGTGGGCCGGTCCGGCCCCCACCAGTCGCCGAGCAGTTCGGCCATCGACTCCTCCCGCGCCGCGTTGAGACTCTCCGCGGCCACCCGTCCCTTGGCTGTCAGCACCAGCCCCAACCCCCGGCGCTCCGCGTATCCGTCCTCCTCCACCTGTCGCGCCGCCTCGCTGATCACCCGGAACGGCACCGTCACCCGGTCGGCGATGAGTGCGGGTTCGACCTCTCCGTGGCGTTTGATGCGCAGCAGCAGCCAGCCGGCCGCCGGCAGCATGTCCTCGTAGCCGGCCCGCCGGGTGATCTCGGAGTAGATCTCGCGCCTGCCCTCCCGGGTCTCCAGCAGGGACAGGGCGCGGCAGACCTCGTCGCGGGAGGAGCGCTCCACGGGGTTGCTGGCGAGGGTCTCGGAGACGTCGGGCGCGGTGACGGTGCCGCGGAGCCGGTCCTCCTTCAGGAAGCAGGCGAGGGCGAAGGCGACCACGGCGACAGGGGCGGCGTACAGGAAGACGTCCGTGATGGCGGTCGAGTACGCGTTGATCGCGGCGGGCCGCAGGGTGGCGGGCAGCTGGGAGATGACCCGGGAGTCGGCCTCGAGGGCGGCCGGTGTCACCCCCGGCGGCAGTGGCTGTCCCGCGAGGGCGGCGACGAGTTTGTCGTCGAGCCGGTTGGTGAAGACCGTGCCGAAGACCGCGACTCCGAAGGAGGCGCCGATGGAGCGGAAGAAAGTGGCGCCGGAGGTGGCCACGCCCAGGTCCTCGTACGACACCGCGTTCTGCACGATGAGGACCAGGACCTGCATGACGAGGCCCAGCCCGAAGCCGAACACGAAGAAGTACGTGGCCATCTCCAGGACGGACACGGACTCCGTCAACTGGTGCAGGAGCAGCAGGCCGACGGCGGTGACGGCGGTGCCCGCGACCGGGAAGACCTTCCAGCGGCCGGTACGGCTGACGATCTGGCCGGAGCCCGTGGAGGCGATGAGCATGCCCGCGACCATCGGCAGCATGTGCACGCCGGACATCGTGGGTGAGACGCCCTGGACGATCTGCAGGAACGTCGGCAGGTAGGTCATCGCGCCGAACATGGCGAAGCCGATGACGAAGCTGATGACGGCCGCGAGGCTGAAGGTGCGGACGGAGAAGAGCTTCAGCGGCAGCACGGGTTCCACGGCCCGCCGCTCGACGTGCAGGAAGGCGAGCAGCAGGACGACTCCCAGGCCTGCGAGGGAGACGATCTGCCCGGAGGCCCAGGGCCAGGTGG
This sequence comes from Streptomyces sp. GC420, assembly GCF_009916105.1. Taxonomy (GTDB): domain Bacteria; phylum Actinomycetota; class Actinomycetes; order Streptomycetales; family Streptomycetaceae; genus Streptomyces. The sequence continues at coordinate 3,067 of NZ_JAAAXQ010000330.1, read as the reverse complement.
TGCCGCCGAGGGAGGCGACCAGTACGAAGCAGGTGGCGACGGAGGCGATGAGGAAGGTGCCGAGGTAGTCGATGGTGTGCCGGGCCGCGCGGGCCGGGATGTGCAGGACGGCCGCGATGACCAGGAGGGCCACGATCCCGACCGGGAGATTGATGTAGAAGACCCAGCGCCAGCTGAGGTGTTCGGTGAAGAGCCCGCCGAGCAGCGGGCCGAGCACGCTGGTGGTGCCGAAGACGGCGCCGAACAGCCCCTGGTACCTGCCGCGTTCGCGGGGGGCGACGATGTCGCCGACGATCGCCATGGAGAGCACGATCAGGCCGCCGCCGCCGAGGCCCTGGATGGCGCGGAAGCCGATGAGTTCCGCCATGTTCTGGGCGATGCCGCACAGTGCGGAGCCGATCAGGAAGATGACGATGGCGGCCTGGAAGAGTTTCTTGCGGCCGTAGAGATCGCCGAGTTTGCCCCAGAGCGGTGTGGCGGCGGTGGACGCCAGCAGATACGCGGTGACCACCCAGGAGAGGTGGTCCATGCCGCCGAGGTCGCTGACGATCGTGGGCAGCGCGGTGGAGACGATCGTCTGGTCGAGGGCGGCGAGCAGCATGCCCAGCAGCAGCGCCCCGATCGCGGCGGCCACCCGGCGCCGGTGGCGCCCGGCCCCCGGCCCGTCCGGCGCGACGGCGGGGCCGCTCACCTGCTGAGCCATGGACGCCTCCTCGGTTCCGCGGAACGGTCCTGGTACCCATCGTGGAGGTTCCGTCCCGGTACGGCCCGTCGGAGGTGTTCCCGGCAGTGAGGGGTGGCGCTGGACGCCCTCGTTTTGTATGGTTGAGGAACAAAGTGGTTCCGCCCGTGTTTCCCTGACCGGCGGGCGGGACCGCTTGGTGTCCTTTGCCTCTGGAGGCCATGTGTCCGTCGTCCTGACCACTCGAGCCCTGCTCCTGGACATGGACGGGACCATCGTCAACTCGGACGCGGTCGTCGAGCGGGTCTGGCGGCGCTGGGCCGTCGGGCACGGCATCGACCCGGAGGCGGCCCTGAGGGTGGTCCACGGCCGCCAGGGCCACGCCACGATGGCGATCCTGCTCCCCGGACGCCCCGCGGAGCTGAACCACACGGAGAACCGGGAGCTGCTCGCCCAGGAGACCGCCGACACCGAGGGCGTGGTTCCCGTACCGGGCGCGCCCGCTTTCATGGCACGCCTCGAAGGACTGCCGCACGCACTCGTCACCTCCGCGAGCGAGGCCCTCGCCCGCTCCCGGATGACCGCGGCCGGCCTGCCCATGCCCGCGGTCCGCGTCACCGCCGAACGCGTCGGAGTCAGCAAGCCGGACCCCGAGGGCTTCCTGAAGGGCGCCGCCGAACTCGGCTTCGCCCCCGCCGACTGCCTCGTCCTGGAGGACTCCGAGGCCGGCATCGCCGCGGGCCGGGCGGCCGGCATGCCGGTCCTCGGCATCGGCGCCCGCGCCGCGGCCCACGCCCCGGACGCCCTGGCCCCCGATCTGACCCACGTCCGCGTCGACCCGGCCCCGGACGGGTCGCTCCGCCTGACGATCAGCGCCTGACCGGTCCGCACCCGACCGGTCCGCACCCGACCGGCCGCGCCTCCGCCACGCCGGAGCCGCCCCATGACGACCGCCGCGCCTGCCGCCTCCGGCGGCCCGCAGCCACTCAGGCACCGGCCGGGCCGGTCCCCCCGCGGGGTCGGGTCGCCGCACCCGCAGCCCCGGCCGCAGACCGCACCTCGCCGAAGCGGCCGGCGACCCCAGGGCAGCCCGGCGCCCCCGCCAGGGGGCCGCAGCACCCCCGCGGGCCGGCCCGGCCCGCGACGGCCCGCGACGACGACGGGGTGCCGGCCCGGCACCCCGCCCCACGGCTCAGCCCGCGATCGCCCCGTACCAGCTGAAGACACCCAGCCCCAGCATCACCAGGGCCGCGATCTTCGTGATCAGGTTCAGCGGGACGTACTTCATGAGCGTACGGCCGCCCAGAATGCCGATGGCGGCCACGGACCACAGCGCGAGCACGGCTCCCAGGCCGACGGAGACAGGGTTGTCGTAGCGTGCGGCGAGGTTGGCGGTCATGATCTGGGTCAGGTCGCCGAACTCGGCGACGAGGATCAGCATGAAACCGGCCCCCGACACCTTCCAGAATGACTGGTCGCCGGGCTTGCGCACCTCCCCCTCCTCCTCGTCCTTCTTCAGGAACAGCATCGCCGCCCCCGCCAGGAAGAGCGTGCCGGTGACCGCTTCAAGGATCCGCTGCGGGAGCAGCGTCAGGACGCTGCCCGCCGCGATGGCGAGGCTGACGTGGACGACGAACGCCGCGGCCACGCCCGCGAAGACGTACGACGCGCGGTAGCGGGTGCCGAGCACCAGACCGGCGAGCGCGGTCTTGTCGGGGAGTTCGGCGAGGAAGACGACACCGAAGGTGATCGCCAGGACGGTGATGCTGAGCACGGGGGTGATTCCTCAATCGGTCGGGCTGTCCGTACCGAGAGACCCGGGCCCGGGGCCCGATCCTGCCGTTTCAGGGGTCGCTTCGGCACGGCAGCGTCGTTTCGTACGGACAACACTGCTTGCCGAAGGTCTCGCTGGCACACGGTGACCGTGTGCCTCCGGGCGCCGGCCGGATTCTCGTCGGAGAACCCAGCAGTATGTCGACGGTCCGGCGAAGAGCTACTCCCCTTCTGCTCGGACAAGTGTACGCGACACCGGTCGGGCACCCTCCCCGCGATGCCCGCAATGACAATATTTGCAGTACTAGGTCCCGATTGCCGACGCCCACAGGCTTGATGACAGGGCATCGGACATCTTGATGTGACGTGTCCATGTCGCCACTCTGTTACCTGAAGCCCATCAAGCCGAAACGTTGCCTCGCGAAGCTGTGCGGGCTTCACACGCCCGCCCCACCCCCGAGGGCGGTCGCAGCCTCTCACCCCCTGGGAGTACGCATGTCTCGTGTCTACGCGCGTCGACGACTGAGTGTGATTGCCGCGCTCGCCGGATTCCTCTCCATCTTCGCGACGGTGCACGCCCCCTCGGCCTCGGCCGCCCTCCCCACCCCCGTG